>JBGSMW010000106.1:0-50031 GCA_041739985.1 Draconibacterium sp. | reverse complement strand
CATGTCCATTGGCAAACCGTTTCGCAAACAATCGATCATTCGCCAGTCCATCATAAAATCCATTCCGCCATGACCACCGACCTGTTTGGCCATCTCTCCCATTCGTTTTACAATTTCGGGCTGATATTTTTCCTCAAGTTCTTTCATTTTAGCTTCATCGGCAACATCGTGCCCAAATGCAATGTGTTGAAGCGGCCATTTCTGGGCAAAACATTTTGTGCCGCTTAACATGTGAATCCTTGAATATGGCCGCGGTGATGAAATATCGTGCTGAATTAAAATGGTTCTTCCTTTATTGGTTCGAATCATCTGCATATCCATGTTTCCTCGCATTTCCCAACCTGTAAACTGTTCAAAAAATGGATCTTCCTTTGCTTTTTCGGCAATTCGCTGCTTTAGTGTAAAATCGTTCCCCATCATAGCTGTGAGATAATCCATTTTGTCACCGCGATTAATATTCATGGCTTGACAAATTGGACCAAGTCCGTGTGTAGGATAAACATTTGCATTCCGTTTATTTTCGTGAAGTCGCCACATTTTTGTGTAAGCTCCATCGGTCATTTTATCGTCTTTGGGTTTATTAAAATGCCAGTAGTCAAGGTCATGAATGTATGCACCCTCACCATGAATTAAATCGCCAAATGCTCCCTGCCGAACCATATTCAAGGTTAGCAATTCAAAAAAATCATAACAGCAGTTTTCAAGAATTACGCAATGTTTTTTAGTACGTTCCGAGGTTTCAACAATTTGCCAGCACTCGTCCATGGTTTTTGCTGTTGAAACTTCTATTGCTGTGTGACAACCAGCTTCCATGGCAGCCAAACCAACAGGAACATGCCATTCCCAGGGAGTTGCAGTATATACCAGGTCGCACAAACCACTGTTGCATAAGTCTTTAAAAGTAAGGTCGCTTCCCACAAATTCCTTTGCTTTTGGTAAACCAGCTTTCTCCAGAATTTTCTGGCCACCGTCAACTGCACTCTGGCGAATGTCGCAAAGGGCAACAATCTCAACTCCATCAATATAAGTCATTCGTTCAACCGCACCCGAACCACGATCGCCAATACCTACAAAACCAATCCGTACTTTGTCAAGTTTGGGTGCGGCATAACCACACATATTAAAACTCATAGACGGGCTTCGCTCAGCCGATTTTCTAATATCTCTTAACTTCTCTTTTTCAGCCGGGTTTGTAGATGCCATTAAAGGAATTGAAGCAATCACACCAGCCCCAACTCCAACGTTTCTCAAAAACGATCTGCGACTTGTACTCATAACAAATATTTTATGGTTATTTATATTATTAAAAAGTTGCCCCCAAACTTATTAAATAATTTGAAAAGTAATTCATGGTATTCATCATTCTTTTTTAATAAAGTTCCGTAAAAAATAATTTAGGGACATTATATTTTTACAAATTACATTTTCCCGGAGACGGCCCAATCAGGAAAGACACTAACATCAATACCAAAAACAAAAGTGCCCCAAAAATACATTAGAATCGTTATTATGAATATTCCCATAAGATTCAGAAGAATTCCTGTTTTTACCATGTCTTTAACCTGAATACGGTTGGTGCCAAAAATGATAGCATTTGGCGGAGTTGCAACCGGAAGCATAAATGCCAGCGATGAAGCCAGAGTTGCAGGTATCATTAGCAGCAATGGGTTTAGTTTAATTGTGACCGATAGCCCTGCCAGAATTGGCAAAATCATCTCGGTAGTTGCAACATTTGAGGTAAGTTCGGTGAGAACTGAAATGAGCGACGCATTTGCCAAAGTCAATACTATTGGCTCAACGTTTGCAAGTCCGGCCATTTGTTCTCCAAACCATGCAGATAACCCGGAATCAACAAAGCCCTGTGCCAATGCAAATCCCCCGCCAAAAAGTAAAACTATTCCCCAGGGTATTTTACCCGCAGTTTCCCAATTCATTAGTTTTTCTCCTTTTTTAGTTTTTGAAGGAATCATAAAAAGCAAAATTCCAAAAAATATTGCCACAGTTCCATCATTTATAAATCCCGGGTGTTCAAATAAATTATCCCATCCCGGAATTACAAACGACTGAATAACGATTTCAGATCTAAAAATCCAAAAGAAAACAAGCAGTACAAACAATATAAAAACTACTTTTTCCTCCGGCTTTGCCTTTCCTAAATTTTTATATTCACTTCTGAAATCATTTATTGAAATGTCTTTCCAGCTACTTTTTGGTTTATACATCAGATAAAGAATTAACCATGCTGCGAAAAACAGTAAGATTGCTATTGGCAGGGCGAAAATAAACCAATCTGCAAATGATATTTCAGGCATTTCAGGAAAAATGATATTTGAAATTCTGACAAACGATAAATTGGGTGGAGTTCCCACAAGCGTTGCAATTCCCCCAATCGAAGCTGAATATGCCACTGCAAGCAACAATCCAACAGTATATTTCGACACCTTTTCCTTTCCTAAACTTTCCTCCAGTTTCAAAATAATAGAAAATGCAATTGGCACCATCATCATTGCTGTAGCGGTGTTCGACATCCACATCGACAGAAAAGCTGTTGCAAGCATAAAACCCATTAAAATACGACCCGGACTCACCCCAAAAAGTATTAAAATACGCAAAGCAATCCGGCGATGTAAATTCCACCGTTCCATGGCAAAAGCCATTAAAAAACCACCTATAAAAAGAAATATTACATGGTTAAAATATAACGCCGATATAGTTTTACCATCAACAACACCCATTAAGGGAAACATAACGACAGGAACTAAAGCTGTAACTGCCAGTGGAATTGCTTCCGAAATCCACCAGACTGCCATTAAAAATGCAATGGCAAATGTGTACGTAACATTTTTATTGCCGGGGTCAAGATCAGCAAAAATGATTATCAGTAAACTTAACGCAGGCGCAATAAATAACATTGATTGCTTTAAACTGCCGAATCTTAACTTGAAATATTTTAACATGAATTGAAGTAAGGCTTAATTCCCGAAAGTTAAATTGAACAATAATCTGTAAGCGTTTAAATGTAACAAAAGTATTCTGTTTTGCCAATGCTATTGAATCTCAATTCAATTTTGATTAACTTGTGTACCTTAACCATTAAAAAATTAATTATGTACCACTACAAAGCAAAAGTTGAAAGAATAGTTGATGGCGATACTATTGATGTAGTAATTGATCTTGGTTTTAAAATTACCACGTTTCAACGGATTCGGTTGGCAAAAATCAACACACCTGAAACGTATAATGTAAAAAAAGACTCTGAAGAATACCAACAAGGGTTGTTGTCGAAACAATACATCGAGCGGCGACTTGCAGCTAATAATAATGAAATTCAACTCGAAACTGAAAAAGTTACTGAGAAATATGGGCGTTATATCGGAACTATTTGGTTGGCTGATTCTCCTACTGCTTTAAACGATGAGTTGGTTGAAAATGGGCTAGCAAAATATGTTCGATATTAATCTTTAAAATATACAATGATGCAGGTAATTTTAGGTTCTGGCGGAGCTATCGGAAACGATTTGGCAAAAGAATTAACAACAACAAAAAAAAATATTCGTCTGGCGAGCAGATCTCCTAAAAAAATTAATATTGACGATGAACTTATCATTTGCGATTTAACAAAACCGGGAGATGTGGATAATGCTGTTAAAGGGTGTGAAGTAGCGTACCTAACAGTTGGTCTGCCCTACCGGCTTAAAACATGGCAAGAACAATGGCCCGTTGTGATGAGGAATACTATTTCAGCATGTAAAAAACACAATACAAAACTCGTTTTTTTCGATAACATTTACATGTATCATCCCAACAAACTGAACCCAATGACCGAAGAAACTGAAGTTTCTCCATGCAGTAAAAAAGGTAAGGTCAGAGCAGAAATTGCACAATTGGTTTTAAATGAAATGAAATCCGGCGCTTTGGATGCGATGATTGTAAGAGCAGCTGATTTTTATGGTCCGGGAATAAAAAACAGTGTTTTAAATGAAATAGTATTTAACAATCTAAAATTAGGCAAAAAGGCAAACTGGTTCTGTTCAGTTAATCATTTACACAATTTCACTTTTACTCCCGATGCAGCTAAAGCAACTGCACTTCTTGGAAATACAGCATCTGCATACGGACAAATATGGCACTTGCCAACAGCTGGTCCAATAACAGGAAAACAATGGATTGAAAAAATTGCTTTGGAGTTGGATGTTAAACCAAAGACTCAAATTGCATCAAAAATTGTCATTCAGATGATGGGTTTATTTAACCCAATTATGAAAGAATTAGTTGAAATGTTGTATCAATACGATCGTGATTATAATTTCGACAGTTCAAAATTTGAAACGACTTTCAAAATAAAACCAACTTCAATAGATGAAGGAATAAAACAAGTGGTAAATGCAATTTGACCTAAATGTATCGTAATTTCAAAAATGTTCTTTTAGGGGCAAATTAAAAATAAAAAGTTTTGCCAATGTAAAAACAATTAATACATTTGCACGCACAAAAAAAAGGCATTTTTGCCTTTCGTTCTTTAATAAGGTGAGGTGGGTGAGTGGCTAAAACCAGCAGTTTGCTAAACTGCCGTACGGGAAACTGTACCGCGGGTTCGAATCCCGCCCTCACCGCATTTTGAAATATCGGGGTATAGCGCAGTCCGGCTAGCGCACCTGGTTTGGGACCAGGGGGTCGCAGGTTCGAATCCTGCTACCCCGACCAAAGGAGAAACAAAAAAACTCCAAAAGCCTGCAAATCAAATGACTTGCAGGCTTTTTATTTTAAAAAATGTCAAAATAAACCTTGTCAGGCAACATCCCGAAATTATCCTGGAACATGCAAAGTATTTGATTTGGATAAAGATATTATTTTTGATTTTTGTGATTTCTTTTTTAAGTTTTATGTGCATTTTTGAACTGTAACTAATCGTACATGATATTGTTGACAGTTTATTTAATCCGGGAGTTATCGTAGTTTTGTTATAAATACTTATTTCAGAACGGGATAATTAATAAAAATCAAAATGAAAAGAGTGTGTGTTTTTTTATTAGCCTTTGTATTGCTTGCATTTGTATCGGCTGCACAGAGCATCCGGGTACACGATCCTGTAATGGCAGAGCAAAATGGCAGGTATTACCTCTTTTGCACAGGTTGGGGAATCAGTGTTTGGTCATCAACTGACATGAAGGAATGGGAACGTGAGAAACCTGTATTTTCAAAGCCTCCTGAATGGGCTGTCGAAGCTGTGAAAGATTTTAAGGGCCACATTTGGGCTCCCGATATTTCATTTTACAATGGGAAATATTACCTGTATTATTCAGTATCTTCATTTGGTAAGAATACTTCCTGTATCGGACTGGTTACGAATAAAACATTAGATCCGAATGACCCGGATTTTAAATGGACAGATGAAGGGAAAGTGATACAGTCGTTTCCCGGAGAAACAAATTGGAATGCTATCGATCCAAACCTGATTGTTGCGGATAATGGAACACCATACCTGACATTTGGCTCGTTTTGGGATGGTTTGAAAATTGTTAAGTTGAATAACGACGCTACCAAACCAGCAGAAAACATAAATTCGATTTCAACTATTGCATCCCGTAAAAAATCCTCGTCTGAACCCAATCCCCCTTCTGTTGATGATAATCCAAAAGAAGCAGGCGGGAATGCTATTGAAGCACCTTTTGTTTTTAAAAAAGGCAACTACTATTATCTTTTCGCCTCAATCGATTATTGCTGCAAAGGTATTAACAGTACTTATAAAATGATTGTCGGGCGTTCTGAAAAAATACCTGGTCCATATATCGATAAAAACGAAAACTCAATGGACAGCGGTGGAGGCACAATCCTGTTAGAGGGGACTGAAGATTGGTATGGAGTTGGACATAATGCTGTCTATACTTTTAATGAAACTGATTACTTGATTTTTCATGGTTACGATGCCCATGATGAAGGAAAATCAAAACTGATTATTAAAAAATTAATCTGGAATAATAACGGTTGGCCTGCAGTCAGTGACATTTAATTAGAATTATAAAGAAAACAGGCATTTGCATTTCTAACCCTCTTTCAACTTCTGCAAATATTCACTTGGATTCATCCCAAACTCTTCCTTAAAACACTGCCTGAAATAACTGCTGCTGTTAATTCCGATTCTGTACATGATTTCTGAAATATTATACTGGCCGGTAAGTAAAAGTTGTTCTGCAAAGTTGATACGTACTTTCCGGATAAACTCATTGGCAGTTAAATTTGTTAGTGCCTTTATTTTTCGGTATAATGTTGAATGACTCATGTTTAACTGTGCTGCAATATAAGAGATATTCATTTCTTCATCTTCCAGATTTTCTTCAATAGCATGGGTTAATTTCTTCAGAAATTCCTTGTCCAACTCTCCAACTGAGTCATTCAGAATTTGTTGTTTATCTTTAAATCCTGATGAATTTGCCATCGAATATTTCTTTCTCGCATCTATAATGTTTTTTAGCCTGCTTTTTAATAAATTACTGCTAAACGGCTTTGTCAGATATGAGTCAGCCCCAACATCGTAGCCTATTTTCTGATCATATAAAGAACCTTTGGCAGTTAAAAGAACAACAGGTATGTGACTGGTGCGAACATCCTGTTTCAGAATTTTACACATTTCAATACCGTCCATAATTGGCATCATGATATCGCTGATAACGATATCAGGTATTTCTTCGCAGGCAATATCAAAACCAACTTTGCCATTTTCGGCAGTAAGTATCGTATAACTATCACTCAATGAATCCTGGATATATTCAACTATTTCCTGATTATCATCAACAACCAGAATAACATTTCTCGAATTCTCTTCAGTTTCTCCTGTTTGAATCTCTTCAGGAAAATAATGTATTGCATCAGGATAACTTGTATTTGTTAAAAGCCGTACTTTAAAAGTACTTCCTTCATTTAACCGGCTTGTCACATTTATTTCTGCTTCGTGCAATTCTACCATGTTTTTCACAAGCGCCAAACCAATTCCTGTTCCCATTATCGGGTGCGAGGCATTTTTAGCCTGAAAGTAACGATCAAAAATACGTGGTAAATTTTGTTCTGAAATTCCATAACCTGTATCGGTAACTGTTATTTCCGCAAAGTCAACATTGTCATCCACAATAAGTTTTAATTCAAGACTTATGATTCCTTCTTTTGTGTATTTGAATGCATTGGAAAGCAGATTATCAATTATAATAGTGATGACATCAGGATCAAAAAACAGTTCAACTTTATGATTGGGGATTTTTATTTGGAAATCGATGGCTTTGTTTCGATTCAAATCTTTATACTTTTCCCCGATTTCGTAAATGTATTTAGCCAGATCGTCTTTGATTACACTCAATTTACGGCTTTTGGTTTCTGATTTTCTGAACTCGAGGATTTGATTGACGGCCTGAAGCAAACGATTGGCAACCCTTTGCATCATAAATAATTTCTTTTTTTGCTCCGGTTTTAATGAATCCTCAGTGATTAAATCCTCCAGCGGACCTAATATGAGGGTCATTGGTGTTCTTAATTCATGTGTAATATTTGTAAAGAATTTAAGCTTTTCTTCGTTGAGATTATGTTCCTGCTGGCGGCTCTTTTTTTCCAAAAGCAGGTCGTTTTCAATTTTTAATTTATTCCTGTAGAAACGGAAAATATAAAAAACTGCTGCTGCAACAATTATAAAATAAATCAGTTTAATCCACCACGCTAACCATAAAGGCGGTATAATCCGTATGTTCATCGAAGTTTCATGTTCCGACCATTCATAGTTTTGCAACCTGGTTTTCAGGTTGAATTTATAGTTTCCGGGTTTCAAATTTCGAAAAGTAACTTCATTCCCCGTGTTCACCGGAAACCATCCATCATCAAGTCCTGCCATCTGGTATAAAAACTCCACTTTATTGGAAAGTGAATAATCCAGAACGTTAAAACGAATCTGAAAAGAATTTTGATTGTGTTTTAACTCAATCTCATTTTTAAATGGGATATCGGCAAACTGGGTTAAATATTTTTTACTGTTTATTGCCGAAAAGCCTGTGAAAGTTGCATCCGGTGTAGCAACTTCAGATTGCTCCAGATTTTGGTCAAACCACGTTGCTCCGTTGCGCGAACCAAAATAAATCTTACCGCTTTTTGTTTTGGTAACAACACCGCTTAAATAATCTCCAATTGTAATTCCGTCGGCCACATCAAAATTACTCACATGCATTGTATTCAGATCGATATGACTGATTCCGTTATTTGTGCTCAGCCAGATTTCGTCAGGAGATTTACCTTCAACTATAGCCTTAATATTTGTTTCCTTTAGACCTGAAATTTTTCCTATTCGCATCACTGAATCAACCAACTGCGTTTTTATTAAAAAAAGATCGTTTTGGCTGCTGATCCAAATTCTGTCGCTGGAATCCTTATAAATCTGATTTATGGCATAAAAATCATATTTCAGATTATAATTCTGTACCAGGTTAAAATTCTGATCAAAAACACAAAGAGCGCCTATTAGTGTTCCAACCCATAAATTGCCGTTATTATCCTCTGCAACAGCTCTTATTATGTTGTCGGGTAGTTCTGAATTGTTTGTATTGAAAGTGCCGCCGGTTCCGGTTTCCAGGTTATACTTGAACAATCCTATATCAGTTGCAATCCAGAGGTTGTTTTGGGAATCCTCAAAGAACATGTAAATCGGATAATTTTCGAACTCATTAAAATATTTAAACGAGGTAAATTTTTTCGTATCACTGTTATAGAAATAAATTTGTCCTTTATCGGTTCCAATCCAGATTATGTTTTTGCTGTCTTTAAAAACAGTTGTAATGGTCTGGTTTTCTTTGGTTTGTCCAAAGTTGGTTATATGTTGTATTTTTTCACCATCCTGGTAAATACTGATTCCACCGGTTCCATTGGCAACCCAAACATGATCATTCTGATCTGCACAAAGCCCAAGTACTGCCTTGTCATTCAAACTGTTTGTGTACCCTATGTAGGGGAGGTAAACAATTCTGTTAAACATACTTTCCTTTTTGGGTATAAAGTTGATACCGCTTCCATAACCTCCAAGCCAGATATTCCCGAACGAGTCCTGAAAAACGCTTTGAACTGAAAGACTGGATAAACCTTCGTGTGTTTCAGATGCCAGAATATGATCGAATTTAATCTCTTGGGGATCAGAGGCAAATGATAAAACTTTTAAATCCAATATATTAACACCGCCACCCTCCGTACCGATCCACAGTTTATGGTCATCTGTTTCTATTATTTTCTGGATGAAATTACTGGAGATAGAAAAACTGTTGCCAGGATCATTTTTAAAGTTGCTAATTCTGTTGGTTTCGGGAATATATAAAGAAAGCCCGTTTCGTGTCCCAATCCAGATGTTTCCCTTTGTATCATTTATAATACTTGTTACAGTATTATCCGGAAGTGATGACGGGTCATTGGGGTCATGTTTAAAATTAACGGCTGTCTTTGTTTTTAAATTTATAATACTAAAACCGTCATTTACATGTCCGGCGTATATTTTTTCATCTGAATCATACAACACACACCAGTTATAATTTGATCCTAAACCAGGTGTATTTGATTGGTTATAGTTGGTAAATTGTTTTGTTTCCTTATTAAAAAAGTCGATACCTCCGTCATACGTGGCAAACCACAGGTTTCCACTGTCATCTCCATCAATGCTTGTAACTCCGTTTGCAGCCAGGTCATTTTTCTCAGGGTTTGAATAGTCATGCTCATAATGCGTAAATTGGTGAGTTTTGTAATTATAGGCATCAACACCATTTTTTTCTGATGCAATCCAAACTACATCATCATATTTATCTGCATAAACGTAATTCAGAACGTCGCTGCATATGGAATTTGTATCAGTGTCGGATGATTTAAATACCTTGAATGTATTTGAATCAAACCGGTTTAAACCATCTTTGGTGCAAACCCAGATAAAGCCATCTCTGTCCTGAGTTATACTTATTACATTATTATTCGACAAACCCTTTTCAATGCCTGTTTTTTCAATTTTTATTGCAGAAACAGGACTCAAAAAGAGATAAAAAAAATAATAAAACAGAACCAGATATTTGATAATCTTCATATCAACTACTTTTTGTTAAATAATGATGCCTTGTAAATTTAATGAAAATCTTGAAGGACAATTATGTTGACTGATTTTTGCTTGGAGATTGACGAGTTTATAAAGTGTATATTTTTTTAATCAGGGTAGTTTTATATGGTTTAAAATCTTCATGAATTGATATCTAAAATCAAATATCTCAAATTCAATAATATTCGAACATTTCCGATTAAATACTTGAATTAAACGACAAAATAAAAACATAGTGAAATAGATGTGAAGAGATTAAAAACAAGGATAAACCAACAGAAAAACCAATCATGTTTAACCGTGATAAATTATTGGTGTTAATACTTTTATTAATTGTTGGCAGCGCAATTAATTGTAAAAGGAATCAGGAAAAGATAATACGTACGCAATTATTCGATCTGAACTGGAAATTTAGCCTGGGAGATATTCAATCGGCTAATCTGGTTGAGTTTGATGACAATAAATGGCAAAATATTGATTTGCCGCATGATTGGAGTAAAGATAAAGAGCTTCTTAACAAAACCGCATCGGGTTTGAATTTATCAATCCCATTAGAAGTAGGATGGTACAGAAAACAGTTTACAATTCCTGAAGATTGGACAAATAAAAGCATAGTTATAAATTTTGAGGGACTGTGCCATGAATCTGAAATCTTTGTAAATGGTATCACCATAAAAAGTTCAAATTCCGAAAATACTTCCCTGCAGGCAATACTTAATCCATATCTAAATGTCCATGGTAAAAATGTAATTGCGGTTCGTGTAATAATACCCAAACATTTGGATTCTGATTCCTGCACTGAATCAGGAATTTACAAACATGTCTGGCTTGTAATTAAAGAGTCGTCTGATTTAAGGAACAAAAAATCGCCATTCAAATAATACTTTTCAAAAAGGGTGATATTAAAATCATTGGTATTTTTGAATCATTCTTTTTTATACACTTTGGCAATTGATTGCTGATTTTTGTATGATAACACAAAATGCAATTGCAGATTTTCTTATACTTGTTTGACGAGTTTGTATTAAACAGAATTATTGATTCGGATTACATTTGCAGAAACCAGAGAATCAAGGAAATTACTATGTTTGAAAAATAAATGAACACTGAACCAACTAAAAACATGAATTCTTACCTTACTTTGGATTTCTGCCCTTTCTATCTTTTGCCGGAGGTTAATAAAAAGAAAATCTAACTATGAAAACCTATACCATACTTTTTGAATTGATAAAACGCAATTTCATTAAAACCATCTTTTTTGTGTTTGCCGTGGCTTTATCATGTATGGATTGTGCTTCTCAGAAAAAGCCGGTGTCATTTGCAAAAGGCGAATTCAAAACATGGGCGCAAACGCCGCCTATGGGCTGGAACAGCTGGGATTGCTACGGTCCCACAGTGGAAGAACACGAGGTTAAAGCCAATGCCGTTTACATGGCGGAAAACCTGAAAAAATACGGTTGGGAATATATTGTTGTTGACATCCGCTGGTTTGTGGAAAACGACAAAGCAGGTGGCTACAATCAAACCGACCCGCGTTATGTAATCGATGAGTACGGTCGTTACCAGCCTGCTGTAAACCGCTTTCCATCGGCAGCAAACGGAAACGGTTTTAAAGACCTTGCTGAATTTGTACACAGTAAAGGTTTAAAATTCGGGATACATATCATGCGTGGTATTCCCAAAACAGCTGTGGAAGAAAAGTTGCCAATCCTGGGAACCAAAGGAATTACTGCCGATCAGATTTATTCAACCGAATTACAATGCCCTTGGTTGCGCGACAATTACACCATTTTGGCAGAAAAACCGGGCGCTCAGGAATACTATAATTCAATTTTTAACTTGTATGCGAGCTGGGGTGTTGACTTTGTAAAAGTGGACGATCTTTCACGTCCGTATCACAAAGCAGAAATCGAGCTGATCCGAAATGCGATAGATCAGTGTGGGCGGCCAATTGTATTAAGCACATCACCGGGTGAAACGCCGTTTAAAGATGCTGAACATGTTAAGGAACATGCCAATATGTGGCGCATGGTGGACGATGTTTGGGATACGTGGGGACATCTGACCCATCTGATGGATGTGGCGCAGCAATGGTATCCATTTATTACTCCCGGTACCTGGCCCGACTGCGACATGATCCCGCTCGGCAGGATTTCTGTTCGTGGTGAACGTGGTGAAGATCGCATGACACGCCTTACACCCGATGAACAATATTCACTGATGACATTTTTTACAATTTTTAAATCGCCGCTGATGTTTGGTGGCGATTTGCCCAGTAACAACGAATTCACACTTTCGTTGCTAACCAATAAGGAAGTTCTTAAAATGCACCGTGAAAGTGCCAATGTACGTCAGCTTTACAAAGAAAATGGCAAAGTTGCCGTTACTTCTCAGAATCCTGTCACAGGTGAGATTTATCTTGCACTTTTCAATATTTCTGATCAGGAAAACCCAATACACGTAGGTGTTGAACTCTCCAAACTTGGAATTGAGGAAAGTTGCAAAATCATGGATGTGTGGTCTGGAAAAAAACTTGGCAAATTCAAAGGATCTTTCGAAAGGAAGCTCAATGCTCATGCCTGTGGTTTGTATAAAATAAACTAAATACAAATGTTTTGAAGAATATGATTACAAACAATAAAAATTTGCTCACGGATAGTAAAATTAAGGTTTCCATAGTATTTAAATACTCACTCCCGAAATACGCGTTATCAGTAATTGGAAATAAGTCAATAAACCAAAAATAAATGTGATATGAAAAAATTAGTCATTGTATTAATGCTTGGAATAAGCTGCTTTTATGCAAGTTCTCAAATTGCTTTCGAAGTTGATTTGCAAAAATCAGTCGCTGAAATTCAGCCCGATATGTACGGAGTATTTTTTGAAGACATCAATTTTGGAGCCGATGGAGGCCTTTATGCTGAACTCATTAAGAACAGGTCTTTCGAATTTGATCAGCCTTTTGTTGGCTGGACTCCTTTTGGAGATGTATCTGTCAAATCCGAAAATCCATGTTTCGAACGAAATCCACATTATGTGCAAATGAACGAAAGCGGTTTGCGACGCGGAACCGGGCTTGAGAACGAGGGATTCAGAAGAATTGGTTTCAAACAAAATGCAGGGTACAATTTTTCATTTTACGCGCGGTCGAATGATGGCGGTGAAAAGAAATTCAGGATTGAACTTGTCAGTTCACAGGAAGAAATTATTGGAAAAACAGATATTCCTGTTCAGGGAAAGGAGTGGAAAAAATATTCTGTCAGTTTAAAAGCCGGCGTTACCGATGCAAAAGGAAAATTACGTCTTGTACTTGAAACTCCTGGTATTGTTGACATCGACCATATTTCATTTTTCCCGGAAGAAACCTGGAAGAACCGTGAAAATGGTTTGCGGAAAGACCTTGTGGAAGCACTTTATGATTTAAATCCCGGAGTTTTTCGTTTTCCCGGTGGCTGCATCATCGAAGGAAATACCCTCGAAACCCGCTATCAGTGGAAGAATAGCGTTGGCCCGGTTGAAAACCGGCCTTTGAACGAAAATCGCTGGAATTATACTTTCAAACACCGTTTCTTCCCCGATTATTATCAAACCTACGGATTGGGTTTTTACGAGTTTTTCCTGTTGAGCGAAGATCTTGGAGCAGAACCTTTACCCGTTGTGAGTTGTGGTTTGGCATGTCAGTATGAGAGTAAGGAGTGTGTGCCGGTCGGTGAATTACAACCCTACATTGATGATGCAGTGGACCTGATTGAATTTGCCAATGGGCCTGTTGATTCAAAGTGGGGAAAAGTCCGCGCCGAAATGGGGCATCCTGAACCATTCAATCTGAAATACATTGCAATTGGTAACGAACAGTGGGGAGAAGGTTACGTTGAGCGTCTTGTTCCTTTTATGGAGGCTTTGCGTGAGAAATATCCTGAAATAAAAATTATTGGTACTGCTGGACCCGCACCCGATGGTGAACATTTTAATTATTTGTGGCCTAAAATGAAGGAACTCAAAGTTGATTTGGTGGATGAACATTACTACCGCAGTCCTGAATGGTTTCTCGAAAATGCTGAAAGGTATGACAGTTACCACCGCAACGGGCCAAAAGTATTTGCCGGAGAGTATGCCGCCCATCACAAAAGCCGGGACAATAATGCTGTGGCGGCTATAGCCGAAGCTGCATTTATGACAGGTCTTGAAAGAAATGCCGACATCGTTCATCTGGCCACTTATGCGCCCTTGTTTGCACACGTTGATGCCTGGCAGTGGAAACCCGATATGATTTGGTTTGATAACCTTTCGGTGGTTAGAACACCTAATTATTATGTGCAGCAAATGTATGCGCAAAATCCCGGCACACACGTTTTACCCATAAAACAGGAGGGCAAAAACATAACTGGAAATGATGGTTTATATGCCAGTTCGGTTATGGATGGAGCTACTTCTGAATTAATCATAAAAGTTGTAAATTCCTCACCTGAAGCCAAAAAAATAAATATCAGTATAAAAGGTCTCCAACAGTCGGTTCGCAACCAGCGGATTGAGGTTATTGAGTTGCATACACATGTTCCTGAAGCGGTAAACACCATTGATAACCCAAATAATGTTATTCCGGTTCGCTCTTTTTTACTGGCTGAAGAAAATAGTTTTACACTGGAAGCAAAAGCCAACGCTTTTTATGTTTGCAAACTAAAAATTCAAAAAAAGAAATAAACAATGCCATCAATTCTTAATTACAGAAATCCACTGAATGCATTTCGTGTGTTTGTGGTCGGCTTCCTTTTAGTGAGTTTAACTTTTTTTCAAACAGCGTTGGCACAGGTTGGATTTGGCCAGGCCGAAAAAATTAACCAAAACTGGAAATTCATTCTTCAGGATATTGAAAACGGGGAAAAAGCCGATCTGAACGACCAAATTTGGAAAACCATTGACCTGCCGCATGACTGGAGCGTTAAACAGCAACTGAGCCCAACACTGGCGAGTGCTACAGGATATTTGCCGGGTGGAATTGGCTGGTATCGCAAACAGCTTTTTATTCCAAAAGAAAATGAAGGCAAAAAAGTGTATCTGTATTTTGAAGGTGTTTACAATCACAGTGAAGTTTTTGTCAACGGCCAATCGATTGGAAAGCGGCCAAACGGCTATATTTCTTTTATGTACGATGCCACTCCACAAATTAAATATGGTGAAGAAAACCTTGTAGTTGTCAGGGTTGATCACAGCCAGTCGGCCGATTCACGCTGGTACACCGGTTCCGGAATATACCGCAATGTTTGGGTGGTTTACTCAAATCCTGTACATATTGCGCAATGGGGTGTTTTTGCTCATCCTGAAAAACAGAAAAAAGGCTACAATTTAAATTTGGAAGTGGAAGTGGAAAACAGTTTGGAAGAATCTTCTGCTTTAACAGTTACAAATGAACTGTATGACGATAACAATATTCCTGCAGCAAAATCTTCAGAAAAAATAACTGTCGAAGCCAAAAAGACAGGAAAAATTAAAACCGTATTACATGTTTCAAATCCCAAACTTTGGTCTTTGGATAATCCGAATTTATACCGATTAAAGACATCAGTATTTAAAGACGGAAAATTGATTGATGAAACGACAACGAATACAGGATTTCGGGAGTTTACTTTCGATCCAAACAAAGGTTTTGCATTGAATGGTGAATGGATGAAGGTGAAGGGGGTTTGTCTGCATCACGATGGTGGTGCACTTGGTGCGGCAGTTCCGCGTGAAGTTTGGCAAAGACGGTTGCTCACCTTAAAAGAAATCGGCATAAATGCAATTCGGACAAGCCACAATCCACAGGCGCCCGATTTGTATGAGCTTTGCGATGAAATCGGATTGCTGGTATTGAATGAAGCTTTTGACGAATGGGAATTTCCAAAACGCAAATGGATTGAAGGATGGAATGTTGGAACTCCCGGTTTTCAGGGCTCATTTGAGTTTTTTGAAGAATGGGGTGAAAGAGATTTGGCAGATATGATAAAACGCGATCGGAACCATCCATCTGTTTTTGCATGGAGTATTGGCAACGAAGTCGATTATCCGAATGATCCTTATTCACACCCCGTTTTGGATGGTGGCGGAGATACCGGATTTACACAAGCTATTTTTGGTGGATACAAAAAAGATGCACCCGATGCCATGCGTTTGGGCGATATTGCTAAAAGACTTGTAAAAGTTGTAAAACAGTTTGATCCATCCAGACCGGCAACAGCAGGTTTGGCAGGAGTTGCCATGTCGAACCAAACCGCTTATCCTTCTGCTTTGGATATTACGGGTTATAATTATACCGAAAGTTTATATGATCAGGATCATGCAAAATACCCCGAACGGGTGATTTTTGGCAGCGAAAACCGCCACGATATCGAAGCCTGGAAAGCTGTAACATCCCGCGAATTCATTTTTGGTCAATTCCTGTGGACGGGAATAGATTATCTGGGCGAATCAGGCCGCTGGCCATCACGTGGTTTTTATTCAGGCCTGCTCGATTTTGGCGGCTTTATCAAACCAAGAGGTTTTTATCGCCAGTCATTGTGGTCGGAAAAACCTATGGCTTACCTTGGAACTTATCCTGTTCCTGATGGAAGAGGCAGAAACAGGGGGCCGTCGATTGATGCATGGCCAATCTGGAATTACGAAGCTGGACAGTCAATTCGGGTTGTGAGTTACACAAACGCTGCACAGGCTAAACTCATGCTCAATGGAAAGGAAGTGGGCGAAACTAAACCATATGACGAAAAAACAGGAGTCATTTTCTGGGATATTCCTTATGCTTCAGGTAAGCTTGAAGTTGTTGGAATGGATGCCGGCGGAAGTCAGGTCAGCCAATATGCAATTCAATCTTCTGCACGTCCCGACGCTATAAAAGTCATTTCAAAAGAAATAAAAGTTGAAAAAGGCGGAGTTTCACAGGTTATAATTCAGGTAGTTGATGAAAACGGAATTCCGGTAATGCTTTCAGAAGATGAAATAACCTGTCAGATTCAAGGTGATGCGGTTTTGCTTGGTCTGGAGGCCAGTAACAACTCGGATATGTCTGATTACACCGATAACAGGCACAGGGTTTTTCACGGAAGGATGATCGCTTACATAAAAGCAGGAGAAACTGCTGGTGACATTTCTGTTCAATTCTCGGCTAACTGGCTAAAACCAGCTGAAACAAAAATCAATGTTCAATAACGCATTCAATAAAAAATAAAATAATCGAAAATGAATTTCTCATCCCTTAGAAAAAAGGCACTCTCCATTTTTATGTTTTGTGCAATTGTCTCCATGGTATTTGTATTAAATGCCTGCAATTTGCATAAATCAGCCGGTAATGAACTATCCGGCTATTTGTTTACGTATTTCACCGGCAACGGGCCCGGCGAGGAAGCCATTCGCTTTGCGGTTAGTATCGACGGTTATAATTACCGGGCATTAAACAACAATGAACCTGTTCTTGATTCGAAGGAAATCAGTACTTCCGGTGGTGTGCGCGATCCTCATATTTTGCGCGGAGCCGATGATAAAACATTTTACATGGTTGCCACCGATTTGTATGTGCCCGAACAAGGCTGGAATAATTTTGCACTGATATTAATGAAATCAACCGATCTGATAAATTGGGAATCTTCAGTTGTAAATATTCCCGAAACTTTTCCTGCAGAGTTTGGCGATGTGGACCGTGTTTGGGCGCCGCAAACCATTTACGACGAATCAGCCGGAAAATACATGGTTTATTTTTCGATGAAAAAGAAAGGTAACCATCCCGACATTATTTATTATGCTTTTGCCAACAAAGATTTCACGGGTTTTGAATCGGCTCCGAAGCAATTACTTTATAATCCTACCGATAATGCATGTATCGATGGAGATATCATAAAAAAGGATAATAAGTATTATTTGTTTCATAAGTCTGAAAGTGGTGAACCGGGAATTAAACTGGCCATTTCGGATAAACTTACTGAAGGTTACACGTATTTAAATTTGGATCGTGTTGACAAGGAAAAGGCACGTGTTGAAGGTTCAGGAGTTTTCAAACTAAATGATTCAGGTGAATGGATTCTGATGTACGATGTTTATGGTTCAGGGCGCTACCAGTTTACCAAAAGCAATGATTTAGAGCATTTCGAAGTGATTGACAACGAAATCAGCATGAATTTTCACCCGCGGCATGGAACAGTTTTACCCATATCAGGGAAAGAAATGCAAAGATTGATTGGAAAGTGGGGGAGATCTGATGATCCACTGGTGGAGATTAAATCACCCTTTCTAAAAAAGCTTAATATCGATTTGAACAGTGAGACTGCAACTATTCGCCTCCCGGTAAAACGAGGAGTGGATCTCACTGCTTTTAATCCGCAATTTGAATGCTGGCCGGGATTCTCAATAAAACCTGAAGGTCCGCAGGATTTTTCAAAAGGCCCGGTGGCATACATAATTTCAACAGCTGACAAGTCGGAATTGAAGTATGATGTGACGGTTTCTGAAGACCACAATCCGGTGCTGGAAGGATATTATGCCGACCCTGATATTTTGTATGCTGAAAAAACAGATAGTTTTTATATTTATCCTACAACCGATGGATTTGACGGATGGTCGGGTTATTATTTCAAGACCTTCTCTTCAGCAAATCTTGTTGACTGGAATGACGAAGGAACCATTCTGGATTTGAAAAAAGATGTGAGCTGGGCCAACCGCAACGCCTGGGCACCCTGTATTCTCGAAAAGAAAATAGGTGATGATTACAAATATTTTTATTATTTCACAGCGGCGCAAAAAATCGGGGTAGCTGTGGCTGACCATCCAACCGGGCCTTTCACCGATAGTGGAAAAGCACTTATTGATTTCAAACCCAAAGGAGTAAAAGGAGGACAGGAAATTGATCCGGATGTTTTCACCGATCCAAAAAACGGTAAAAGCTACCTGTATTGGGGAAATGGTTACATGGCCGGTGCCGAACTGAATGACGATATGATCTCTCTAAAAATGAATACATTAAAAACATTCAACATTGACAATACTTTCCGCGAAGGAACTTCAGTGATCTACCGCAACGGAACTTACTATTTTATGTGGTCGGAAGACGATACCCGCAGTCCGAATTATAAAGTCCGTTATGCGACTTCCGATTCGCCAATGGGAGAACTTATTATTCCAGAAAAAAATATTGTGATTCAGCGTGATTCAGTTACCAACATTTTTGCAACCGGCCATAATTCAGCTATTCAAGTTCCGGGAAAAGATGAATGGTATTTGGTTTACCATCGTTTTACCTACCCGAAAGGAGTTGAAATGCCCCGCGGTTCAGGCGGTTTTCACCGTGAAGTATGCATCGATAAAATGGAATTTGATACAAATGGAAATATTTTGGAAGTAAAACCAACTTTCAAGGGAATTGAATCTCACATTGAAAAATAATTAACTTTAACTAAGTATAAACAAATAAAAAACTAAATCATGGCTTTATTGGATTGGATTGTAATTGCCGCATTTGGGGCTGTTCTTATTGGAATTGTTGTTTGGGTTTTTAAGCAAAAGGATGAAACTTCAGGAGACTACTTTTTAGCTGGACGGGATGCAACATGGCTGGCAATTGGTGCTTCAATTTTCGCTTCGAATATTGGTTCTGAACACCTGATTGGGCTTGCGGGTGCCGGCGCTTCAAGCGGTATGGCCATGGCACACTGGGAAATTCAGGGTTGGATGATACTTGTACTCGGATGGGTTTTTGTTCCATTCTATTCAAGAAGTATGGTCACTACTATGCCGGAATTTCTGGAACGACGATATAACAAAGAATCCAGAACAATATTATCGCTGATTTCGCTGGTAAGTTATGTGCTGACAAAAGTTGCAGTAACAGTTTATGCCGGAGGATTGGTCTTTAAGGAAGTATTTGGAATTGAGTCTATTTGGGGCATAGATTTCTTCTGGATTTCAGCAATTGGTTTAGTTTTGATTACAGCCATTTACACAGTAATTGGAGGTATGAAATCTGTGTTATATACTTCAATTTTGCAAACCCCCATATTGTTGTTGGGTTCATTAATAATTGTAGTTCTTGGCTTGCGGGCGCTTGGCGGATGGGACGAAATGATGCGAATTACAAGTGCCGTGCAAATTAACGAATACGGTGACACAATGACGAACCTTATCAGAAGCAACCGCGATGAGAATTTCCCCTGGCTGGGTGTGTTTATCGGTTCCGCAGTAATTGGTTTCTGGTATTGGTGTACCGACCAGTATATTGTTCAACGCGTATTGTCAGGTAAAAATGAAACACAGGCCCGTAGGGGAACTATTTTTGGCGCTTATCTGAAACTAACACCGGTTTTCCTTTTTATGATTCCAGGTATGATCGCTTTTGCTATGGCTCAAAAAGGTGTCGTCATAAATGGGAAGGTATTTGTTTTATCATCTTCTGATGCCGCATTTCCAACCCTTGTTTCCACACTTCTTCCAGCCGGTGTAAAAGGATTGGTAGTTGCTGGTATTCTGGCCGCTTTGATGAGTTCTCTGGCATCTCTTTTTAATTCATCGGCAATGCTGTTTACCATCGATTTTTATAAAAAATACAAGCCCGAAGCAAGCGAAAAGAAACTCTTAAGTGTTGGTCGAATGGCCACAATTGTTGTAGTTATTCTGGGTATTTTATGGATACCAATTATGCGCAGTGTAGGAAGCGTGCTGTACGTATATCTGCAGGATGTTCAATCTGTACTCTCTCCCGGAATTGCTGCGGCTTTTCTGTTGGGTGTACTTTGGACCAAAGCCACACCAAAAGCCGGAATGTGGGGTATGATAACAGGTTTTGTGGTAGGTGTTATCCGGATTGGTGCGAAAGTAATGTACACATCACTTGCCAAAGCCGAAGGTTATACTGATGTAAAACTTTGGGCCGCTGATACGGGGGTAAGTAATTGGTTTTACGAGGTATTTTATGGAGTTAACTGGTTGTTTTTCAGTGGAGGAATGCTAGTGTTGAGTTTGTTGGTAATTTATGTTGTAAGTCAGTTTACAAAACAGGCAGAGGCTTCACAATTACAGGGACTCACATTTGCATCGGTTTCGGCTGAACAAAAAGCAATTTCAAGAGCCAGCTGGAATCACTGGGATATTATTCATTCAGCAATTATACTTGGCATTACAACCGCATTTTATATCTATTTCTGGTAGTTGAAAACTTTTACAATACAAAAGTTATACTAAAAACGGGATAAAATTATACATTTTAAATTGCCACAAAGTCACTAAAACACAAAGTTGCACTAAGTTTTTACTGGTGATTCTTAGTGTTCTGGTGACTTTGTGGCAAAAATAATCCCAAATTCAATTTGTTTAAATATCTTCTGATTCATCTATAAATCTTGTTTTAAAACGCATTTGCAGAGTTTCAAATATGTAATTGACTTATTTGTGACACATGGCTTTTGACATTGTTCGTAAATTTGTTTGTTTGAAAACGACTCGAATGAACAATAAAACAAACCGGTTTGAAAACAGAATTTCAAACACAATGTTGAAGGGCAAATTCATGAAACTGGGAATAATTTCAATATTATTCGTTTTATGCTTTGGATTGGAAATTACCCCGATTTCTGCACAAACAACTTCTGCAAACGAAAAAATCAGCAGTGCGGGAGATAATCTGGCAGCATATCCAATTTCTGACAGAACAGTACCTTTTAGCATATCGGATAGTGGAGTTAACAAGCCCATTATCTGGGGGCTTGATCTGGCGTGGTTAAGCGAATCCAATATTCGACGGGGAATTGCTTTTATGGGAGCAGATCAGATTGATGTTGTCCGATCATCGTTTATGCCAACCTTACCTTTGGTTAATGGAGAATTGCAGGGACAGGCACTTACAAATACAAATCTGAGAATTGATATCATTAATAAGTGGTTGCCCGGGAATACTCAGGTGGCACTTAATTGTGATCACCCCAGTGTTCATTCTTATTTTTATGGCAATCCGGCAAATTGGGCTGCACTAATCGATGTTACCACAAGAATGCATCAGGAAGCCGGACGCGATGTTATTTCCGTGTCACCATTTAACGAGCCTGATTATTCATATACGGGTCAGGGAACTATTCAGGATTTTTTAAACATTGCCGTTGAGTTAAGAAAAAATTCAAGGTTCGATTCCATACGAATTTCAGGTGGTAACACGCTAAATTGTGACCAGGCATTACCCTGGTACAATACTTTAAAAAGTTGGCTGGATGAAGGAAATACTCACCAATTGGCTGGAAATTTCGACAATTATGCCGCTTTTTATAAATCGGTTTATGCCAATGGGCATCATGCCACCAACGATGAATTGCATAATGTAATGGAGGCAATGGTGGGTGTAGAATATGGTTTACAAACCGGTATCTGGTGGGGAACTGCTGAACTTGCCCGTGGAGAATTTGTAAAAGCCAGTGATGGTGTGCGCCTGGCTTATGCTGAACACAGGCCAAACTGGACGGCAGCTTCGGTTTACAAAAAACCTGATGGAAAGGTTCAGGCCTTTGTTGGCTCGTCGGAAAGACAGGCATCAACAACAACATATTCTTTTATTTCGAAAGACAGGGATGTTTTTTACGATGGGCATGGCCCTCAACGAGAATATCAGGTTGAGATTCCGGGTGGTACTGGTTACCAGCAGGGGCAAACCAATGCCGAGAATGTAGTGAATATTACCTGGGGTAATGATATACAACCAGTTATTAACGGAAAATATCTTTTGGTAAACCGGAATAGCGGGAAAGTGATGGAAGTAGCCGGAGGTTCTTCTGTGGCCGGTACAAATGTGCGACAGGCAACAAATACAGGGTCTGATTATCAGCAATGGAATGTCACCCCAGTTAGTACACGAATTGGTGGTGATTTTAGTTATTTCACAATCACGGCAGTAAACAGTGGTAAATCACTTGACGTTTATAACTGGTCGCTTGACAATGGTGGAAACATAGCTATCTGGGATGATACAAAGGGAGGTAACCAGCAATGGTATCCTGAATATTCCGAAGATGGCTGGTTTTATATTCGCAGTAGGCATAGCGCACTTTGTCTGGATATAAACAATTCAAGTGTTGCGAATAGTGCCAGTGTTGTTCAATGGGAGAAGAATGGAAGAACCAGTCAGCAATGGCGATTTATTCCGGTTGACGCAACTGTTGAGTTTGAAGCTCCGTCCGCACCAATTAATCTGATAGCCACAGCCAATGCTGAATCTGTTCGTTTAGACTGGGCTGCCAGCCAGGAAGATGACATTGCCGGATACACTGTTTTTCGTTCCGAATCAGAAAATGGCCCATATAATACAATCGCACGAAAAGTTCCCTCAACTTCTTTTGTAGATAACACAGCCACAATTACAGGTCAATATTTTTATAAAGTAAAAGCGGTTGATAAGTCACTGAACAGTTCTGATTATTCAGGCTCTGTTCAGGCAAATACAACCGGCGAAAGTGCCCTTGTAATGAATTTGAAGTTTGAAGATAACCTTCTGGACAGCACAATAAATCTGAACCACAGTGCATCGTTTGGCGAAATTTCGTATATCGGTGGTAAGGCAGGTAATCATGCTTTAGTTCTGAACGGAGACGATAATTTTCTGCAATTACCATATAATTTGGCAAACCAGGAAGAAATTACAGTTGCAACATGGGTTTACTGGAATGGCGGAACTCCATGGCAACGCATTTTTGATTTTGGCAACAATCAGTCGGAATATATAAATCTTACACCACGGTTAAGGTTGTCGGTTAAGAACGGTAGCGCCGAACAAAGGCTTGACGCACCGGCAATTCCCACAGGGGAATGGACACATGTAGCTGTTACTCTTGGTTCGTTGGGGGCACAGATATTTGTAAATGGAAAACTTGTAAATGAATCAGGTTCAATCAACGTAAGTCCGCTGGATTTTAAACCAATCTTAAATTATATTGGAAGGGGTCAGGAATCTGTTCCAATGTTCGATGGTTATATTGATGATTTCAGACTATACAACTATGATTTGTCAGCCGAAGAAATTGCCGGAATTGTTTCAGATGTTGCCACAAATGTGCCTGTTATCGCCGGTAAGGCTGAAACAAAATTTACTGTTTACCCGGTTCCTGCAAGCGACATTCTGAAATACAAATTTGACAATCAGATTGAAACGGGTGAGGCAGTATTAAATATTTACACAGTTTATGGAAAGCTGATATTGCAAAAAGATTTACGAAACATGCAAAGTGGAGAAATAAATGTTTCTGATCTACAAAATGGAATTTACATGCTTGAATTAATTAACGGAGAAGAAATACTGACAAGGAAAATTATTATTAATCATTAGTCCGAAAAAAATTAAAAAAAGATGAGTTTTCACGGATTGTATAACAGGATAACTGTTCAAATTAGAAATCGAAATTATTGTTGTTGCAGTTTAGTTTTTGCCAAGTTATTTCTGTTTTTATTAATAACGAGCCTTACATTTTCATCAAATGCAATTGAAAAGGTAACAATTGAAAATTTAACCGATGTAAACAGGGTTCTTTCCTCAGCAATAGAACTGCATTTAACCTCTGAAAGTTCTCCATTAATCAACAGTACAATTTCCCTGAATCATGAAGATGCCTGGCTTTTTTTCGACAACATTCGTCCTTCAGATGTAATTGCTGATCATATTTCGGGTGTATTAATCAATGGTGAAACGCTGAAAGTTGGAGTGAATGGACGGGTTGCCATGTACGCGCACGGAACCGTAATTATGCCGTTTGGTTTTGGCTATAAACCGCTTACAATTTATACCGAAGATGATTTTGGAGGAAATTCGAACCAACTAACTATTGAAACCTATCATAACCATCTTGGAGAATTTGACAATGCCATAAAATCATTCAAGTTAAAGCGCGGATACATGGCAACCTTTGCCAATAATGATGACGGAACAGGATATAGCCGAGTGTTTATTGCCGACAAGGAGGACCTTGTTTTCAATGTGATGCCGGCAGAATTGTATGGTACAGTTTCGTTTATTCGAATATTTGAATACGAATGGGTTACAAAAAAAGGCAAAGCCGGGTGGAATCCAAATGATATAAATGCCACGAATTATTACGACTGGAACATTGGAGGCAATTCATCAACCGATGTTGAATATGTGGCCATTCGGCAAAATGGAGGCTGGCCGTCATGGAACGATATTAACAGTAAACAAAACATTACTCATTTGCTGGGTTTTAACGAACCCGACCGCCCTGATCAGGCAAATATGAATTTCAGTGATATGATTGAGCAGTGGCCGGATATGATGAAATCAGGACTTAGGTTAGGCTCTCCCGCCTGGTCGAATCCCTGGAGTGGAAATGGAGGAAACCTGTTCGATTTTATAAATAAATGCGATGAATTAAATTACCGTGTCGATTTTGTGGCATTGCATTGTTACTGGGGCGGAAAATCACCCCAAAACTGGTATAACGATTTGAAATATATTCATGAACAAACCGGACGGCCTTTATGGATAACCGAATGGAACAACGGAGCCAACTGGACTACCGAATGGTGGCCCGATGCAAGCAGGGCTTATACGACAGCCAATGCTCAAAAACAATTAAACGACATAAAAGGAATCCTCCAGGTTTTGGATACTGCCAGTTTTGTTGAACGTTATTTTATCTACGATTGGGTTGAGGATTGTCGTGCCATGATTTTGAATAGTGGATTAACAAAAGCCGGTGAATATTATACAGCAAATAAATCACAGATAGCCTGGAACAGCGACAAACAGGTGATTCCGCAATGGAGTTATACCAAGCCAAAACTGGATTACCGTTATTTTTCATTGAAACATTCAATTCGGTTAAGTTGGGAAGATAACAACGGAGAACTCAGCCGGGAGTATAGTATAGCAAAAAAAGTGAATGACGGAGAATTTGAAACCATCTACTCCGGCACTGATATTTCAAAGCCTTTCTACCTTGACCCGTTGGATTCAATGGTTCAGGGTAAAATTTCATATCAGCTCAAAATTCTTACTGCAAATGGAGAACAGCTTTTTTCCAATGAAGTTTCCAATTACCAGACTGCAGGCTCAAAAGATTTTCAATTCGGAAGTTTTAGCCTGAGTAATACAGCTATAAACACATCATTCTTTTCAGCAAAATATTCGGCTGTACCACTTGTACTGCTGGGAATTCCAACCTTTAATAATACTGTTCCTTTCACACAAAGGGTGACTGCAACCACAAGCACTTCATTTAATTTTAATTTCGAACCCTGGCTTTATCTAAGCAATTCAAAACTGACAAAATCAGAAGATATTGCAGCTTTGGGTATCCCGGCCGGTTCATATGATTTTGAGGGACTGAAAGCAGAAACTAAATCAGTGACAGGAATAACACGCGAATGGAAAACTGTAAAATTTGATCAGGGATTTGATACTGAACCAGTAGTATTTTGCACAATAGCGACTGACGGTAATTTGTATCCATTAACTGTTGGTGTGCGAAATGTTACCAAAACCGGTTTCGAATTGAGTTTAAAAAGTGAAGAAAAAATCACGGCAGCTTTGTTTCCTGAAACAATCAATTATTTCGCAATTGAGCGTGGGAAAGGAGTAATTGAGGGAAAACGTATTTCTGTTGGGACGAATTACGGTGAAAGTGGCATTTCTTCTGATTTGGTTGAAATATCGTATGATTCAACTTACACTGAGCCAGCACTTTTTGCAGGTCTGCAATCTGCAAACGATACTTTTGCTTCCACTTTGCGATATTCAAAAACCGGTGATTCAGGATTTGAAATAATCAAACACAGGGAAATGTCGGGAGGAGAAGCTACAATGCAAACAGATGATTTTGGCTGGATGGTAATAGATTTCGCCGCTGATCAGCCGGATGTTGAAACCGGTATTGATGAATTGTCATTGCGTCGTTCTCTTGAATTTTATCCAAATCCGGCAAAACAAGTAGTACATTTTAATTTTGATGAGCTCACACAAGTTGAAGTATTTGATTTAACCGGGCAAAAGCATTTGGAATCAATGGTTTCGAAAACTTTAAATATAAGTTCTCTTTCAGCCGGAACATATATTTTGAAAGCGGAGGGCAGGTTACCAGGAAAGTTGATCAAGTTAAAGTAACTGACGGTTAAATGAATAGAATTAAAAACACAATAATTACAGGTTTAACATCTGAATATGCATTTTCAAAACGAAAGTACATATCTGAGTAGTAAAAGGATTGAAATATTTTACTTTTTTATATAAGCGTTGTAGTTACACTTTAAGAATAAATGCCTATATTATACATGACGAATTTGTGAACATTAATTGTCGAAAATGTGCTTCCGTGAAAATATTCATATAAACTATATTTCAACCATAAAATAGTACTGATAAAACACTTTAAATTTAAGCGATTATGAAAGAAAATTTACTTTTAAAACTTTGGACATTCTTAACGTTTGTCAGCTTTCTTGGCTCGTCCGCAGCATTTGGACAGGCAACATTAAAACATTCCTACACTTTTGAAACAGGAACTTTTGATGAAACAACGGTTTTTGATCAGGCAGGTACTGTAAATGGTACACTCGGGGGTACTAAAATCAGTATTGCCGATGGTAAGGCTACAGTTTCGGGTGCTACAGCCAACAGTGATGGATGGATTTCGCTGGATGGAGCAGCCCTCGCGCTGAATACCTATTCTGCGGTTACCCTTGAAGCATTTGTGGAAACGGGTGAAGTATTAAATTCAAGTTTTACCATGTTAGCTTATTTTGGAACCGCTACACCAGGAAATGGTTGTTTCTGGATTCAGCCGACAAGGTCGGGTAACGAAACCAGGATCGAAGCAAATAACGGAACTACTACCGTTACTGCGCTATTAGGCGGAACTGAAGTGGATGATGGAAAAATACACCACATTGTTGCTGTTCTGAATAATGAGGCAATCACCTATTATCTTGATGGTATGGTAATCGCTGAGACAGTTACCGGAGCAGACTATGTTAGTACAATAGGTACTGAGGTAGCCAATCTTTTCAGAGGAGTTGATGGCTGGAACGATCCCAATTATAATGCTTCCCTTTTAGAATTCAATATTTACGACGGTACTCTTGACCAAAACACAATTGCAAAAGCAGCCGGCGAGTTTTTAGGTCTTGATCTTACCAATCCAATGCTGGAAAATCTAGCAATTAATGTTGGAACTATGGAACCGGCATTTGATACTGAAACAGATATTTATGAGATAACAGTACCTTACGGAACAACGACATTGACCATCACTGCAAATCCTGTTGTTAATGGTGCTATATTAACTATGTTTGATGGATTGGGCAATGAGTTGGAAGACGGGGTTGTGACATTCGACAAAGATGAAGGTATTGACGTTGAAGTTGAAATAATAGCCCTCGATGGTGTTGCAAAAAAATCCTATTATTTGTCGGTTTTCCCTGAAGACGGAGAAGCCTCTGCAACACTGGCTGGCATTAGTTTATCAGCAGGCAGCCTGATTGAAGATTTTATGATGGATTCTACAAGTTACACTGCACTGGTTCCGGATGGGACAACAGCAGTTGTTGTAACCGGTACGCCAAACTGGGATGGAGCAACAGTTACAGGTGGTGGAAATATTACCCTTACAGATGGAATGGGAACGGCCATTTTAACTGTTACTTCACAAGACGCTTCTTCTTCGATGGTCTATTCAGTTCAGGTTTATACTTCAATATTTGCTGAAAACAAGGATTTTTACCTTGTTCACGAAACCAATGGTTTTGTAGCTGCCGAAAGCGGTGCAGCTTTTAACCAGGTTATTCTTGCTGACGCTGTTTATCAGGATAGTTCACAAATCTGGCAGTTTGAAGACGGTGGAGTTGATGGTCAGTATTATATTATGAATAAAGCTGGAAACTACATGTGTCTTTCGCGTACTTCAGCCAATGCATGGGATTTGGAGGTTTATCCTGAACTTCCTTCGGTAAGCCTCGATAGCGCCCGTTTTATACCAGTTGAATTTGAACCCGGAAAGTTCAGAATTATTTCGGTGAGAAAGCAGCAGGCCAGTGCAACAAATAATGTATTGGGTTCGAATGATGGTGAACTTAATTCAGCACTGTTTAACGACAAATTGGCAAATAATCCGCTAACTGTATTCAGTATCAAATTGCCGGAAGATGTGGTTTCTCAGTACGACCTCCACCTGTCAGATCTGACTGTTACAGGTACTTCGCTCAAACCTGTATTTAACCCTGCATATACAAAATATTCAACAACTCTTCCTTCAGGTACATCCTCAATTAATGTAGTCGCTACGGCCCGGGATGCAGCAGCAATTGTAACAGGTACAGGTACAGTTGATGTTTCCGGTGGAAAGGGTACAATAACTGTTACTGTCACAGCGGCTTCTGATCCAACATATAAAAGAGAATATGAAATAAACTATATGACAGATACGGAACTTACCTTAACTCACTCTTATACCTTTGCTGACGGTACTGCAAATGACATGGCCGGAAGTGCTGACGGAACCGTACATGGAGGTACATTTGCCGATGATGCATTTATTTCAGCAAAAGAGGGTGATTATATAATTCTTCCGGCGGCAGATATTGCCTTGAATACATATCCGTCAATAACAATGGAAGCTCACGTTACGACAGGTGTAAATCCGGCATGGACCATGCTTGCTTACTTTGGAGGTTTGCAAAGTGCCAACTCTTATTGGATGTCCATTGCACGTAATGATAATGTTAGTATGACAGAAATTAATACAGGTGGAGTTACTAATGTTTCGGGTGCAGAGCCCGGTGCAGGGGAAACTCATCACTATGTAAGCGTAGTTAGCAGTGATAGCATTTTTTGGTACATTGATGGTAGTTTAGCAAGAAAGGCTGCAACAGGTGCTAATGTATCAATAAGTAAAATTAGCAATGCGAATGGATGGTTAGCCTTTGGTGGATGGAATGATCCAACATGGATAGGAACAATATATGAATTCGACATTTACAGTGGTCAGATGGATGCCGCAACTGTTGCAGCACGTGCTATACATTTCTTAGGAGGTATTCCTGACGCAACTTTAGCATCATTGACTGTTGATGCCGGTGAATTGATTCCGGCTTTTGATCCGGAAGTAACAAGCTATTCCGTAATTATTCCTTCAGGTACAACAACTATCAATGTTTCTGCGGTTACAAACAGTGACAAATCAACTGCGGAAGGTACTGGTCCGGTTGATGTTTCATCGGGAAGTGGAAGTGCTTCAGTTGTGGTTACTGCTGAAAATGGTTCAACTAAAACGTACAACATCGAATTTAGTACTCCAACAGAATATACTTTGATGCATTCCTATACCTTCGACGATGGTACAGCTAACGATATGGTTGGTAGTGCACATGGAACATTGATGGGAACCGGAACTCTTGCAAACAGCGCTTATACTGCTGCAGCTAATGGAGATTACATCGAATTGCCTGCTGCAGATATAGCGATCAATACTTATACTGCAATTACTTTGGAAGGATATATTTATACGGATGTTGACAATACCGGATCAACAATGATGGCATATTTTGGTGGAAATGAGAATGGATTTGGTGGAAATGGGTACTTTTTCACACCTGACAGATCTGCTGAAAGCCGGACTGCAATTTCCTGCGGTAACCTAACCGCACCATGGAACGCTGAGCAAGGTGTTACAGGTCCTGCTGTTAGTGTGGGTGAGAAACATCATGTTGTAAGTGTACTTACTAATTCTTCAATCAAATGGTACATTGATGGTATATTGGTTGGAGATGCTGAAGTTTCAGGCGCCAATTCAATTGCCGGTATTAGTTCAGCTAATGCATGGCTATGCAAAGGTGGTTATACTGCCGACCCAACATGGATGGGGACTATTGATGAATTTAATATTTATAATGGTGTGCTGGATGCAGCTACAATTGCAGAACATGCAGAACAATATTTAGGAGGGGGAAGCCTTACTTTAATGCATTCCTATACTTTTGAAGATGGAACAGCTATTGACGTTGTTGGTGATGCTGATGGAACTCTAATGGGAACCGGAATTGTTGCAAATGGTGCTTATACCGCGGCAGCCAATGGAGATTACATCGAATTACCTGCTGCCGATATCGCAATTAATACTTACACAGCAATTACTTTGGAAGGCTATATTTATACTGACGTTGATAACACTGCAGCCGTAATGATGGCCTATTTTGGCGGAAATGAAAATAATGTTGGCGGTAATGGTTACTTCCTGACTCCGGACCGTTGGACGGAAAGCCGAACTGCAATTTCCTGGGGTAACATTACAGAACCGTGGACTGCTGAGCAAGGTGTTACAGGTGCTCCTGTTAGTGTGGGTGAAAAACATCATGTTGTCAGTGTACTTACTGGCTCCGCAATAAAATGGTACATAGATGGTGCACTTGTTGGAGAAGCTGAATTAACAGGAAATAATTCAATTGCCAATTTAAGTAATGCAAATGCCTGGTTATGCAAAGGTGGTTATACTGCCGATCCAACCTGGATGGGTACAATTGATGAATTTAATATCTATGAAGGAGAAATGGATGCTGCTACTGTTGCACAACGCGCTGAGCAATATTTGCAAGTTTTAGCTTTAATGCACTCCTATACTTTTGAAGATGGTACAGCTAACGATGTAATTGGTACTGCACATGATACTTTAGAAGGAGATGCAGCAGTTGCAGACGGAATGCTAACCTTGTCGGGAACCGGATTTGTGACTTTACCGGCAGCAGATATCAATATTCCTTCATACAGCAGTATTACCATTGAAGGTGTATTTAAACAAGCTGAAGGGATGACTGATAAATTTACTGCGCTTGCATCATTTGGCGATGTTAATCCTGAAGTTGACTGGATGGGAATCAATTATATTATTTTGCAACCAACCCGCCAGGATAACACCAATAGCCGGACATCTATTTCCTGTTTGAACACTACCGATCCATGGGCCTCAGAAAATGGGGTGATGGGAGACGAGATAGCAGATAGCAAGACACATCACTTTGTAACTGTTATAACCGAGTCGGAAATCAAATTATATATTGACGGGGTGTTGATTGGTACTGATGCATTAACAGGGAACAATTCATTGGCTAATATAGGCAAAACAGTTGCTTTAATTGGTAAAGATGTTTATCCAGGTGATCCATTGTGGCAGGGTTCAGTTGATGAACTGAATATCTGGCAAGGCGAAATGGATGCAGCTACAATTGCTCAAAGAGCAAATGATTTCACTACCGGAATATCTGTTGGAGAAATCAACGAAGCTTCGATCTTAGTTTATCCAACATATTCATCAGGTGACTTTACCGTTAAAACTAGCGGAAACAAAGGTATGATTTCAGTATATAACCTGGTTGGAAAATTAGTTCTTCAAAGTACAATTGAAAGCAGCGAACAGAAAGTAAACCTGCAAAATGAAGGAATGTACTTAATGAGGGTTGAAAGCGAAGGCGCAGCGAAAACTTTTAAAGTATTTAAAACAAAGTAAAATAGTCTTTAAGTTTAGTTAATTTTTTATTTAAGGGCTGTTCGTCAATTGACGGATGGCCCTTTAATTTACTTTGATTTTAAATTTTCCCGTGAAATCGTTTTATTTTTTTATTAATACTTTTAAGCTTGAAAAAAGGATGACAGTCCTACCGGGGTCACCTTTTAATACAAGAATTCGAAGAAAGAATATGATTTTGAGAAAATATATTAAACTGCTCGTTTTATTCACTTTTTTATTTTCCACAGTTTTCGCAGTTATGGGACAACGATGGCCGGCAGGTATTCATGATCCATCAAAAATTGTAAAATGCGAAGATACCTACTGGGTTTTTGGAACAGGAGATGGAATCTACAGTATTTATTCAAAAGATCTGATAACATGGCAGGCAGGACCGACACCCTTTACAAAGACTGCTTTTCCGGCCTGGATTAAAAGTTATGTTGGTACTTTTGATGGAAATTTCTGGGCTCCTGATATTATTTACATGAATGATAAATACTACTTGTACTATTCCTGTTCTGAGTGGGGAACCATGACTTCAACAATTGGGTGTGTTACCAACAAAACACTTAATCCAAATGATCCTGAATTTAAATGGGTTGATGTTGGTTCACTAGAAATATGGTCGTACCAGCCCGGATTAGCGCTAAATGCTATCGATCCATCGTTGATGAGAGGGCCCGATGGTAAAATCTGGATGGTTTACGGTTCATTTAACGAACAGGGAATCGTGGTTACTGAAATTGATTCGGTTTCAGGTAAACCCAAAACTTATGCAGGCAATCTTCCCGGCACAAGCATTGCAAATTCATGGACAGGTCCGCAAAGCAACAATTATGGTGAAGGTGAAGGCGCTGCAATAATTTATCGCAATGGGTATTATTACCTCTTTTACAACAAAGGTGGATGTTGTGCCGGTATTGCGAGTACCTATTATATGGTTATGGGAAGATCAACAAGCCCCAAAGGTCCGTTTTTAGACAAGACAGGAAAAGCGATGAAGCTAAACGGGCAAACAAGTGGCGGAACAGTTGTGTTGAAACATGATAACAGTAAAGGAACTGACGACCGTTATTTTGGACCTGGGCATTTTGGCATGTACAGCGAAAATGGTGTCGATTATGTAACATTTCATTATTACGATCCCAACGGATTTTATCCAAATCCGGCAGTAAATAACCAGGGAGGCCCAACTTTGGGGCTGGCAAAACTGGTATGGGATGTGGATGGCTGGCCTTCCATTTCAATGGATTTCGTAGAAAAAGGTGTTTATACAATTGAAAATGGTTTCAGTAAAAAGGTTGTGGATGTTGCTTCTCAAACGTTGACTGATGGTGCATCAATGTTCCAGTATGTTGCTGATAGCATTCATCAAACCCAAAAATGGGTGTTTAACTCATTAGGCAGTGGCGAATATTCTATTTACAATTACACTAATCCGGAGATGTTTATTGAAGCTGGTGGCACAAATAATGAAACTACCTTGTCAATGACTTCGGAATACACAGGTGCGGTGAATCAACGGTTCAGAACAGTTACATCTCCCAACGGAAAAACCATTATTTATCCCTCAACGAAAGATGTTGGCTGGGGACTTCCATCACAAACAGACAATGATGCAAAAATCACTCTGCGGTCAGTCACCTCAAATGATTTTCTGCGGTGGAATATGATTTCTTTTGATGAAACGCTTATGGTTTCGGAAACCAAACTTACCATTGAACATACTGCCGGAACAGATAATAGTATTATTGTGGAAAGTAATGGTTTATGGAGTGCCTCGGTGCTAAATGAAACATGGTTAAACGTTGAATCTTCAGGAGTTGGGAACGATTCACTGAAAATATCGTTCAGTGAAAATCCTGGTGCAAATGATCGAAAAAGTCGAATCTATGTTACATCTAATGGAGGAATTTCAAAAATTATTAACGTAACGCAAACTGGGAGACCATCTGCTGTCGGTGATGTTATGGATAGCGATCAGGTTGTTATATCACCCAATCCAACAAATGGTAAGTTTAGTATTGAAATTGCTACAGATGGTCTTTTGTCGGTTTACAATCAATCGGGGCAAAAATTAATGGAACTCTTTCTTGAAATGGGCAGTAATAAATTGGATATTGGTAACTTAAAAAATGGTGTCTATTTATTCAGTATTGAAACCAATCAGAAAACCATTGTAAAAAAAGTAATAAAGAATTAGGCGGATTTTCTGCTGAAATATATTTTAAATCAGTGAGACCCAAATTACAGGATTATAACGAACTGAAAACTAATGGTCGAACAAAGAAATCTTTGATGATACTCCGTCAGCTTGCACTTGTATAGTTTATTTAGCTTTCGTTTCCAATGTGATGCTGGAAAGACATTTGGTTGAGACAAAAACAGGACTTTTGTAATTCAGTTTATAGCTTTGGTTAATTATAATACCAACCCTCAAAAGGAATTAAAATTGATTGACTGATTCATTTAAAAGCTCAAATAATTTTATTTATATTTCTTATCCAAAAATATTTTACATGGAAAACAAAAAAATTAATAGTAACCGAATCTGGATATTCAGAATAATATCAATTTCGGTTTCCCTGCTTTTAATTGTATTTATTGAAATTATATTAAGGGTTGCCGGTTTCGGACATAACTATGATCTGTTTGTGGAAAGTAAAACATACCCTGGATATTTTGTGATGAATGAATTTGCATCGGAAAAATTTTTCATGAATGCACAAATAGCCACTGCTGGATATTATGAACCATTTTCGATGAAAAAAACAGATGATACATACCGGATTTTTGTGCTGGGAGAATCAACAACGGTAGGTTTCCCGTATGGCTTTAACGGTTCATTTCACCGTTGGCTTAAATATCGTTTAATGTTTACTTTTCCTGATGTTAATTTTGAAATTATTAACCTCTCGTTAACTGCAGTAAATTCATATACAATTGCAGATTTTGCAGAGAAAATTACGGATTATGAACCTGATGCAGTATTAATTTATGTTGGACATAACGAATATTACGGTGCGCTTGGTGTTGGTTCTGCATTAAAAATTGGTAACAATCCTAAAATAGTAAGAGGAATTATCAAACTCAGAGAATTAAAACTATATCAATTAATATATAAGATTATTGCGGGGGCCAGAAATGCAATGAATGATGAAAAGATCACGGAAAAAAGCTTAATGCAGCATATGCCCGGCGATAAGCAAATTGCCTTCGAATCTGAAAAATACCGACAGGCAATTAAACAGTTCAGCTATAATATGAATCGCACATGCGAAATTTTAGCCAAAGAGAATATTCCGGTTCTGATAAGCAATCTGGTAAGTAATGAAAAGGATTTAAAACCATTTATAAGCGACAGTGTTACTGAACTTTCCGCAATGAACTTTTTTGAAAAAGCCCGGGAAATTTATGAAAATGAAAATTATGACGAAGCAAAAAAACTTTATGTAAAGGCTAAAGAATATGATTTACTCAGATTCAGAGCACCAGAAGCAATTAATAAGGAGATTGAAGAGCTTGCCAAATCATACGAACAGGTTAAACTTGTTGATTCCAGATCACGATTCGAACAAGCGTCTCCTCATGGGATTATAGGAAATGAGACTTTACTGGAACATGTACATCCTAATTTATTTGGTTATGCCTTACTATCAGATGCCTTTTTTGTTAAAATGAAGGAATTGAATCTGGTTGAACCGAATTGGAGCCAGGCAATGAGTTTTGAACAATTATTAAGGGAAATGCCGGTTAATGAGGTTGATTCGTTGAAAGGAGCATATCAAATTCGCTTCATGTTAAATGAATGGCCTTTCACTAGCAATCCAATACCTAAACAGCAGTTAATTATTCCTAAAACTGAATTGGAGAAAGATATATTAAAATATACTATTGGTGAAACAACGTGGAATAATGTTCAGGGAAAACTTTATGCTTCCGAATTAAAAAAAGGAAATATAGAAAGTACACTAAAAATAAGTGAAGCAATCGCTTTAGTTGTTCCTTTTGATGAAAAATTATTTAAAGAAACTGCAAGCTTAAGTTTATATCTTAAAAATAAATCAAAAGCTGCATTTTATTACTCAAAAGCCTTCAGGCTAAACAAAACTTTGCCTGATGCTCAGCTGTTAGGAAAACTTTATACCGATATTGATAAGCCTGAAAAAGCTTTGGTATATTATAAGTACATAAAAACTAAAGACAGCCAGAATAAAATTAATGATTTGATTATAACAGTTCTTGAGGAGATTATTAATAAAAAGGAAGATTTGTTGGTAAATGGCGATAATATCGATGCATTAAATAAATTGGCCTGGAATTATGCTCAATTGAGAAGTACGGAATTGGCAAGAAAATATTTATTGAGGGCACAACACATTGATTCAAAAAATACAAAAACCATTGAAATAGGCCAGGTTATAATACAGATCGAGAATGAGAAGGTGCAAAAACAATAATGCAATAAATTCATCATTCCGGTGTAATTTAGTTCTGTTGTTATCATGGTTTTATGCTTCTGACAAAAGCGGAAGATTTATTATTTAAGACATAGTGGTCAAAAATAGCATCTAAAATCTTTTGTATTAATTGATTTTATTAGAGTTTTAGAAGATTACATTGGAATTAGTTCCTCTTGAGGTCCTTGTATGAAGATGCCTATTGACAAATCTCCTGCCTCAGAATTTCAGATACCAAATTTAACATTACTGGTTTTACTAATAATCACCGTTTTAAATACCAGTTATTTTCATCCATTAATTTTGAACGAATGGCCTGTTCATTACCAGTATGTTTTGCTGCTACTTTATCGGCCAGGTAGGCAGGGTCGTTTCTTCGCATTGCAATCCTCATCAAATCCTGAAAGCGGCTGCCTTCAAAAGCTGTTTCAAGCGCCAGTTCTTCAATAATTTTGTCTTCAACATAAAGAATAGAATCTTCTTTTGAGTTAAAAAATGGAATTACGTAATCAGTAGCACGGTCCATATTTCCGCAACCACGTGAATGAATACCAATATTTTGGTCGAAAGCAATATTGCTGAAATCAACATAATCGATAAAAGTGCCTGTAGAATCGGTATAAACACTGTACTTTTCATGGCGCGGCACAATTGTATCTACTGCCAGCGCATCCTCGTTCATTCCGAATTTCAAAACAGCAAATGCAAGATTGGGTTTACCGGCGCGGTTCACTGCTTCGGCATAACGGAGGTAGAGTGTAGCAACCCTGTAAATCATCACTGCTTTCGATACTTCGGCTTCGCTCCAAATTAAATAGTATTTGAAGATCGCATTAATATTGTTTGAGCCGGTGGTACTATAGTATGATCCCATCGGGCCCCGCAAATCTCCGGGAATAGTTGCATTTTCATTGAAGTAGTAAATCTGTGTGGCCCATTTGTCCATTGCGACCTGCGACGGTGCAATTTCATAACGGGGGAAAGTCATTTTATACAGTTCATCTTCTTCACCCAATTCTGTCGATCCTGCAATCAACGTAATTTGTTCGTTGTTTGTCAGTTCAAAAATATCAATGTAATTCTGATCAAATAAATCTCTTTCAACGAATACTCCGTTGTCCACAGTCCAGGTTGAATTGTACCTGTCGTCGATTACATATCGATTATTTTCAATCAATGAATAATATTCATGAACTGCATTTTCGTATTGTCCGTTCCACATGTAGAGGTCACCAAGTAAAAGAGGAATCGGGAAAAAAAGCTTTTCGCTTGTCATATCAACGCCAAGTGAGATTCTTCCCGGTGATTCAACGTATTTCACAGGTTCAAGTTCCTGAATCAAAACAGGAACAAGTTCCCTGATCGAATACTCCGGAAACTCTGTTTGACCCGCTTGCACAGTCAACAGTGGTTCCTTGTAATATTTGGCTGTGCCGTAGTTTAACGCAATTTGCATGTAAGTCCAGGCACGTATCGCCTTGGCGGCTGCATATTCTTTTAAAAGCGATTTTTCTCCACCCGATATTAATGCTGTGTCGATGTTGTTGATTAAGTAATTGCAGTGGTTTATCACAGAGTAATAATCTTCAATTTTATTGTATGGGTTATCCACCCCGATTTCCAGGTTGTTGATCTCCTTTAGTTCTAGACCTGCATTTTCAGTTATATCCATCAGGTCGCCCCTGAGTTCACCCAGCACCACATAACGATCGCCCAGTTTTTGAAGTTGAGTGAAAATGCCCATCATAGAATAAATTGAGTCGTTGGGTGAATCAATCTGATGGTTTTCCGGAAACATATTACGTTCTGATTGAACATCAAGCATCGAGTCGCAGCTTGTGGCAATCACTGTCAGAAAAATTAGTCCGGGTAATATTTGTTTTAATTTCTTCATCTTTCTTTTCTTTAAAACGGTTCCTGATTTCGTGTTTTTTACAATTTCCTATTACAGATTACAGGTTCATTTTTATACCGATAAAATAACTTCTTGTGAGCGGCAGCAAGCCTGCATCTATTCCCTGGTACAATACTTCGTTCTTCACAGAAACTTCCGGATCGCGGCCCAAATAATTTGTAAGTGTAAACAGGTTATTTGCAGAAACATATATTTTGAGTCCTTCAACAAATGAATTTTTCAATGGAATGTTGTAACCCAGCGACAAAGTTTTAAAACGCAGGTACGAACCGTCTTCTATCCACCTGTCAGAAAAACGTGAATTACCCATCGGATCCATATAAGTTACTTTAGGCTGGATGGTTTCCTGACCTTCATAAAACCAGCGGTTCAGCATGGTTGTGGTTTGGTTTACCGGCATACTGCCCGATTCAAGATTTGCACGCAGGGCATTGTAAATTTCGTTTCCGTATGAATAAGTGAAAAGAATATCCAGAGTAAAATTCCCTACATCGATTTTATTGCTGAATGAACCAAAAAAGTCAGGATTCGGATTACCAATCACCTGTCTGTCGTTTTTATTAATAATTCCATCATTGTTCAAATCGACAAAATGCATATCGCCGGCTTTAAACTGTTGCGTTACTCCTTCTTCATCTATCAAACTCAGGTTAGCCGCTTCAGCAGCCTCTTCACCGGTAAAAACACCAAGCGTTTTGTATCCGTAAAATACGCCGGCCGGATTTCCGACTGAAGTAAGAATATCAGCTCCGTACAATGTTGTTATATAATCACTGTTATCAGGCAATGATTCGATTTTATTGACGTAATGACCGACACTACCTCCGACTTCCCATTTAAAACCGGCTAGATTAACCAACTTCAAATTGGCTGAGAACTCGAAACCTTTATTCGACATTTCACCGCCGTTGCCCCAGTAATTTCCGTTACCAAGTACTTCGGGTAATGATTTCATGAATAAAAGGTCTTTGGTTTTATTGTTGTAAAGATCAGCCGTAACAGACAAACGGTTATTAAAAAGAATTGCATCAACACCAAGACTTGCTTTGGCCGTGGTTTCCCACTGTATTTCAGTATTGCCAATATTTGCCAGAACCAAACCATTAGCCCTGTCCATATATCGCGTTGATTCGAAGTAAGCGCTCCATGCATAAGGTTCGATATCGTCGTTTCCTGATAAACCATAGCCAACACGCAGTTTTAGCCAGTTGATGGCTTTCATGTCAGCCATAAAAGTTTCCGAAGAAATCAGCCAGGCTGCATTGACTGATGGAAAAACAGCCCAACTCCGGTTAAACAACTGGAAACCACCTTTTGTATCGCTGCCAAAACGCGAGGAAGCGTCGGCAGAAACAGCAGCTGACAGCAAATAACGATTATCGAAACTGTAATCAACCATAAGATAATCAGAAATTGATTTTACGCGGTTGTTTACACCGTTGGTGCTTCTGATAACCTGGTTATCCAGGTTCCTTTTCTGGTCGGAACCTGAGTTATGACCTTCGCCGTAATCCATTTCATAATAGTTTGAAATATAACGGAAACCGGCAATTGCTTTTATTTCATGTACCTCTTTAAACTGTTTACTATACCTTAACTGTGTGTCATCAAATAAACTGATGTTTCTCATTATCTGGCTTTTGAAAACATTTTCAGAAATTCCGATTCCCGGAAGTTCACGATTTACAACTCCTATCATCGGGCTGTAATAAGTTTCTTTGAATTTGTCGATGGCATAATCAAGTTGCGAACTGAGTGTCAAAACGGGTGAGAGTTTGAATTCGGGTTTAAATCCTATCGAAAGCCGGTAATGTTTGTTTGTATTTAATGCATTTGCAATGATAGCCGCGGGATTTCCAACACTAAATTCATCGGCATCTTCCAGATCGGTGGTCAATGTACCGGTTGGTGTGTAAGAATAAGGACTCAGAAATGGAGCTTTTTCCATAGCGAGAAAAGTGGGTGAGGTGTAGGGATTAATGCCGTCATCGAGTAATGTGCGGTCGATGGTTGTATATCCTACATTCATTCCGAGTTTAATGTTCTCGGTAAGAAAAAAATCGGCATTGGTTCGGGTAATCAGCCGTTGCATGTCTGTTGTTTTTACAATGCCCGAATTTCCTGTATAACCAAGCGAAAAGTAATACAGCGCTTTATCATCACCACCGTTTACGCCAATATTATAGTTTTGTGTAAAGCCTGACTGGTAAACTTCATCGTCCCAATTGGTGCTGTTGTGGTATTTTTTATAGGTAATCGAATTTGGATCATCATTCAAAAATGGCATTTCGTCAATCTGTTCCGAAGTAAGACCGGTTGATCCCAAAAGATCGGTGGTGTAAATGCGAAACTGATCGCCATTCATTGTCGGCAGTGAAGATGTTTTTTCGGTGAGGCCGCCATATGTATTAAAAACAATTTTAGTGGCCATGTCTTCACCCCGTTTTGTTTTTATAACAATTACCCCGTTTCCTCCTTTCGATCCGTAAATCGATGTTCCGTCTTTGATAATAGAAACACTCTCTATGTCGCTCACATCAATATCGTTCAGCGGATTATTCTGAAAACCGTCGTTAACCGATTGTATCTCGGAAAAGTTATTACGGATAACTCCATCGACTATAAAAAGTGGTTGTGCATACATATTCACCGAGTTTAATCCACGAATGAATAATGAAGCACCCGAACCAATATTGCCCGAGCGGCTTATTGCATGCACATCGCCACCCATTTTTGACTGGATGGCATTATCGACAGAAAATTCTGATGGATAACCAATATCCCGTGTGCCATTCACAGCATTTACTGCTGAAGATGAACGTACCGGACCAACAATACCTTCAATATCTTTATACAAATCCTGATAAACTTCTGAATAAAGATCTATTTCAAGCATATTTCTTCCCTGAACCGGCACTTCACGTTGATTGTAGTCGAAAGCGATTACGATTAGTATTTCCGCAGAAGAACTGATTTCAATTTCGAAATTTCCCTGTTCATCAGTAGTGGCGGCTGATTTGTGATTCTTTGAACGAATCTGTGCAGCATTGATGGGTTGCCGGGTTATTACATCACGAACAGTCCCCTTCACCATATAAACCGATTGATTAACTATTGTCATTGTTACGGTAACTGTAGAGTCGGTTACTGTTGCAGCATCAGTTTGGCCAAACGCCATGTTGCCAACGGCTAAAATCCCGGCTACAAAGATCGAACGCAGGAATTTTCGAATGAAATAATTCCTCATTGTATTTTTTAATTTGATATCTCTGTTCATTTTCATCATTTCTATTTTTTGAACCTATTCCAAAACAGGTTCTAAAATGATACAATCGATACGCATTGTCCGGCTGAATTCACCGGATTGTTCTTCCTGCGTTGTTATATTGCTGCTAACTTCAAGTTTTACAGCTACTCTATTGTAATTTGCATCAATTACGTTGGCAAATTCAAAATCGAATTGATCAACAAACATTTTTGTCAGCCCTTCCGGATCAGTTATGTTATTCTCGGGTGTTACACGTTTGATGAATGTACTGCCACTTGCCCTTCGAATGTAGGTTAGCTGAAACGTTACCTTTGAGGGTGTGAGATTGTTGGGATTCACTATTTTGGAAGGTACGAACACACAGTAAATGTTGTATTTCGCTGACAGTGTATTCGGAATAGAAAATTCAACTGCCGGTTCAGTTGATGTAGGATCAACCAGTATATAGTAGTTGTCGGATGCTGTAAATTCTGTTCCGAAACTGGAACGAATGAAAATATTACTTCCCGTATTTGATCTTCCAAAGGTTTGTTCCGCTTCAACTCTGATTTCCTTAAAAAAGGAAGATGTATCAGCGAAAGGCATTTTATCGGTAACATAGGCAAGACCATTACTGAGCGATTCGTAATTAAGGCCCTTAAATAATTCATCGGGATTGTAGAATAAGTTTCCATAAGTTGATGTAAGCGAGTCGGATTTTTCAGGCTCGCTTATACGGCCACGGTAAAGCATATCCTGAATCACGGTAAATCGGGTTAGGTCTCTTTGGCGGGTAAAACTACCGGCATCGGTTGGGAAATTATAATAACCCTCAATTCTTGAATAGGCTTCGTTCCAGGCATTGTTGTCGGGCATAATTGCAGTGTAGATGCTGTCCTCCACATCAATGGAACCCAGTCTGTCCAAAACGGGATTCCAGATCACGAACGCACTGTCGTAGATTACCTGACCGGCATCATTGGCACCAATTTCGATACTGTTTTCGGCATCAAAAACTTTTTTTGACTGGCCATAAATATATTCGCGCAAAGAGTCCACACCATCAGTCTTTCCAAGGTATTCCCAAAGATTATTTACATAGGGGGCATAACCGTCAATCACATGTATTAAACCGTTTTTTGCCGGCTGATTGATTTCTGATACAGTGTTTTCGCCAAAAGTATATCCCGAAAGGTCTTTTGAAAAAAGTACATATTTACTGTTCAGCATCCTGATGAAAGAATTATCGACTCCTGAAGTTGTAATCCTGCTGCGTGTTATGTGGTTTTGCACTGTTTTTCTTACCAGTTCGATGACAGAAATATTCAGACCGGCAAGTGCATCATTTTTTGGCGCCCAAACCGTGTACGACTGCGAAGCATTCAGAATTTTATCGTAACCGGTTATTTCCAGCATGTTGGAAAAGGTGCTTAGTTCCGGTTGACCTTTAATATATTCGGTCACTGTTTTGTCAGGAAGATCAAAAGAACCTTCATCATAATGATCGTCCCATTCTTTTGTACAGGCTGCAGCCAGCAACAAAATTATTAAAGCCGAAAGGGGAACAAAACCCTTTAAATGTTTGTATCTCATTTTCAATAGCATTTCTATTTTAATAAATGTCCTCGTATTCCAATACTTCAAGTGGCACAAACTCCAGGTAGTCGAACATAAATTCACCCGATTTCACAGCTTTAACAGTAAAAGTGTGCGTACTGTATTCATTAAAAGTATAAATACCCAAAATCCGTCGAAGTACATCCTCGCTCATTCGTGCACTTGCACCTGTGTACCACCACTCTGCAATAACACTATAACTGGCGGGGCCTTTCATGTATCCACGGTTGCGCATAGCCTTATCGTTTTCGTAACCTTCAGGGTCGCGTGCATCGGTTCCCGGGTATTGATAACCAATATCCGGATCGTTGGCTAAAGTTCTTAAATCGAGCGGTATTCCGGTTGGTATTCCATCCCAGTAAAGTTGAGCCACACCACGGCCTCCGGTTGGCTGATATCCAAAACGTACTTCGTAGGTACCTGGTGGTATGTTGATTGTTGTTATTTCAAAATCATACAAACCAACCAAAAACAACTCGTCGCCCTGATAATCCATAAACCTGTCATCGGCATTAAAGTAATGAACATCGGTAGTTGCAGAGGCTGTAATTCGCTCAGCATATCCATTGGGAATATGCCACCGTTCCGAAAATAAGCCGCCACCTATCCTTGAATTTCCAACACGAATATTGTTATTTGCAAATTCGGGGAAGAAACTGGAAACATCCATTCTCAAACGCTTTGTTGAAAGCATGCGTTCCACATCGGCATTATAAACCAATATATTGTCAATTTCGTGATATACCCCGTTTAATGCATCGTTATCGAAATTGGATGTAAGACGGATTGCTTTGCCTGATTCGGGAATCATATTAATGATATTGTATTCATTTGTTGTGCGCAGCGTGCGGATCTCCATTAATGTATTCGGACACAGTGTTTCATTGTATTCGAACATATCCACAACCTTTACAGAGTGGGTTTCACCGGTTGTTTCGTAATTCATCCCTGTGTTGTCATATTTCTCAATAAGCATCCTCATGGGGAGCTTTTTATTGAGCATGTGATAGGCAACAAAGCGGTTTAAACTGTTTTTCCTGTTTGTAACATCAGTAATTGATGCATCTGCGGGATACAAATTATCATAAACCTGTTTCGCGTATGCTTTCATGTCGTTTAAATTGTTGATGTTGTTATTGGCATAGGTTTCATTGCTTTCGATTAAAGCTGTAAAACCATATTTTCTTTCCCGTGGTATGCGGACTTTTGCATAGTTATATATTGTATTTGAATTTTCCATTGCAACATACTCAGGGTCGGGTACATAACTTTCATCTTTAATTAAACTCAGGTTGATATCCAAACCGGTTGCCTGCAAAGCTTCAAAAAAGAGTGAAAAATCAGCATCATTGGATATAGCTTCAACAAGTGTATTCTCTGAAGGTGAGACTACTTCGGAGATAGCATGAACGACACCATTATGTGCTTCAATATCCCTTTCCACAATTTTTGATGTAGTATTGATCGTGTAAACCGGTCCCGATTCATCAGAAGAAATTCCGATGTCAACATAACGTCCACTCATGGTTTGTTTTGGTAAAAACCCTTCAACAAAATCTTCGGTGGTTATTGAAAAGTCTTTGATTATGTGATCATAAGCTATTTTCTTTAATATTTCAATAGTAAAATCACTCATGGAGTTTTTACCTTTGCTTTGGTAAAACCTTTTCATCGCTTCGTTATCGGGCAGAAAACAGGTATAATCACCGTAGGCATTCAATAAACCCATCACACCTGTAGTGTCCAGTAAATGAGTAAACTCGGAGTAGGTTTCCGGTCGGTTTTTAATATACTGACCAACAGTTTCCCCGGTGAAAGTATAGAAATTGTCGCCTACGTCATCACTGTTACAGGCAGGCAAAATAAACAACAATGCTGCAAATGCAATCATTGTCAACATAATTCCTCTTTCCCTGAAATGTACTTTTGCAAACATGTTGTTGATGACTGTATGATTTATTTTATAGATTTTCATGCTTTTAACTTTTACATTTTTTCCTATTCCTCACCGTTAACCTTATAAAATTCATTTTGTACAAGGTCAGTGTTCGCCTTTAGTTCATCTGTATGTACAGGTAAATACAATGCATCCATAACCGACATTTTAGTTGACTGGCTGGAGGCACCACCCGTGAATTTTTTTGACACATAGCTCATCAGCGGAGCCGGTGAATCAACTCGTCGCGATAAACGCATAAGATCGAACCATCGTTTTCCTTCGAACATCAGTTCACGCTGACGCTCTCTCATGTATAATTCATCAAGCTTGAGTTTTGAAGTGTAATTATCAGCAGTCAAACCTCTTTCATCTTCTTCAATATTGGATCTCATGTAAACCGTATTGATCAGTTCAACTGCTTCGGTTGTGTTGGTCCCGAGCTGGATCAGCGCTTCGGCTTTCATGAGGTAAATTTCCGAAAGCCGGTAAACTATCCAGTTGGCAGTTACATTCCTGTAATAATAGGAACTGACCTTTGTGGTGGCATTTTCCTGTCGGAGGGCACCGGCATATTTGAACACATAGTAACTATCGCCACCGGTTTCCTGACGAAGAAAATCTTTTTCACGCAGGTCTTCGGTACTCTCTTTACTGCTGCCTGCATTGAAGTTGAACGGACTGAATTTTCCGGTTACAAGAATACCCGGGAAACTCCATTGCCCCGCTTCGTTGCCGTAAGCGCCAAAGAAGTCGCGCACCACCCAGTTGAACATCAAATCATCGTCAAATTGCAATTCAAAAATGCTCTCCTTTGAATTACCCTGATAAAAAACTCTTGAAATTACATTTTCACCCGTTTCAAGTTCCAAATCAGTATTGTTCATTATCAGGTCGCACATTTCAACGCATTTGGCATATTCCTCTCTCCACAGATAGATATCGGCCAGCAGTGCTCTTACCGCATTTGTTGTGATTCTGCCTTTTGTGTAAACATTGGTTTCGTAATTGTCACGCGAATATTTCAAAGCAGTTTGCAAATCGGTAACAAGATGGTCGAGGATGACATCTTCTGATGACTGCGGAATCCGGTAATCCTGAGCATCGTCGATACTTGGTTCTTCAACCCATGGAACTTTCTCGAATGTACGAACCAGGTAAAAATACATCAGTGCGCGTAATGTAAGAACCTCTGCTTCCATTGCGTGGAGTTTCGATTCGGTGAAGTTGGCATCAAGCTCAACCACTCCCGGCGCATAATGCAAAAAGTTATTGCAATTATTTATTACCGTGTAGAAGTCACCCCAGCGGCAATATCCGTTGTCAGCTGAAATATCTACATTGAGCATTTTATACATGTCAGTGGGCATGTTTCTCCCATAAGTTACGTTGTCAGATCTCAGTTCACCCCAAACCAGCATCCTGCTCATCACCTGTCCCTCGGTTACTGATCGGTAACATGCTGCAAGCACCTGGTTCACCTGACTTTCATTCTGCCAGAAATCATCAAGTACGATTTCACTTTCGGGTTTTATGTCGAGCCAGTCGGTACAACCCGACGAAACAATTATTAACCCTGTTATCGATAATATGTAAATTAGTTTTTTCATTTTCATTATCAATTAGTTAAAAGGTTACAGAAATTCCCAGTGTTGCATCTTTTGATCGAGGAGTAGGAGAGTTGTCAACACTCACACCGAAAGAACCGTAGCCCACCTCAGGATCTACACCCGTATATTTTGACAATACCCACAAATTGTTAATGGTACAGTAAAAACTCACCTGTTGCAACTTGTATTTATCCAATTTCGCTTTTGGAATAGTATAGTTGAAAGTAAGGTATTTCATTCGCAAAAACGAGCCATCTTCAACATAACGGTCGCTGCCCAGCCAGTTGTACCCGTAATTGTACAGCGCGCGTGGCATTTCTGTTACATCACCGTCTTTTCTCCAGCGCCAGTTTACCGAAACACTTTGATTGTTCAGGTAATACATGTTTTCGGCATTCATTCGGGCCATGTTAACAATCTTGTTTCCGTAACGGAAATTAAAAAACGCTGTTAAAGAAAAGTTTTTATAACGAATGGTTGAGCCAAATCCGCCATTCACTTTTGGATTGGAATTGCCCAGGTAAACAATATCCAGTTCATCGATATTACCATCCTTGTTTATGTCCTCGTAAATTGCATCACCACCTCTGAACTGATAGGCGTTGCTCCTGCCATAGGCAAAATACATCGGAAGCGGATTCCCTTCTTCATCGGTAAAAACATAACCGTTTTCATCACGTGCCACAGGAGCATTTTCCTGAACTTCAGGAATGTAATCGTTGTATTGATAAACTCCTTTGTACTTGAATCCATAAATAGACCCAAAAGAGTTACCTTCCTGGAGGCGAGACAGATATGTGCCGTTTGTGTAATCGTAATCGGCATTGTAATTGGCAAGAATATCGTCTCTCAATTCTCCGATTGTGTTAACATAGTTTGATAAGTTAAAATTAAAATCGATTGTAAAATCCTTTGCCTTGATAGCCCTGTTGGTATAAAAATACAATTCCCAACCGTTGTTGTCCATTGTCCCCACGTTTTGCACCGGAACACTTGAGAACCCTGATGAGCTGGGAACCTGCAGGTTGCTGAACAGAAGGTCTTCCGTATGTTTGTTGTAAAAGTTAAGGTCAAAAACAAACCTATCGTTTAAGAACCCGAGGTCGAAGCCAAAGTTAAATGACGTTGATTTTTCCCACCGAAGGTCGGCCAGTCGAAGTGTTGTAGGGCGTGTTGCCGGCATGTCGATATAACTTCCGTAAGGAGAATACCGGCTAAAGTGCAGGTATTCCGCAGAAGGTTGATTCCCTGTAATTCCCCAGCTCGGACGAATGGACAGCGTGCTCAGCCACTTTTTTGTAGGCTGCATAAAAGATTCGTCAGTAATAATCCACTTGGCTGAAATTCCCGGAAAGTTTCCGTATTTGTATTTTTCACCAAATTTTGTACTTCCATCCCTGCGAAATGTAACTCCAAGTATGTATTTGTCCAAATAAGTATAGTGTCCTCTGAACGTTAAAGCATTGGATCGGTAAGCATACCGGCTTGAAGAAATACCTGTAGAATATCCGTAAGCTGAGGCGTCAACAATATCGCCGGTTGGCAGATTGGTAACTCCCATACCCTGAGAAGCGCTGTTTCCTGTAATTATCTGAAATGAACCCTGAACCTGCAGAAAATGGTCGGGATTGAAAATTTTAGGTTGCCAGTTCAGGCTGTTTTCAGCTAACACAGTTATACTTTCCGCATCGTAGCTATCGGCCAGGTTTATGGCTCCATCGTTCCACGGTGCATTTGAAACTTCTGCGGGCAGAAATCTGCTTACTTTATCGTTGTTTATATCGAATGAAACATCAAGGTTATACCGAAGTGATTGTATTTCAGGATCTAAAAGGTCGTACTGCAATCTGAATATTGGCCTGATACGGTAGTTTTTCAGATTATTGGAAGCAAGCTTGGCCATTGCCACAGGATTTCGCAAATCACGCTGCGAACCGTGAAGACTGGATGAACGTGAAATATTGTAGAAAACATCTGTATTGTTTCCATTTAAATCCTGCTGATAAACACTGACATTGGGCATTTTCCGATAAGCGACACCCAGAATACTTCTGTAAATGTCGTTATCTGTCCAGTTTCTGTCATTATCTGTATAAAAAAACGATAATTCAGAAATAAATTTAATCCGGTCAGAAACAGAATAATCGAGGTATGCTGTTGATGTGATCCTGTCCATTTTCTGCCCGATAACTATTCCTGTTTGATTAAGAAAACCGGTTGAAACCCTGTATCTTGCGCGTTCTCCACCTCCGGAAACATTCAGGTAGTGGTCGTGCTTAAAACCTATTTGGGTAACTTCATCTACCCAGTCGGTGTTATTGTTAAAATTCTCGTATTCCGAAAATGTGGGGTCGTACAGAAATTCACGGACGTTCGCAGCGTTTTCATCCTGTTGCGGATTGAAATAGGCCTGTTTCATCATCATTGTGTAATCATCTCCGTTCAGCATGTTCAATCCTTTTGGTTGTTTTGCTGCAGTAAAACGGTACGAATACTGAACTCTTGTTGGCCCCTGTGCTCATAGCCGTCAACCTAAATATTTAATTCATTGATAATGAGCATGTAACTATTTTTATCCCCATTCCTTTTGAGAACAGGGTTAACTTTTGTAATTTTACTCATATCAATGAACTTTTTAGGTTTATTTAACGGGATGT
>JBGSMW010000074.1:0-82011 GCA_041739985.1 Draconibacterium sp. | reverse complement strand
GAAATTTTAACAATCCTTGGAATATCGTTGCTTGATAAAACTCCTGTAAAAGAACTCTTTAGCAAAATAAATAACAACAATGTCAAAGAACTAAATTATAAACAACTGTCCCTCAATTTATTTTAAGTGGACAGTAGTGATGTGCGATATGTAAGTTTACTTTTTATATATCAGAAATAATTAAATTAACTAAAAGTAAAAAAGTCGCTTTGAAATTTCAAGACGACTTTCTTACGCAAAATTCAACTTATATTAAATGCATTTAGCATTTAAAAATGTTTATTGCCTGATAACTTTTACCTGTCCTTTTTTACCATCACATTCCCAATGTAAAATATACATTCCCGATGACATGTCTCCCAGGTTTATTGTATAAGTTAAGTCGGAAGTATTATCTATCTCCCTGATTAGGTGAACTCTGCCAGTTAAATCCAGCAGTTTTAACAAAACAGGTGTGTTGTGATTTGCAAGTATAATATTCAAGAATTGATTTGTGGGATTTGGATAAACCATTACTAAATCTTCATATCCGGGTAAAATACCTGTAATTGCGTCATTCTCAATAAAAGTGCTTGCTTCGGGTTGAACTGGAATAATTTCCCGGTTAAGCGCAGAATCATAAGCTATAGAATAAAACTCGTAAAATTTCCCAGCTTCACCAACAAATTCAGCCGAAGTATCTGGCGTTTGAAAAACAACATATTTCCAGCGACCACCTTCTTCACGGAAGAGAACATCGTAATAACGGATTCCCGAACCTTTGTCTGTTCCAGCCCATTGAATTGTGAAATTTTTGGTTTTTTGAGTTTGTGCAAGACTTAAAACCGTGCTTTCAGGTACATCATTATCCGCCCGCACGCTCCAGGTGTTGGTGTGGATTGGGTCGTTTAAATCGAAATAAATGGAAGCCCTATTATTGATAAAAGTTCCGGAACTGATTGTATCGTGTGTATAAATATCGAACACGATAGCACCCTGACCCAGGTTTTCGTCGTTATTTGGCGGCAGAAAACCATCGAGCGGTTCGGTGAGCAGTTGCATGTTTATTGTGTCAAGGCCTGTAAATTCCCAAACCAGCTCCCCTGTTGACTGATTTAAGCTGACATTTAGTTGCACCAGCGCCGGAACATGCGGACGCAAATCAACAACATCTTTATATTCGCTTTTCCCGGCAGGTATGGAAAATGCTTTGCCGCCAACCGAAAATGATTTTAATTCGAGTTTCGATAAATCAAAAACTTTTGAATCGAGTGTGTCGCGGATAATCACTGTTTTTGCCGGTGCGGTGGCTTCGGGGTCATTTTCAAATCTAATCATGTAAGGGAATGACCGTTTTGTTGTTAACCAATTCTGTGTTCCCTGTCCGTTTGGGCCTGTTTTATCGTTTGGATCCCATGAAGAAACAAATTCGCCCTCTTCGTCATCCTTTTCTTCTGGAGTAAAACATTTCTCACCATAATTATACAATGATTTATACTTTATTCCAACATCAACAACTTCAAAAACAACTCTTCCAACACCTCCGGTAGTTGCATCAAGAAAACATCCAATGGCGGTTTCCCCTATAGTTTGAAGATAACTTGTTGCATAAGCTTCTGTTCCAAATCCGGGATCATAAAACTGATCCATTACAGGTGATAAAAGTATATCGACGACTCCATATACACATCCTACAACTGGTATAAAACTGGTTACAGCGCTGAACCAGGCATCAAAACATTCACCTACAAAATACTTGAGTGGCGAACCGTACATTGGGTCGGTGGCCCATGCCCGTGCATAGTACGAACCGGTAGCCGGACCTGCAAACGTTATTGGAATGGAGATACTGGAACCTGCGGGAATTCGTGGTATAATAAATGGATAAAGTTTGGCATTGTATGGTTTTCCTAAAAGGGTATCAATTAATACAAACTTTGGAATACTATCGTAATAAATTGCAGTTGTATCAATTAAGTCGATTATTTCCCAGCCGAAGTTTTTAATTTCAATATTAGGAGAAACAGCCAGCCAAACCGGTACTCCTACAGCATCAATATTTCCGGTGTTTCCGTAATTAAGAATCATTTGGTTAGTTCTCCTGATATTGGCAACCTTAGGTAAAATTAAATTTGCCCAGGGTAAGGGGCCTTTCCCTTGTACTAATTCAAACACTTTGTCAAAAACATAGGTTGTATCGCCCGGAACAGTTATAATTAAATCCATCGGACCCGTTTCTTTGCCGCGCAGGTCGAAAGTGGTATTCATTTTAGTTTCGTTGGAGAAAACTGTACTCCCAGGTAAGGGTAAAATTTCGGTTTTTCCGTTTCTGCCGAGCGCCACTGTGGTTCCTTTTTTAAATCCCGTGCCGGTGATTTCAATAGTAACATCGCCATTGTTGCCACCTTCTTTCGGGTTAATTTTATCCACATTACCACGAAAAACAAACGAATTGTTGGTAAACGGTAAAGCCGCAAAATAGGATTGAACCCTGCCGTCGAGTGTTTCAAAACCTCCGCCAATATATAAGGTTTGGTTATACGTTTCCAAAGCATAAACATTCAGGATGCCCAAATCGGGCCAGACCATCAGTGGTAATCCCGAATTCAGGCTGGTATAAGCAAGGTTATTTATCTCAATTCCCGCCATCCTGTCGAAACCGTTGCCGGTAATAAAAATTCCGTCACCTTCTGTTTTTGCAGCGCTCAACGAGTTTGTCCTTAATTTTGGGTCCCACGGCAAAACAGCGCCTGTAACCGGGTGAACAGCGGCAATTTTTTCTCTTTTTTCACCACCAATCTGCGAAAAACTACCGGAGATAATTACTTTGTCTCCAAATGCTTCAATTATGTTGATCCCTGCATTTTGAATCAGAATGTTATGTTGCGGGGACCACGGCAACAAATCGCCTTTTAAATTCAGTGCGGCCAGTTTGGACCTTTTTTCCCCATTTACATTGTTGAAATAACCCCCGATAAAAAAAATTGAATCATCTAAGATTATTGACATTACTTCTCCATCAATATTTGCTGAAAAAGGTAATACTTCGCCGGAAGAATTTATTGCAGCCAGCCTTTTTCGTTCCTGTCCGTTTACCTGCTGAAACTTGCCGCAGAAAAATATGTTTCCGGTATTTGGGTCCTGAATAACATTGTTGACCGAATTATCGAGTGTGAAATTCAATGAAGGAATGTTTTCTCCGGTTTTTGAATCAAAGGCTTTCAGGTGTTGTGAAGTATTGCTGTCCCAGCCAAACAAGTAAACTACATCATTAAACAAATCGACATGCAACCCTGTACCCACCAAAAAACCGCCATTGGGATTCCAGTCATTAAGTTCGCCGTTTACGAGGTTGATTGCGCAGGCATTGTCTCTCTCTTTCGACCGGAGCGTGCTGAATTCGCCGCCTGCAATCATTTTTTCTTCGTATTCTGAAAAACAACGCAGTGCCCAGTCAGGTTGAATATCCCACGAAGTTAATGTTTGGGTCGCCGGATTAAATTGCGCGGCAAAAGGGCGGTCAATTCCCGCGATTTGGGTAAACCTGCCTCCAACATGCAACAATCCGCTGTAATTGCCCAGTGCATAAATTTCGTTATTAGGCTCGGGTTGAAAGGAAGTCAGGTTTCCATCGTTGTCAACCGAAATCAGGTTTTTTCTGGCCTGACCGCTCACCGAGGTAAATAAACCGCCTGCAAAAATGGTGTCTCCAATACTTGTAAGCGCGTTAATTCTTACTCCACCGCCAAATCCCGAAATCACGGGCGCCCAGTTGGTTACCGAGTTTCCTGCAAGGTCGATGGCAAACAGCCGGCTTCTGTTTTCTGAAAAAGTGTTCCATTCAATATTACTGTTAAAATCTCCGCCTACATACAATGTCTGCCCGTTTTTATGAAGTGTTTTAACTGTTCCTGTGGTAATTGTCGGAAAAGAAACCATCGTTCCGGTGTTCAAATCAATTTTGGTTAACGACTTTTGGTCAACACCCCCAATTTGGGTGAAACTTCCACCGGCAATCAGAAAATTGTCGTAAACCAGCAAATCGGAAATCATTCCGTTTGGTTTGCTGTTCAGGGATTTTATTTTTTTGGTTTGCAAATCATATCCGGCCAGGTACGAATACGGTTCTCCATTAATGGAAGTAAAACTGCCCCCGACATACAAAATGTCACCATGCATAGCCAGTGCGTTAACCGGCCCGTTTGGATTGAGCATAAAAGTTTCATCCAAACGGCCATCCGGAAGAATATGTATCAGGTTTTCAATATCTTTTAAATCGACCTGGTAAAAATCGCCGCCGGCATACCATCCTCCCGAACCATCGGGTACAATGTCGTAAACTTTCCCTTTAATGCGAGGCATTTCCAGTGAAGGAATATCGCTTCCTTCATCAAACAAGGCAGCTCCACCAGTAACGTAGCCAACCTTTTTGAATTGGCCGGTCATGTAAAGGATGTCGCCTTTTCGTTTCATTTGAAATACTGGTCCGTCGGGACTGATTGTTCGTTTATGGATTTCCTGTGCGTAAACATCAGTGAAAATGGAAAAAACGACAAATAAAAGAATTGTCAGTTTCCCAGATTTTGTTTGAAGTAAATTAATTGCCATAAAAAATTGAATTTAAAAGTTTAAAAACACACAAATCCTGAACAACAGCCAATGAAAGCTGTTATCAAATGATGAGTTAAATTTATGGCAAGTGAGTTATGCAATCAATACCTCAAATGCGGTATGCTTATTTTGACTAAATAAAAATAATATGGATGCAGGATTGAATCTCTTTAACTTAAAGAAAGCCTTTGGAAATCAGAATTATACCATTGCTGAATTATCATACCGCGATAAAATACTGAACCATCCGTTGATAAACGGCTTGTGGACCATGGGGCCTGCATTTGTGATTGTGGTTAATACAAAAACGTGGGCATTTGAAATGGTGACTGGTGATTCAGATTCGATTTCGGGATTCAACATTGACGAAATCATGAATTTACAGGGAAAATTTTTAATGGATTTTCCGGTTGAAAACCACGGGCCTGCCAACCTTCTGATTGTAAAGCGCGGAATGGAATACCTCAACTCGCGGCCGGTTAACGAAAGGGAAAATATTTTTGTAGTGTATTTTTATCATGCCCGAAAAAAAGATGGAAGTTTGATAACTATCCAACATCATAGTTTTCCACTTATTTTTGATGAAAACCACATTCCATTTATTTTTGTTAATGTTTTTTCTGATATCGGTTTCCTGAAACCTGAAAATGTTCCAATGGGACTCATAATCAACCGGTTTACGAATGAAGCTTTCGAAATAAATCCACAAAATCCTGAAATCACTGCATCTAAGGATATTTTTAGCAGCAGGGAAAAAGAGATTATCCGGTTATTGATAAAAGGAATGAACAGCAGTCAGATAGGGGAGTCACTTGCCATCAGCCACGAAACCGTTCGCACACACAGGAAAAATATCCTTCGAAAAGCCGGACTTTCCAATACAGGGCAGTTAATTCATTATTGTCTATTTAACGGGGTAGTTTAGAGATTTTTGTATCCAAAAGGGTGTTCAATACATTTTTTTCGTAACATTCATGCATTCAAGCATTCATGCATTGTAAAATTAAAACGACCATTTCAACCTCCCATAAACCGCCTGTCCGTAATCACCATATTCAGTTCCGCTGCGGCCTAAAAAATATTGCCCGTTTATCATGATTTCCCAATTGTTACCGATGGAATAGGACAATGAGGGACCCAGGTAAGAAGATTGATCCAGTGGATTCATTATTGCCGCGAAATTCCCTGAGAACAATGGAGTGAAAGGGTAAGATATTTGCCCAAATAAATTATACATTCCCAGCGAAAGCATTTTTGCCGACAAATCCTGGTTAAAAATTCCCCGCTCGCCACCGGCGTTTCCGGTTTTGCCAATGCTGTTGAACAATATTGCTGTATGAAGATATAAACTGTTTTTTAAAGTGTAGTCGCCGGATACAGATGCTACAAAAGCCTGTTCACTTCCATTGTCTCTATTTCTGGGAACAAAATATGAAAGCTCACCCCTGAAACCTCCGCCTTTAATATCGCCCGACCATCCACCACCCAAAACATAATCTTTACCAGCCCATCCTCCCAGAAACTGGAAATCAGTGCTTCCCTGTAAAAACCGATACATTCCGGCGATTGCTGTTTCATTATTGTTACGACCAATTTTATAAACCAATTGTGCTGAAGAAGTAACACCTGTGTAATACTGAATTTTAACTCCATCGGTTCCGGGTCTTTCTTCATAATCAAAATCGAAATAGGAAAAAGTGTTAAATATGTCGTTGGGATTCCAAACCAGGTTAACTCCCCAGTTAATTCGTTGCCGGCCAACTGTGAACTGCCATTTATCAAGTGTGTAATCCACAAATGCCCTGTCGATTGCAGAATGCAAAAACCAACTTTCGCCTGAGGCGATTATCGTACCAAGATTAAAGCAGCCTTCATCGTTGTTAACCATATTTTCATAATCAGGAAACTTGCGGATCATTTGTCCGAAGAACAGCCGGTTTCGGGCTTCTATCGCAAAAGTAAGAGAATTTGTTGCGTACCACCTGAAATTTAACCGGTTGTGAATCTGATTCAGAAATAGAAAATCAAGGCTATCTGTTTCTGAAACCTGAATTGGGAAAGCAGGTTTATAATACATTCCCAAATCCTTGATATACCCATTCAATGTAAGTTTTTGGGTTTGAGAATTGCCTTGTAAAAAAAACAGGATTAAAAAAAATATGATCGCAAACTTATTCATATTATTTATCGACAAAAGAACCCGCAAAATCCATTACACACATGGTGTTGTATTCCGGATGATAGCCTACAGAAATGCCAACAGTTTTAAAGTCGGATTGAATAAAATTTTTACGGTGGCCACGATCCTGTACCCCATCATCAATTAAAAGGTAAATAATTATCTGGCGGGCTGAAGTACCTCCGTAAGCAATATTTTCAGCTATCCGCACTTTCCATTCACCGTAACGTTCCATTCTTTTTCTTGAATCAGATCGATCACTTCCGTAATGCCCGGTTTTTCCTGTTTTCGATTGGTCTTTTACATGGTCATCAGCCGCTCTTGTAAGTCCCGAACTTGGAGAAACTACTGAAAGCGGTGCAACTTTTTTTAGTTCCCGAACACACTCATTAACTGCCCGTACGCCTTCTTTGGTTAGCAGCGGTTTGTCGTTGGGGTAATACAGCAGTTTGCCTTTATAGTTTTTGGCAAGCGGGGCAATGTATTTGTCAGCATATTCAGCCGGATTTGATCGGAAAAGGTTGATTTCGTAAATAATTTCCTTTTCAACAGAAGAGAGGTAACTTACATTTTCGGCAGTGTTTAAATTATTTGCGGTTTTTGGGTCGGTTGCAAACCCAAAACAATAAACACATATAAAAATAGCAGTTACCAGGTTTTTCATTTTAAATCCTTTTTAATATCGCTTATAATTTTCCCGTCTTCAATAGTTATTATCCGACGTGCTTTGTTTACCACCCGCTGGTCGTGGGTTGAAAATATAAACGTTATTTTTTCCTCTTTATTTAGTTGTTCCATAATATCGAGTAAATTTTCTGTCGATTTTGAATCAAGGTTGGCGGTTGGTTCGTCGGCCAGAACAAACTTTGGTTTCGATGCCAGCGCCCGGGCTACTGCAACTCTTTGCTGCTGGCCACCCGAAAGTTTTGAAGGACGGCGGTTTTCCATTCCACCCAAACCAACAGCGCTTAATAATTCTGAAGTACGTTTGTCGCGTGCTTTTTTATCTGCTCCCTGCAAGTGCATTATAAATTCAACATTTTCTTTAGCGGTCAAAACAGGAATAAGATTGTATGCCTGAAAAACAAAGCCAATATTTTTCATCCTGAAATCGGTTAGTTTACGTGAAGAAAGTTCATTAATTTTTACTCCGTCAATTATTACTGAACCTTCAGTCGCGTCATCAAGTCCGCCAATTACATTTAACAAAGTAGTTTTTCCTGAACCGGAAGGGCCGACAATTGCAGAAAACTCTCCCTCTTCAAAAGTTAAATCAACCCCGTTAACAGCACGCACAGATACAGAATCGCTGTTGTAAATTTTGTGCAGGTTTTTTATTTCAATGATTTTCATGTTTATTTTGTTTTTATGTTTTTCAAGTCAACCCCCCGTTCTCGCCTCAGCCCGTCAAGCGGTCTTGCGGCTCAAACTGTCCCACTCATTTGAGGGGGACAGTTGAGGACAGTTGCACAGCTTGACTGTGCTACTTCCGAAACGGGGGGTAGAAGTGATTTATTTATAAATATTTTCATCAAAATTTCTTTTTCTTTCTTTTCTCTCTTCCTTTGGAATGTCCCGATAGATATCGGGAGCGGGAGGCTTTCAATCCGTTCTCGTTGCTTCCGCGGGATTCAGTTTTAGCGCTTTTTTAGCCGGGTAAATGGCTGAAATAAGTCCTGTAATTATCACGAGTATTGCAACTGTTACCAAAGTTTCAGGTTTTAAAGAAGTATAAATTTGAGTTGCATAACCGTATTTTTCCAATCCATCGGAAAACGCAGAAACATCGATTGGGGTTGTTTCAAAGATTTTTGTTATTGCTGATCCGATTAAAATTCCAAAAACTCCACCAGTAAAAGTTAACATAACCGATTCCATAATTATCATCCTGAAAATTTTTCGTTTGTTCATTCCAACTGCCATTAACATTCCAATTTCCTTGGTTCGTTCAAGCACCGCCATCAGCATTGTATTAATAATTCCAAAGCACAAACCGAGTAAAATAATCAATATAAAAATGTACATGTATTCATCCATATAATCGGTTAGCAACGACATTTCGGGACTAAGTTCTTTCCAGGTTTGAACGTCATTTCCCAGAGCAATTTCCTGTATTGATGGTTTTATCAATGAGGCTTCATCTCCGCTTTTCAGAATAATTGCAATTTCGTGTGCAGCATCATTTTCAATACCAAGCTGGGTTCTCAAATCATCGTATTGAACAAATAAATGCGTTTCGTCGTAAGTTGTGTTTGTTGTTTTGTAAATGCCGCAAACACGATATCCTTTCGATGATAAATCGCCATTAAAATCAACCATTTGAACATTAATTTTCGAACCGATTTTTAGCTGTAATTTTTTAGCCAGTTTATTGCCAATCAAAACGGGCGGCATCCTGCTGGTTTGCTCAAGATAAGTTCCTTCAATTACATGTTCCCAAATATCGGTTACATTTTTTTCTTTTTCGGGTTGAACGCCAATAAGTCTTCCACCGCCGGTTCCATGTGCAGCGGTTATAAAAGGTTCAGCAACCAAACGCTCACTTGCAGCAACAACTGAGTCAAGGCTTTGAATTTTGTCTGTTAATGAACTAGCATCCTTAATAAACAGACCACTTTCATTATTATCTAAAAAATGAGGTGCATGAATTTGCAGATGAGCCAGTTCTGTTTTTGTGGCCGACTGGATTCGGGCATCAACTGCGCCCTGCATAAATGCCATTGTAAATACGCCGGCAATCAGGCCAAGTGCAATGGCAACAATCATAATTATGCTGCGCACTTTATTTCTCCAAACGTTTCGCCATGCTATTTGCCAAATCATAATTCTTTTGTTTAAAGTTTCAAGTTCAAAGTTCAAAATCCCGGGTTTCAAGTTCCAAGCTTTAGGCTTTAAGTTTTTCTCCAATCACCCAATCACCCATTTACCTTTTTTCCTTTCTTTCATTCCTGCATTCCTGCATTCTAGCATTCTAGCATTCTCGCATTCTATCCTTTCCTCATCCCCGCATTGCTTTTGTAATTTTCAATCGATATATGTTATAAATTGGAAATATTGAAATAAAAACGCTGATAAAGAAAACCAAAATCATCTGGCTGTAAAACAGTGACGATTTCATTGAAAAAAACATATAAGGTTCCATTCCGTATTGTTCTGTAGCGGTGGCCATTTCGCCGGTCAGCGGAATCGGATTGTAAAAAAAATACAAGCAAAATACATAACTGATTATTAGCCCGATTGAGCATCCAATAAGTCCAATAAAAATAGTCTCAAAAAATACTACAACCGAAAGTTTGTTTTTTTGCATTCCAACAGCATTTACCACCGCGAATTCCCTGCGGCGTTCCTTCACCATCATCAATACAACGCTAAACATACCAAATGCAATTACCATGTATAAAATCCCAAGCATTATAATTCCGCTTCCCCTGTCGCTTTCTATTAATTGTTCGATTTCAGGTTGCATTTCGTTCCATGTCATTACCCTGTTTTGTGTGCCGGTAATTTGTTCGATTTTATGTTTTAAATGATTTGCCCGGTTGTGATTATCTGTCATTATTACAAGCGAAGTTGATAATCCGGGAGCGGAATAAAACTCGCGGGCAGTTTCAATATCGAGGTAAACCAGTCTTTTATCGAATTCGGAAATGGGGTGCGACATAATTCCTTTAATTTCAAAAAGCCCGCTGGCACTCAAGCCATGATAACCCTGACTAATCATTACCAAAGTATCGCCAACTTTCAGGTTGAGGTATTCCGCCAGGCCTTTTCCCAGAACTGCGCCTTTATCGCCATTTTTTAAAAAAACTCCTTCTTTTATTTTTTTTGAAATGCCTGTAATTTGATTTTCTGTTTCAGGTTCGATTCCCATTACCATTGCCGGTTTACTTTTCAAGTGGTTGGCGGCCAGGGCAAACGACTCCACCCGATTTGATACCATTGAAACATCTTTTACCTGCCGTATTTTCTGAATGAGTTCAGGTTGGGCTTCAAAACTGTTGTCAAGTGTTCGTTCTTCCCAATAAGCTGTATCCTGAACCTGTAAATAACCGGAGTAAAATTTCACCGAGTTTTCAATCATGCTATCGTATGATCCTTCCTGCATCGACCGCATCCACGACGCCAGCAGCACGCTAAAAACAATTGATGAAATGGCGATAATTGTGCGTCGCCTGTTTCTCCAGAGGTTTCTCCATGCAAGTTTTAGATTGGTTTTCATAATTAGTGACTGAATGATTGATGGACAGATTTACTGATATTTGACTTCATTATTGTGTATTTTTTCTGGCTGAAGCCATTATTTTAAGAATTTCAAGACTTTCGTTATGAAGTCGAATTGTTTCAGGCGTATTATAAATATCGGAATGAATTAAAAGATCTAACCACATTTCAGTTTCGTCAGCTTCTTCAACTACAATACTAATTTTACTGAAGAATTCTGCTTTTGAACGAGCTCTGTTTGCAGCCCTGTAATTTGCATAAACTGAACTTCCTGAGCGAAGTAATTGCTTCGTAATTATATTTGATTCCTTTGAATAAGGTATTTCCTGGCAAAGTTTTATTAGGTCGAGAACAAATTTTCTTAACCTTAACTTTAACTCTTCTCTAAATTGAATTTTGTCCATTTTAAATTTATTTTCAATACTTCAATACTTCAATACTTCAATACTTCAGTCTTTCAGTCCATCAGTCTTTCAGTCCCTCAGTCTTTCAGTCCCTCAGTCCCTCAGTCCCTCAGTCCCTCAGTCCTTCAATCCCTCAGTCCCTATCTTATCCTCTTCATATTCTGTTGCGAGAAAAAGGATTCATCAATTTTTACGCTGAACTTCATGTTCCTGAAAATTATGATTGTTTTGTTTCCCGGTTCATCTGCAGGAATCATTTCCATTCGGGTTGGAATTTTTCTGTCGTCCATCTGTTTTACTTCCGAAAGATTTTCGGTGTTCACCAGGAACCCGTCTTCGTCATAATATTCTGATTTTAACCAGTAAAACTCCTCCTTCGAAATCCAGATTATTACTTTCCCCCAAACCACGGGAGCGTCGTCGAGAGGTATTAATTCTGCCTTGTAGCAATTGTACCCATCAATAGTTTCTTCGCCCAGAAATTTATGTGTATAGTCATGTACAATTGATGATTCGCGAACCAAATCATCGTTTGTAAAATCAGAGCCCATCCACGACTGCATCATCATCGAAGGTGGAATTTTTATCATCCGCTCAATATTGGGAACCCAGTTCCACATTTCTTTTTCGCGTTTTAAAAATACCTGTCCTTTTTCTTTTGCAGGTGCTGTAATGTAAATCAGCGAATATTCATTACCAAGCGACCAGTTTTTCATTGTTACTTCCCTCGACCAGGTTGGGCGTTCTATAATCATTGTCATTTCGCCTTCGCTTGAAGTTCCCCTGAATTTTTCATCGCTTTTCCGAATAATTTCTTTTATGTCCTGGGCAAATGCCGCAGAGTTTGCAAGAACCAGCAGTATTATAAAGATTTTAATTTTCATGATCATTTATTAATTGTTTAAAATTTTAAAACAGGCAGCAATAATTTTGTCGTCCAGCTTTTCAGGAGGGAAAAACTCTGGTGCTGTAATTGCTGTTATAAAAGAACCTTTTAAAAGAGCGCTTACCGCAAGCATATCACTTTCAGGATCTTTGCTTCCTCTCGAAATTATAAAATTGTAAAAAAGTTTGAAAATAGCACCGCCTTCATCACTATAATTTTGTTTTAGAGATTCAGTGACTTTTGGTTGTAACATGAGAGACATGTAAAGTTTCCAAAACTCTATTTTTTCACGCATTATTTTAAAACTTTGCCGTATAAAAAATACAAATTCTTCTTCGGAGAGAACACCATCCCGATTCAAATCCCAGTTAGAATATATGGAGTCAAATCCAACTTTTATAATTTCGTTTAGAATTTCATTTTTACTTTCGAAATAATTATAAATAAGACCTTTTGATATTCCGGCCTTTTTTGCAATCTGACTAATTGAAGTTGCATGAAAACCGTTTTCTGCAAAAAGTTCAAGTGCTGATTCCAAAATCAACTCCTTCTTTTGTTTTCTAATATCATCAAATTGTTTTGCACTTCTTGGCGACATGATCAATAATTTTAATTTATTTATGACTGAACGGTTGGTCAAAATTAAAACATAGATTTCAAAAAAGCAACATTTTTATGGAGAAAAAAAATGTTAAAAGTACCCGATTGGTTATGGTTATTATTCTGAAATCGTTGGTGTTAAAGCAACCTTATTCAAATATTTCTGTAACTCACTTTACTTCCATGAGATTGAATCATTAACGACATTTTTAGTGCGAGGAATTTATTTAAATCCCATTTTAATTTCTGCTGGTGGGTGGATTATTGGGTAGAAAGTTTTGCAGATTGGGGCGCGCTCATTATCTATGACACAAGTCGTGTTAAAATACATTCAAATTTTAGCAATTATTATTTTTTCCTTTGTTGCGATAAAACTAACTTTAGCCCCCGAATTAAAAATCGTATTAAATCTATTCTTGCTGCTAATAATCTCAAATCTTTAAAAGATGAATACAAACCGTCGGAATTTTATAAAAAATACAGCAGTTGCGGCAGCAGCTGTTAGTGTTGCCCCAACATTATTAAATGCCTGTGCATCGCCTTCGGAAAAAATAACCGTTGCTTTAATCGGTTGCCGGTCAATGGGGTGGAGCGATCTGGATGCATTTCTGAAACAGGAAAATGTGGAATGTGCGGCTTTATGTGATGTCGATTCAAAAATACTAGAAGAAAGAGCTGCTGAAGTTGAAAAACGTACAGGAAAACGGCCTCAGACTTTTGGCGATTTCAGAAAAATTCTTGAAAACAAAGATATTGATGCTGTAATTATTGGAACGCCCGATCACTGGCATGCCATTATGATGATGATGGCGCTTGAAGCAGGAAAACATGTTTATGTTGAAAAACCAATGGGACACAGCATTGAGGAGTGCAATGCGATGGTTGCCATGGCTGCGAAATACCCAAAACTAAAAGTACAGGTTAACATGTGGCAACGCAGTTCAAAACACTGGTTCGAGGCATCTGATATTGTAAAATCGGGCGAATTGGGCGATGTACATTTGGTAAAAGCATGGATTTACAAAGGTTACAATACAACTTTTCCGGCATTTCCTGATAGTGAAGCTCCGGCCGGAGTTGATTATGATATGTGGCTCGGACCTGCACCCAAACGACCTTTTAATCAAAACCGTTTTCATTACAATTTTCGTTGGTGGTGGGATTATGCCGGTGGTGCAATGACTGACTGGGGTGTTCACCTTCTTGATTTTGCTCTTTTTGCTATGGATGCCGATATGCCACAGTCCATTTCTCCCGGTGGCGGTATTTACTATTATGAACCCGGCGCGGTTGAAACGCCCGATATTCAGCAAGCTCTTTATAATTACCCAAAACATTCGATGATATGGGAATGTGGTTTAAACCCGGGAATTGGTCCTTATGGTCGTGGACATGGTGTTGCGTTTGTTGGTCAAAAAGGTACTTTGGTTGTTGACCGTGGCGGCTGGGAAACAATGCCGGGACAAAACAGCAGTGAAAAGAAACCATTTTTTGAAGGGAAAAAACAAAAAGATTATGGCGATGGTTTGGATGAGCATGTACAGAATTTTCTGAAATGTATCCGTGAAGGAGGTAGCGTTAATGCCAGCGTTGAAGTTGGCGCAAAAACTGCCATTGTTTCAGAAATGGGAAATATAGCCTACCGCGTTGGACAAAGGATTCACTGGGATGATACAACAAAAAGTTTCAGGGAAGAAGAAGCAAATAAGTTGATGAAACTGACTTACAGAGACAATTGGCAATTACCTAAAATATAACATTTTCAGGGAGTTTGACTTTTCTAAGTCAAACTTGTAAATTGATTGTCTTTTTATTTCTCTTTAAAGTCCGCCCGATGAATTGAAATTCGTCGGGCGGACTTTTTTATGACTTTTGGAAAGATTATCTTTATCCATACTTATCAATCAAAAACTATCAAAATGAACTCAACCCGAAGGAATTTCATCAAAACAACTGCCCTGGCCACCTCAGCATTCGGGGCATTCCCAACAATATTGCGTGCAGGTTCGGCAAACGAAAAAATAGTAGTAGGCTTAATTGGCTGCAATGGAATGGGGTTTAGCGACCTGGCAGCATTTTTAAAACAACCCAATGTTGAATGTGCTGCAATCTGTGATGTTGACAAAAATGTTCTGGAAAAACGTGCATTAGAAGTTGAAAAAATACAAGGCAAAAAACCAATTCTTTATAACGATTTCAGGGAATTGCTGGACAACAAGGAAATTGATGCTGTAATAAACGGAACTCCTGACCATTGGCACGCTTTGGTTGGTATTTATGCCATGGAAGCAGGTAAGGATTTATACACCGAAAAACCTTTGGCCAATTCGATTCAGGAATGCAATTTAATGGTATCAGCCCAAAAACGTTACAACAAAGTTGTACAGGTAGGACAGTGGCAACGCAGCGATCCACACTGGAAAGCGGCAGTTGAGTATTTGCATTCCGGAAATATTGGACGGATTCGGTCGGTTCGTGCCTGGTCATACGTTGGTTGGAAAAGTTCAATCCCAGTTCTTCCTGATTCAGAAGTTCCGGCTGGTGTAGATTATGATTTCTGGCTGGGACCAGCCCCCAAACAGGCATTTAATCAAAACCGTTTTCATTTTACATTTCGCTGGTACTGGGATTATGCAGGAGGATTATTGGCCGATTGGGGAGTTCATTTGCTCGATTATGCACTTTTTGGAATGAATCAGTACGTTCCGAAATCAGTGATGGCAACCGGTGGAAAATATGCTTTTCCTGACGATGCAATGGAAACGCCGGATACTTGCATGGCTGTTTATGACTTTGGCGATTTTGGTGTTTTGTGGGATCACACCATCGGAATTTATGGTGCTAATTACGGAAACCGTGGCCATGGCGTTGCTTTTGTTGGAGAATGGGGGACACTGGTTGTTGATAGAAACGGCTGGGAAGTACTTCCTGAAACCACAAGCACTTCAGCAAAAAAAGATTTTGCAGGAATGCCGTTACAAAAAGGAACCGGACAAGGTTTGGATTTGCATGTTGCCAATTTTCTCGATTGTATAAAAACACGTAACAAACCTAATTGCGACATAGAGATTGGAGCGCATATAGCAAGAATTTCACACCTTGGGAACATTTCATACCGTTTGGGCCGAAAAGTATTCTGGGATCCGATTAAACAGGAATTTATAAACGATTCGGAAGCAAACGAAATAGTAAAAGCACATTACCGCTCACCATGGGAGTTGCCAAAAGTGTGATTAAAACCTGTCAGTTTTCACACTTCCTGAAAACGTCAGTAAAATAAAAAATAACCCAATTTTACATGTTTTACAACATATTTATTTTACGCAAAGGTTTGCGCAAACCTTTGCGTAAAACTGCCCGTTTTCAAAGGGTTGCAGGGTACAAAAAGATTGTCAATCTTTGTGTCGGAAATAAAATTTAAACAATTAAAAAAGATGAAAAAAAGAGCATTGGTAGCAGGAGCCGGCGGCTTTATTGGTGGCCACCTCTCAAAGAAATTATTGGAAATGGGTTACGAAGTTCGCGCAGTCGATAAAAAACCGTTAACCGAATGGTATCAGATTCACGATGACTGTGACAACTTAGTGCTCGATCTGAATAGTAAAGAAAATTGCTATACTGCAGTAAACGGATATTACGAAGTTTTCAATCTGGCAGCCGACATGGGCGGAATGGGTTTCATAGAAAACAACAAAGCTGATTGTATGCTGAGCGTTTTAATTAACACACATCTTTTAATGGCTGCACGCGACCTGGGAGTTACGCGTTTCTTTTATGCATCATCAGCTTGTGTGTACAATGGTGACAAACAAACTGACGTAAATAATCCCGGACTTAAAGAAGCTGATGCTTATCCTGCTTTGGCTGAAGATGGATACGGTTGGGAGAAATTGTTCTCTGAAAGAATGTGCCGTCACTTTACCGAAGATTTTGGAATAACAACAAGAGTTGCACGTTTTCACAATGTTTACGGGCCATTCGGAACGTATGACGGTGGTCGTGAAAAGGCACCGGCTGCCATGTGCAGAAAAGTGATAGAAGCCCAATTGTACGGCAAAGACGAAATTATTATCTGGGGCGATGGCGAACAAACCCGTTCGTTTATGTACATCGACGAATGTGTTGAAGGAATCCTGAAAATCATGTACAGTAATATTCAGGAACCAATTAATCTGGGTAGCGACGAAATGGTTTCGATCAATCAATTGGTTGATTATGTTGAAGATATTGCAGGTTACAAACTCAAAAGAAGTTATGATTTGGGTGCTCCAAAAGGCGTTCGCGGGCGCAACAGCGATAATACCTTAATTAAAGAATATCTGAATTGGGCGCCGTCATATCCACTTCGTGATGGAATGAAAAAAACTTACGACTGGATTAAAGAACAAATGATTTCAGGCAAAAAATAATTTTTGGTTTATTTTGAAAGAAGCCTCAGTAATTAACTATTGAGGCTTCTTTTTGTGAAATTTTCAATCAGGCTTTGGTTAATACAAACAAAATCAAATGAAAGATAAAAAAGTAATGGTAAGCGGGTGTTACGATTTGTTGCATGCCGGCCACGTTGCGTTTTTCAAAACTGCTGCCCAATTTGGTAAACTGCATGTTTATGTTGGTCAGGATGAAAACATAAAATTCTTAAAAGGAAAAGCGCCTTACTTTTCGCAGGAAGAGCGCAAATATATGGTTGGCGCGGTTCGGTTTGTCGAAAAGGCAAATATTGCATCTGGTTTTGGAATGCTTGATTTTGAGCCTGATATGAAATTGTTGAAGCCTGATATTTTTGTTGTCAATCATGATGGTTTCACTGAAGGGAAAAAACGGCTTTGCGAAGAAAATGGTGTTGAACTGATTGTTTTGGATCGCATTCCGGAGGAAGGACTACCGGCACGTTCAAGTTCGGCATCAAAAAAAGATTTGAAATTTCCATATCGCGTTTGTTTGGCAGGTGGTTGGATGGATCAGCCCTGGGTTTCAGAAATACTTCCGGGTTCGGTTGTGGTTGCTCAAATGTGGCCAACTTTGGATTTTAATGATCGCTCAGGGATGGCGACAAGTTCACGCAAAGTTGCAATTGAGTTGTGGGGAGATCAGCTTCCTGTCGGCGATCCGGCCCGAAATGCACAGTTGCTTTTTGGCGCTGAAAATCCTCCAGGTTCAGAATATATTTCAGGATCGCAGGATCACATTGGTTTGCTGGTGCCCGGAGTAACCCGGATTGATTACAACGGAAAATACTGGCCCCATCATTTTGAAAACACAGTTGACGCGGAAACCTGTGAATGGCTTTCAAATGTATTGCATTTTGCACCACTTCAACCACGCCCCGAAGGTTACAATCCGATTCTCAAAAAGAATCTCGATCCCAAAATCATCAAACGCTTGGCTGATTCGGGGGTTACCTGTTACGAAGCCATCCTTAAAAAAAGTGTAAAACAATTGGGTGAATCGATGAAGGAATCATTTATTGCCTGGAGCGAAATGTTGCCATACACAGTTCCTGAATGGGTGATGGAAGAAATGAAAACCAACTACTTCACAAAATATTCGGGAGCAATTACTTCGGGAAGTGGGGGAGGATATATTGTTTTTCCTTCGGAAGAGGAAGTTGAAGGGACGATAAAAATAAAAATAAGGTATTAGAAGCTGCAGCCCAACAATCACAAAAGTGAAAAGGAAAGAATCGAAAAATCAAACTGCAGCCTTGTTTTTTTTTTATTTCAAAGGAAATTGTAAAACCATTCAAGTTAAAAAAGGATGAATAATACAATGTTTTTTAGCATATTAGCATGATTATTCGAATGAAAATTCAAATCGAATTCGCCTAAAAAACTATTTTATTTGACAGATAAAATGAATCAAATTGGTATCACATAAAATAAACGATATGAAAACACTGTTGATTTCTGTATTTGTATTTCTGATTATTACTTCCTGCACCGATAAAAAAGAGTTGCTGTTTAATGGTGAAAACCTTGAAGGATGGACAATCTTTGTGAACGACTCGATAATAAGCCCAAACGATTATTTTTATGTGAAAGATGGTGTTATTGAAACAGTTGGTTTACCGGTGGGCTATTTAAGAACTGTTAAAGAATACTCCGATTATAAACTTCATATTGAGTGGAGATATCCTGAAGAACCAACAAACAGTGGCATTTTTGTACATACAAACGGGCCCGATTTAATTTGGCCAGGTCATTACCAGGGGCAGTTAAAACATGAAAATGCAGGCGATTTTATTGTTCACGGGGTTGGAATGAGTGCTACTTTAAAAGACACAGTTTTTACTTCAACAGTGGATAAAAAACCGCTTATTTCGAAATTGCATCCGTCAAACGAAAAACCTGCCGGCGAGTGGAATAGCTATGATATTACGTGTAAAGGAAATACCATTGAATTAAGAATTAATGGCTTGCTTCAAAATGTCGCAACAAATTGCTCGGTAACAAAAGGCGGAATTGGTTTACAGGCAGAAGGATCAAAAATTCAGTTCCGCAATTTGTGGTTAGAACCGTTGAATTGACATATAAATTACACTGTTAGGCTTCATTTTGAAAACTAAATTACAAACTAAATGGCTAAATTTTATTTATTGATAATTATCGTTTCCATTGTTGCATGCTCAAATGATAGACAAAAAATTGAAACGTTGAGGATTGAAAATTCACATTTAAAAGCAAAACTCCAAGCTTATGAAAATGAAATTAAAGATTTCGAGTTTTCAGCAATCTTGACAGAAAAAGACAACAGGGTCAAACTAGGTGATGAATACATAGCAGACATAGGTTTAGTAGTTTCAAAAAGGACATTCCCGATAAGAGTACAACTTGGAACATTCGAAAACAATATTTTTCAAAAACAAGGGGACAATATAGAAGAAACTTGGGGTGAATACAGAGTTTATAGACAATCCAATTTGACAAAAGGTAAATATGAATTAGGAGGTAAAATTGAATTTGATTTCTTTGATTCAACCATAGTCAGATATTTTAAAACTGAGTATATAGTAGAATAAATAAAAAAGGAAAGTCTATCAAAGGAAGTGCATATTACAAAGCGGTTTTTGGTGGTGCGCCATCCGCGGATTCTCGCATCGCCGTTCATTCCTGGTGGACATGAACGCTCCCCGAAATCCGCTCCGCAACATGCACCAACCGTTAAAATCTAATTAGCACTTTCCCTTTGCTCATGTTGTTTTGATAGGTTTCAATTGCCTCAGTAATTTGCTCCGGCTGAAATGTTTTATAAATGGTGGTTCCTAATTCGTTTCCTATCAATGAATGTGCTTTGCGAACATTAAAAATAGTTTGCCATAAACTTTGGGTCTTTAACCTGCTTGTCAACCAAAATCCCTGGATTTGACTTCCTGTAAAAATCAAATTACCGGGTTGTATTTCGCAGGAATCGGATGATAAACGACCATAAATAAACAGCTTGCTTTCGTTTGGCGTAGCGTCAATTAATTGCTGTACCATTTTTCCTCCCACACAATCAAAAATTACTGTCGCATTTAATTTATGTGCCAGTTCTTTAAGCTTTTCTTCAAAGTCAATATCGCTGCTATTAATAATATATTCTGCTCCCTCAGCTTTTAAAATTTCCACCTGTTCTTCTCTCCTGACAATTGAAATAACCGGAATCCCCTGTGTTTTGCCCATTTTGACAACCATTCGGCCGAGTGCACTTGCCGCTGCTGTGTTGATAATGGCACGTAGATTTTTACCCGGGTTGGGCAGGTTTTTATATATTTCAAAAAAAGCAAGTGCAGTCATCGGGTTTACAAACATCATTGCACCTTGCTCCATAGAAATTTCTTTAGAAAGCGGAACGCATGAAGTTGCTGTAGTTACCATATATTCGGCCCAACAGCCGTTGTATTTTGGCGATGCTGCGCAGGCAACATTTTTGCCCATCCATAATTTTGGAAGAATTCCTTTTCCGGCGGCAACAACTTTTCCGCTACCTTCAAATCCGGGAATTACAGGAAAAGGCTTTTTAATACCGTAACCACCTGCCAAAAAAGCTAAATCAGATGGATTTATTGGCGATGCATACATTTTAATCAACACTTCACCGCTACCGGGCTGAGGAACCGGAACTTCGGCAATCACAGGTTTCGCTCCGTCTTCGGTTAAAACAACCGCTTTCATTGATTTTGGAATGTTTATATTCATTTCGCAAAGTTAAAGGTTTTCAGGAACACTGGCTTTCACATACCAGTGTTTTTAAAACTTTAAAAATATGGGGTTGTATTACTACTGATACCTTTACTCAGGATTCCAGAACTTTTGATTCTTTTTGTTGTTTTAAATTTCATAAACAATTTAAAATGTTCATTATGAAAAAAATAGTTTTGATTTTTGGTATGGCAATATTAACAGTAACTGCTTTTTCGCAGCAATCGTTTTATGATTTTAAGGTAAAAGATATTGAAGGGAATAATTTTGATCTTTCAGCTTTAAAAGGGAAAAAGGTCTTGGTTGTAAATACGGCTTCGAAGTGTGGATTGACACCACAGTATGAACAACTCCAGGAACTGTATGAAAAATATGGGAATAAAGATTTTACCATAATCGGCTTTCCTGCCAATAATTTTATGAAACAGGAACCTGGTACTAACGAGGAAATTTCAGAATTTTGTACGAAAAACTATGGTGTTACTTTTATGATGATGGAGAAAATATCGGTAAAAGGCGATGATATGCATCCACTGTATCAGTGGCTGACCCAGAAAAGTAAAAACGGTGTTTTGGATTCGGAAGTAGGATGGAATTTTCAAAAGTATTTGATTGACGAAAAGGGAAACTTTGTTAAAATGGTTCCTCCAAAAGTTAAACCTGACGATGAACAGATTGTATCGTGGATTGCGGAATAATTCTATTTTTTATCTGGATTAATTCAATAAGAAACCGTTGTGAAAATAGTTTTACAACGGTTTCTTTATTATGAATTGGTTTATTAAGGATTTTTGGATTTTGTAATTTTGTTTAACCTTTATATAATTTGCTAAAATATTAAAAGCAGAACTCACAATTAAAATAAACAATTTACATTTGATTTTAAATTCAGTTTATATGCAGGCACGAACGCCACAAACGTTATCAATTTCGTCAAAACATAAGCCTAAAGGACTTGATATCCTGTATGAGGATCAGGATATTATTGTGGTCGATAAAATTAATGGCTTGCTAACAATGGGCACTGAAAGGGAAAGGGAGAAAACCGCATATTTTATTTTAACCGATTATGTGCGGAAAGGTAATCTGCGTTCGCGAAACCGGATTTTTATTGTTCACAGGCTTGATCGCGATACTTCCGGTGTTTTGGTTTTTGCAAAAAGTGAAAAGGCAAAACAATTTTTACAAAACAATTGGAAAGATTTTACAAAAACCTATTTTGCAGTTGTCCATGGTCAATTAAAAGAAAAAGAGGGAATTATTACTTCGTATCTTGTGGAAAACAGCGCATTCAGAATGTATTCAGTTAATAATCCTGAAAAAGGAAAATTCTCAAAAACAGGGTACAAAGTTTTAAAAGAAAACGCAAATTTCAGTCTGCTCGAAATCAACTTATTTACGGGTACAAAAAATCAAATCAGGGTACATTTTGCAGAAAATGGTAATCCTGTAGCGGGTGATAAAATTTATGGCAATATCGATAAAGGAATTAACAGACTGGCACTGCATTCGGCCTCTCTAAGCTTAATCCACCCATTTTCAAAAAAAAGTATGACTTTTCAAACTCCTATACCACCATATTTCTCTCAGTTTGTTAAATAGAAATAAACCAAAAACTTTACACAATGAAAAAACTTATAAACTTTTGTTTTCTGGCTGCATTTTTTGCTCTTGTTTCTTTTTCCCTAAAACCTAAAGATGAAATAAAGGATGACTGGATTAATTTGTTTAACGGAAAAAACCTGGATGGCTGGATTGTAAAGATTCATCATCATGATGTGGGTGATAACTATGCAAATACTTTTAAAGTAGTTGACGGCAAAATTCAGGTAAATTACGATGGTTACAAAGAATTCAATAATCGTTACGGACATTTGTTCTACAAAACGCCATTTTCATCATATCACGTGAAATTTAAATACAGATTTACTGACCAGTGGATGAAAGATGCTCCGTCTTATACTTATCGAAACAGTGGCGTAATGTTTCATTCACAGGATCCCAAGACAATTCTGAAAGAACAGGATTGGCCAATTTCGGTTGAATATCAAATTCTTGCAGATGCAGGAGATGGGCAGCCACGACCAACAGGAAACATGTGTTCTCCAGGAACAGAAGTTTTTTTTAAAGGACAAATGGATCCAAACCACTGTATCAACTCGTCATCAAAAACTTATAAATGGGATGAGTGGGTGAGTGGGGAACTGATTGTTTACCGTGATTCATTAATTATTCACATTGTAAATGGTGAAAAAGTTTTGGAATACACAAAACCGCAAATAGGTGGAGGTGTAGCCAATGGTATCAACCCGGCAATTAAAATCGACAAAAAACCTTTGACCGATGGTTACATTGGATTGCAGGCTGAAGGGCAGGGGATTGAATTCAAGGAGATTAAGATCAAAAAATTGGATTAGCTGATTTTCAATCAGTATTAAATTATTTTTGGAAGTAGTTCTTTTCATCATACATGTCAGGAGGCTTTTCTCCTGATAATATAACCGGATAAAAGTTTAATCATTTTGTTTTGGGTAAAGCATAACCTAGAAAAAATTACGTTAAATCTACAAAATCGCATGTAAATAATATATTAATATCCTTAATTATTTATATATTTATGACAAACATTTTTCGGAATTTTAGAATTCAATTTATATAAACAATTTAAATCTTACAGAATGAAAAAGGCAAATCTACTTTCAATTACAGCGATTTTTGCGATTTTTCTAATCTCCACAATTTCGGTCGAAGCCAAAATCTGGCGTGTTAACAACGGATCTAATTACAATGGTTCTACACTTTGGGGAAGTAATTTTGGCGGCAATCCGGCGTACCCGGTTTTTAAACAGGTCGATCAGGCAATTGCATGGAGTTCGGTCGTTGATTCTGATACAATTCATGTTGAAAGCTCACAGTTCATATATGATGCGGCAACAATTACAAAAAAGGTTGTTCTCGTTGGTCCGGGATTTTTTCTGTCTGATAATCAAAAAACCGGAAATAATCTGCTTGATGCCAAAATAAAAAGGATTAACTTCAATGAGGGTTCAGAAGGATCGTCGGTTTTAGGTTTGAATATTGTTGTAAATACCAATAGTGCCGATGGATATATTCAAATAGCAGCCGATTATATTACAATTAAGAGGTGCAGAATAGAACGTAGTATTTATTTTCATATAACAGGTGGTTCCGGAATACAGCGGGTTACTATAGTCCAAAACTATTTCCCGGATAATTATGTTACAAATGCCCTGTATTTTACGAATAGTAATTTTGTGCCACCGGTTGAAGTAATTTTTAATAACAACATTTGTCAGAAAACGCTTTTATGGGAACGGTCGGCTTCCGGGCTTGCATGGAATATAACTCAATGCAGGAATAATATTTTTGACGGTCCCGATAATCTTGCAACACCCAATTTAAGATTCACCACCTCCGATTTCAGTAATAATATATTAATGTCGGTTAACGCAATTGTTGATATTACTGCAACACCTGCCCAAATCGCATTTAACATTGGAACACAAACAGCCCAATTTGGCTCTTCAAATAATAACCTTGTTGTGCCCGATATTACATCATTGTTTGTTGGGGGAGAGTCAAAAGATGGATTTTATCAAATAAAATCAGGATCTCAGGCATACCAAAATGGCAATGATGGTGCTGATCGTGGTGCATTTGGAGGTGCAATTCTTTCAAGCCGCTATACTTTATCGGGGTTGGCACCGGTTCCGGTTGTTTACGAAGTAACTTCAACAGGTGCTGTTTCTGCAGAATCCGGACTTCCCGTTACAATTAAAGCACGCACTGTTAAATAGCACGCAATGAAAAAGCTTATCTTAATCTTTGCATTTATTGTCTTTAATATAAGTGCATACTCACAAAATTTAATTCGGGGCGAATATTTTATTGATTCGGATCCTGGATTCGGTAGAGCAACAGGATTTGAAGTTGCGCTTCCTGATTCCGATTTAACACATGCAATAACAATTCCATACGAGTCATTTCTCGGTACTGGCTATCATAATTTATTCGTGCGAACTCAGGATTCAAATGGCAACTGGAGCCAAACAACAAGAAATTTTGTTGAAACAGATGTTAATTCTGATATGCCGGAAGTTATAAGAGTTGAATATTTTTTTGGTGATGACAATGGTTTTGGAAACAATTCATTTGAATTGCTTGAGGCATCTTCAGATAATACCTGGAATTTTATAGTTCCATTCGATCAGCTACCAAAAGATTGGTCGGCAAATGATACGCTTTCCATACGGGTTCAGGAAAGCGTAAACAATAACTGGTCGCAAACAACTTTGATTGATTCACTTAATTTTGTGATGGTTGGAATTAATGATCTTGAAGAAAAAACGGGTGTATCTGTTTACCCAAATCCATTTTCAAATGAAATTGGTATTTCTTCACAAAATGAAGATAATTTACGCCTGGTTTTATACAACGATCTCGGGATACTTTTGCTGGATAGAAAAGTTGGTAGAAACGATAAAATAAACACACAGCATTTTTCCCCTGGAGTTTATCTAATAGTAATTTACACGGACAGGCAAAAACTGTTCGGATCTAAAATCGTAAAGCTTTAAAATTTTAAAAGTAATATTTTAATACAGACAGGTAAATAGCTAAATTTCGCCTCTAACAATTATTTCGTATCTTTGCCGTTATAATTATAAACTGGAAGTTTTTAGAAACAATTGTTGAATTTTGATTAAATAATAAAAAGCTATGAAACATAAATTAAATTTTTTGTTCGTTTTTGCCTTAGGTATAATGTTTTTATCATGCGGGAAAGATGAGCCCAAGGTAGATTTGCCTTCCCCAATAAAAGATACCAAGATATATACGTATGGAATTACAGCCCCGGCTGGTGCTGCTGTTACATTGGAGAAAACGCTTAAACTGTCGGATTTTACCGCTCTTGGCATCTACGAAAAGTATGTTTATCAGGGCGTTTTGAACACTGAATCATATATCGATTTTGTTAAAGGAGGTTCTGAAGATATTGAATTAAAAGAGGTTACTCTGCAGGTTAAAAACAATACAAAAATAAAGTATAACCTCGGTACAGTTACAGGTAATTATAAATTTAATTCGCTGGATGATTTGAATTTCTTGCAGCTGGTTGTTAACGAATTGGTAAGCAAAAAAGAAATCGTGCTTCAGTTGACCTATAGTTCTACTAACCTAGTTTCAACTGCATCAAATCTGAATCTCAAATTTGAAATATCATATAATTTACAGTAGAATTATATAATTTTTTTGGGAGGGGCAGGTTGAGTATCAATCTGCCCCTCCTGCTTTTTAGGTTTTAACATTTGTCCTAAATAGAATTTGTTACAAAAGTGTTAAAAAAATAGGATGCTTAATGTATTGAGCAATTTTAGAAAATAGATATCTTGGCAGCCAAATTTAGAAAATGGCAATCGAAATAAAAGAGGTTACTACCAGAAGACTTATGCGTGAATTTATTCACCTTCCCGCTAAAATTCATCAAAATCATTCTAATTGGGTTCCACCAATTTATTTAGATGAATGGTCATATTTCAATCCAAAAAAAAACCGGGCTTTTGATCATTGTAACACTGTTTTGTATGTTGCTGTTAAAGCAGGTGAAACAGTTGGCCGTATAATGGGTATTATCAGTCACCAATATAACGAAAGCCATAAAATTAAGGATGTGCGTTTCTGTTATCTTGAAACTTATGATGACGCAGAAGTATTTGATCTTTTGGTGGAATCGGTATCCGATTGGGCGAGAAATAATGGCATGGAACGAATGGTAGGTCCGTTGGGTTTTTCTGATAAAGACCCACAAGGTTGGCTTATTGAGGGATATGACCAGCCAGTTGTGATTGCCACCAATTGTAATTATCCCTATATGAATACTTTACTTGAAAGTCTGTCTTTCACAAAAGAAATAGATTTGGTTGTTTATCGGGTACCAATACCTAATGAATTACCGGATTTTTATATAAGTATTTACAAACGGTTTACAAGCCGGGAAAATGATTTGATACTGAAGGAATTTACAAAAAGAAGTCAGGTAAAACCGTATATTAGAAAAGTTCTTACACTGTTAAACCAAACATTTGCAGGGATTTATGGATTTGTTCCATTCACTTTGAAAGAAATGGACGATTTCGCAAATCGATATCTTTATTTGATAAACCCTCGATTTATTAAAATATTTATTGATAAAAACGATCAGGTAGTTTCTTTTTTGGTAGCTATGTCAGATATAAGTGCAGGAATAAAGAAATCAAAAGGTTACCTGTTGCCCTGGGGATTTATCCCAATTTTAAACGCAGGAAGAAAAAGCAAACAGCTTAATTTGTTATTGGGTGGTATTGTACTTGAATATCAGGGAAAAGGACTTGATGTGATGATGGGAATTAAACTAATCGAATCAGCAAAAAAAGCGAAAAAAGTTGTAATCGACTCACATCTTGAACTGGAAACAAATGTAAAAGTTCGGGCGGAAATGGAAAAAATGGGCGGGCAGGTGTACAAGCGTTACAGAATATATCAGAAAAAATTGTAGCCTTAGGTTCCGTTTATTTCTTGTTGAAGCGTATATTTCACAAAATACATTGATTCGAAAGTATTAGTATAACTGCAATTTTATTTCAATTTTTTAACCCCGTTTATAAACAAATCTAACATTGCAAATGTTATTTTTTGATTTACATAAACATTACTTTCAATTTCAAAACCTTGATTATCATCGACATTAAAAATATTTATGTTTGTATGGGAATAACAATACTTTTAAAATTGCCTTGCCCGTTTGGGCTTTAAACGGGGGCGAAACCGAAAAGCCTTAAGAGTAGGTAAACTAAAATCAACACGTATGAAAAAAAATTTGGCAGAATTTATCGGCACCTTTTGGTTAGTATTAGGTGGCTGTGGCAGCGCTGTTTTAGCAGCGGCATTTCCTGAAGTTGGAATTGGACTTGTGGGTGTTTCATTAGCCTTTGGGTTAACCGTTTTAACCATTGCTTATTCACTTGGCCACATTTCAGGGGCACATCTGAATCCTGCAGTTACCATTGGTTTGTGGGCTGGAGGACGTGTTAGCGGTAACAGCATTTTGCCTTATGTCATTTCTCAGATTCTGGGAGGTATAGCCGCAGCTGCAGTTTTGTATGTCATAGCAACAGGAAATGGTTCTGAAATTGGCGGCTTTGCAGCAAATGGTTATGGAGAACATTCTCCGGGTGGTTATAGTTTAACTGCAGCTATTGTTTCTGAGTTTGTAATGACATTTATGTTCCTGATTGTAATTCTTGGTTCAACTGATGAAAAAGCGCCTCAGGGATTTGCCGGATTGGCAATTGGATTGGCGTTAACTTTAATTCATCTAATAAGTATTCCGGTTACCAATACATCAGTAAATCCCGCTCGCAGTATCAGCCAGGCTTTATTTGTTGGTGATTGGGCTTTGACACAATTGTGGGTGTTTATACTAATCCCGGTTTTAGGTGCAATTGCTGCAGGTGCTGTATATAAGTTTCTTAAAAAGTAAACAGCTATTATTGAATAAACCCGATTCAAATATTTCATTAAAAAATTTAAAATAATGCAATTTATATATTGCAAAAATTATTGTTTTTAAAATGATTTTTGTATCTTTGAAATGCATTGACCATTCTGGTCAATTGTGTGTTTGGGGGTTAACATTTTAAAGAGCGGCTAATGAGTCGCTCTTTTTCATTTAATGAATTCATTTTTTATTTCCTGTAACATAGTTTTGAATACTGTTTTCACTATTATAAGATATAATAAAATAAATGCAATCTGTAAAATCTATCAAATTAAGTTACATAAGATATTAATAAAAAAGGATGGCATCCCTTATTTTGATAAATAGAAATGCCATCCCAATTTATAAAGAAATAAAATCTACCAAACTTCTTCTCCGTAACTCCAACCTTCGCGAACTGGTTCTTTAATATAATTCTCCATTCCTTCATGATTGGTTACTTTTATATTTTCAGCATCATATTCAATACGGGCGTTAAAACGTTGAGATAAAACGCCCACCGCAGCCATTTCAGTCAATCGCGTTGAATAATCAAAATTAGAACCAGGCATGGGGCCAACACCCTTTATCGCATCCAAAAATTCTTTTTGCGGACCATCGGCAACCCTTGGAATTGTTGGCACGGGCATCTCGTTGGTTACCCAGTTATCCCATTCTTCTTTGGGCATCATAAGTTTTGCGTCGTTTGGACGTCCTCCGGTTATAATGTTATGCTTTTCGCCAATCATAATCATTCCTGACCCTGTCAATTCAGGCAGATTCCATTCAGGACGGTTTTCAGGTTTTAGTCCTCCTTCGTGCCATTTTAAAACTACAGGTGGTTTGTTTCCCCGTTGAGGAAATTCAAAACGAATTATGGATTGGTCGGGCAAAAAACCATCAGGTGCTCCAGAGTGGAATTCAGTTTCCACAATATTGGGCATTCCTAAATCAAGTGACCAAAATGGTGCATCAAGCGTATGGCATGCCCAGTCGCCCAGTTCTCCGTTTCCGAAATCATAAAATCCACGCCAGGTTTTAGGTACATAAACATGGTTGTATGGTCGGTTTGCAGCAGGTCCCAACCATAAATCCCATTCCAATCCATCAGGTACTTTTTCTGCTACCGGCGGATATTGATCGGGTTTTTGAAAATATTTGGTTGGGCCAAATTCCGGCCCATCAAACCAGGCAAGTACTTCTTTCACATCTCCTAAAATTCCGGCATCAACCCATTCTTTAACCCTGCGAATACCATCGGTGGTATGCCCCTGGTTGCCCATTTGTGTGATTACTTTATAATGGTGGGCCGCTTTTTGCAAAGTTCGCAATTGCCAAATATTGTGCGCAAGTGGTTTTTCTACAAAAACATGCTTTCCTAATTGCATGGCAGTCATTGCAGCAGCAAAATGATGATGGTCAGGTGTCGAAATCATGACAGCATCAATTTGATTGCCCATTTCGTCCATCATTTTTCTGTAATCTTTGTAGCGTTTTGCATTTGGATATGCTGCATATCCTTCAGCTGCGCGATTGTCATCAACATCACACATTGCAACTACATTTTCATTAGAACAAGTTTCCCATTGTGCTTTTCCACGTCCACCTACACCCACAATCGCAATATTGATTTTTGATGAAGGTGCGCAACTGATCAGGTTAGGGATAAATACAACTCCAGCGGTTACGGCAGTAGATGTTTTTAAAAAATTTCTTCTTGAAACAGAATTCATTATTAAAAGATTAAGTGGTTTTAGATTCAGAGAGCGAAGTTATAATGATTTTGCTTTTTATCAATTTTTAAGAAACCCTTTTTGTAATTGCCAGATTAACTGATTTTAGAAAGGGAAATAGTAATGCCTTGCAACTAAAATATTTGTAATTCAAAAAAAAGATACCATACTTATCCCACTTCTTATAATTAGTCAAAACTGAAAACCTAAAATAAATTCTATCTGACTGTTTATCATACTCTAATAAAATGGGCAGGTTTTTTTTGCCAACTTCCCGAAAATTAAGAAGATCAAAAGTCAATTTTTTCTTCTAAAAGTGTTGTGTTAATGCCGATCTCCACCATGAATAATACTTACCTTCCAATTCAGTATTTGATGGAAAGGGATAAAAAAGAAAGTTTTCTTTTTCGCCAATAAAAAATCCGGTTTTTATAGTTCGGTAATTCAATTCTCTCTGCATATAACGTAAAACAGTTTTGGTGCTTTTGCCTTTTGTTTCTTTCAATTTAATAAGGCAATCGCGCAAATGGTCAGGGTTTGAATATGGTAAATTATGTAATGGGGCATTGGGATCTATTGCAAGTTCATTTAATAACAACTCCACGAATAAAATTTTAGGTGCCGAAACCGGCTTTGACGTATCCGTTAAAAATTGTATAAACTTATCGGGACTCAGTTTACTCGCAACGCGCGTAGTTATTGGGTTGAATTGTTGATATAAATGTGTATCATCTGTTTCAGTTTCTTCAAAAGAAGTTGATTGAAGTTCCAGAACTTTCCCGTCATCGGTTGAGAGATAGAGGTTTTTTAAGGCTGAAAGTGGAGTTTTTTCCAAACAACGGTAGATGCTAAAAAACACTGACCTTTTAGGTTCACCATTGGCGTATGGCACTAACTCTTTTTCAATATGTTTCTCAGGCAAATTCTTAAGCTTGGAAGGATCGAGTTCGAAAAAAATATTTTGCCCGTGGATTTGCTTTCGGGTTCCCACCGACAAGTAATTTCCAAATTCGAAAGGTGTTAAATGAGAAGCGATTAAAGATTCGGGGGTGATTACAAGGTAGTAGAATTTTTTCATGACTGTAGATTTTTTAATAAAGTTACTGATTATTGAAATGTTAGTCAATAGAAAGCATACTTTGAAAAATACTATTAACCGTTCAATTTGTTATCTTCGGGAACTCTTATATTGAAATTTATGAAAAAAGGAAACCGTGTTCTTTCCATTGATATTATGCGTGGACTAACTCTGTTTTTAATGCTTTTTGTCAATGATTTATATGTTCCCGGAGTTCCGGATTGGTTGGTACATACCAAAGCCGATTTCGATGGAATGGGTTTGGCCGATTGGGTGTTTCCGGGATTCCTTTTTATGGTTGGAATGGCTATTCCGTTTGCTATACAGAGCCGATTGAAAACAGGCGACACCACTCCCCGTATTTTAGTTCATATTTTTATACGAACAATCAGCCTGCTAATTATTGGGGTTTTTATGATGAACAGTTCTCAGGTCAATTCTGATTTAACAGGTATCAACAAAAATTTATGGGCAATCTTTATGTATGTTTCTGTATTTCTGGTTTGGAATCAATACAAAAACATGAGCCGAAGTTTAATTTTTATACTGAAAGGCGCAGGAGCCATAGGGTTGGTAATCCTTGCTGTTGTTTTTCGTAGCGGAACACCTGATAATGTGCATTGGATGACAACGGGGTGGTGGGGAATACTTGGTTTAATTGGCTGGGGATATTTTGTGGCTGCTATTGTATATTTGATTTGTAGGGATAGTTTATTAAAGACTACCTTTTTTTTGATTCTATTTATTGTATTAAATATAGTTTCGCAATTGGGATTTACAGATTTTATTGATCCGATTAAACCCATTTTTGGAGTTATTTTAAGTGGCAATGTCCCTTCAATTGTATTAACTGGCTTGGTTTTTAGCCTTGTACTTCGAAACCTGGAAAAACAAAACATCAAAAAGTTTATAGTAGCAGGAATAATTCTAGGCTTACTTGTTTTGACTACAGGTTTTGTATTGCGTAACTGGTTTATTATTTCAAAAATAAATGGTACTCCAAGTTGGGCAATGATTTGCAACGGAATCAGTATTCTTGTTTTTATGATTTTGCATTTCATTATCGATGTTTTGGGACTTAAAAATTGGGCGGCTGTTTTTAAACCGGCGGGGCAAAACTCATTAACTACCTATCTTGCTCCTGATATTTTGTATCATTTAATATGGATGTTGAGTATTCCAATACTTTTCTATAAACATTCAGAATATCAATGGATTGTTGTTTCAGGTTCCATAATTTGGGCATTTGCAATGATTGGTTTTGCAGCTTTACTCTCAAAAATCGGAATCCGGTTAAAACTGTAATATAGAAAACACATTTTTTTAAACCTGGTTGCTCCCTAAAAAATTACAGAAATATCAATTTCAACAATATTTTAAACCAGAAATTTTGATATTATTTGAGAATCTACTTTCACACCATTTTTCAATAAAAATAAAATACCATTTAGTATTTATATTCTAAATAATAGTTGTAAATTGTTGATATATAACAAATAAATATCAATATTATGAAAAAGAAGTACATGGATTTTAAAAATGAAATGATTGCTTTTATGTTGTTGGCAGTTGCTTTTGGAGTATTCCCGCATTTAGGAAATGCACAGGAAGTTGAACCGCCACTCTTTGCATTGGTTGAAGGCATGAAAGTATTGCCTCAAAACGAGGAAAGTTATCTGGAGATTGAAAAGAATATCTGGAAACCATTGCACATTGAAAGAGCAAAACAAGGCAATATTGTGGGTTGGTTTTTGTATAAAGTTTGGTTTACCGGAACCGACGATAAATACAATTATGTAACTGTAACTTTATTCTCTGATCCTCTGAAAATTGAAGATGCATGGAAGAATATTGATCCGGCAAAGATTTTACCTGGCAAAGATTTGGATGCTGCAATGAAAGAAACTGGTGAAAGTCGGGAAATGGTTTCAAGTTCTTTAATAAACAGGCAGGCATCGGTTTATCGCGAAGGAGGCCCAGGTGATTTTAAATTTATTCAACTGGATTATATGAAAGTTGAACAGGGAAAAGAAAATGATTACTGGGATGCGGAAACAAATGTCTGGAAACCTGTTCACCAGGAATTTATTAAAGCCGGTTCACGTGTTGGATGGTCATTGTGGGGTCGGGTTTTCCCTTCTGGTGCAGGATTGGATTACCAATATGCCACAGTAAATTACATGGAAAATTTTTCGAAAATTGGGACTGCGGATTATAATGATGCTTTCAGTAAAGCTCATGCAGGTAAAAATATGGATGAGTTATTTTCAAAAACAAATGCTTCAAGAATTTTGGTTAAATCTGAACTGTGGGAAGTGATTGATAAAGTCTTTCCACAGTAATGTTTGGTTAAAATTCATACTATCGCTTTGAGAAATGATAAGAAAATAAATTTGTAATTGTATTTTTTAAATGAGTATTTTATGATAAACAAATACGACTTTACGCTTTCAACCCCCGATACTTTTAAGGTATTTTCAGCAAAAGACCTCATTTTTTTGTACTGGATCTGCCCACAGGTTGATAAGCACCTCAAACTTTTTAATCATTACAACGAGATTGTTTTTACGCTTAGTGGTAAAAAAACATTTCATCACAACGGCAAATCGTGGCCTTTAACCGAGGATACTTCCTTATTTATAAAGAAGACAGCATACACTTCTGAAATACATGAAATGGTTGGTTGGGAAGTACTTGCCTTTTTTTTCCAGGATGCATTTTTACGGCAGGTTTATAACGAGTACAGGGAGTTTTTGCCGTTAAAAAATCTTCCTGCTCCGCCGAAAGATATGTTTGTTCCAATTAAAGTGAATGAAACGATGCATGCTTTTTGTTACAGTATTGTTCCTTATTTCAAACAAAAAGTGCCACCTTCGGAAAGTTTGCTCGAACTGAAATTTAAGGAAATCATATTCGTCATACTTTCAGAGCCCGAAAATGCAGGTTTGCTTTCGTACGTTCACAGTATTGTCGATCAGCAGAAAACCCCGATTTGGGAGGTGATGGAGGCAAATTACATGTTCAATTTAACCATTGAAGAGTATGCTCGAATTGCAGGCAGGAGTGTTGCGTCGTTTAAAAGGGAATTCAATGAACATTACAATACTTCGCCCGGTAAATGGCTTACCAGCAAAAGACTTGAACAAGCTAAACTCCATTTAATTACCAGCAAAAAAACAATCGGCGAAATTATTTACGACACCGGTTTTGAGAACATTTCACATTTTAGCCGGATTTTTAAGGAGAATTACGGTTTATCTCCGTTACAGTACAGGCAGAATAACCCGGTTATGTCAATGGCACAGTAAAATCAAAGAATTCTTCAAAGTCCCCTTTAGGGGATTTAGTGGTTCTGGACTTTTTGGATTAATCTCTTTATACTTTTCCCATTTTATCAGATTTTATCTGTTGAAATGGGAATTTTTATTTTTCTAACCTTTAATAACCAACATAATAGAATTTGCAATTTTAATTTGGATTCAATCTAAAAAACAAAAAAATTGAGCTAATAAGAAAAACTGCAACACCTGGTTCTACCCTAATTTTGGAATGACAATATTAGTTATCAATCTTTTAAAAAGAAAAATTATGAAAAAGTTATTTATTGCACTGTTTGTTGTGGGCTTTTCGTTAGTAGGTATAAGTCAAAGTCAGTCAGGAAATCCAGTTAAAGATGCTGCCCCGGTTATTCTTGAGAACGACAAAGTAAAAGTTACCGAATTTGTCAGTAATCCTGGGGGAGATGCATGTGGGATAGGAAAACACAGGCATAACGAAAGGCTTGTGATTGCGATTACCGATGCTTCCATAAAAATGACAACTGAAGATGGTAAAACTCAAAATCTGGATTTAAAAGCAGGCACTGCATTTTGGGGAGGAACAGAGATGCATTCGGTGGTTAATACCGGAAAACAACCGGCAAAGTTTTATGCTGTTGAGGTTAAAGGGGCAAAATAGAAAATCACATTTCACAATGCACAACATATTAATAGGTTAATGAATTTTATTAATCATCAACATTATGAAACAAGTAGAAATGACAAACGAAAAGCGTAAAGAACAACTTAAAAAAGTTGCTGAAAGTTATTTTGAATCGTTCAAAACAAAATCTTTTGCAACAATTCCATACAGCGAAAATGTTGTTTTAAGGGCGCCAATTGTACCGGGAGGTGTGCATAACCCGATTAAAGGCAAACAGGAAGTATTTACACAATGGTGGCAACCTTTGGAGCCTGCTCTTGAAGGGGTAAGCATTAAAATCATTGACCATTTTTACAATGATTCACTTACAGGAGTAATTGCCAAAGCAGATTTTACTTTGGCAGGACCAGGTATTACCTTAAGAGTTGCTGATTTGTTTATAGTCAACGAAGAAGGCAAAATCACCGAACAGGAAAATCACTTTGATGCCACTCCTTTAAGAGGTTAATATTAATTTAATTATTAAAAAAATCACTATGAGAAATTACATTCATTTCTACGCAATCGCTGCAATCATACTGGTTTTTGCCAGTTGCAGCAACGACGATGATTTTCAAACTGAAGTCATTGGCGAAAGTTCTGATTTATTAAAATCAGCAGTTACTAAACAATTTAAAATTACTAAGGCTTCAGGGGCTTTGGAAATCCATTATGGTCCCGAAAATGTGTGTTATCCATATTTTGCCCAAAATCGTAATTACGGGACAGGAACTGCTTCGCATTTCGGCAAAATTGCCCTTGAAAGTGCCTATTGTGTCGATCAACAGGGTGTATTCCAATCTTCCTGGTCGGGTACAATAACCACTGCAAACGGTGACGTCATTTACTTTATGAACGATGATCCGGCAAGCACAAGTACCCTTGATGAAAACTGGAATGCCCATGTGGAATACAATATTGTGGGTGGAACCGGGAGATATGCAGGTGCAACGGGCTTTTTTTATATGAATGGCATAGTCAATATTCCAGAAAAATACTGGAATGTCGAAGGGGCTGGGACAATAAATTACAAAAAATGAAATAAAGTGCTTTGAGTTGTGCTTTTGAAATACCAACCTAAAAAAGGCAATTTGAAGAATTTTGAAAATATGTTGAAATCCATTAAAAAATAAGAAAACAAATTCACTTAAAATTGTATAAATATGAAGACACTAACTTTGATTTTAATTTTGGGTTGCAGCACCCTGGCAGGTTTTGGTAAAAACAACGCAGCTTCTGGTTCGATCGGTTTAAATGAAGAAAAAGAAAAAATGGCCATAATCGAATCAATTAACGCTGAGACAGCAGCCTTTTTTAAACGCGATTATGAGGAAGTAATAAAGTATTTTGTACACGCGGATTATGCTTTTCATGCGTGGAATAATTCGGATGGAACATACAGTGCCACAGTTGGATGGCCGGCAATAAATGAAAAATACAGGAATTATATTAAAGATAATCCTGTTGCGGCTGGTTCATCCAGTCATCCCAAAGTCGAAAGAAGGAACATGATTTATAAATTCTTCAGTTCTGAATTGGCATTTGTCACCTGGGATCAGTACAACAGCGACAATGGAATGAAAACATACCAGCTCAGCAAAGAAACCCGGATAATGGAAAAACAGGATGGTTTGTGGAAAATAGCAAATATGACAGCCTTTTGGGATTATAAAAACCTGGTACCTGTTGAAAGTATGAAATAAAAATTTCCGCTTTTTTTTATTGTAAAATCGTCTAAAATCGTTTGTCCAGAAAACAAATCAATTATTATCAAAAATGACCTCGTTTTTCCGGGGTCATTTTTAATTTATAAATTAATCGAAAAACGGGAATAACTTTCTTATCTCTTCTTCCGAAGGTCGTCTGCCGTATTCGCAGATTTCAAAGGCTTCATAATATTTTACCGAAGAGGCTTTTTCGGTTCCATACCATTTTGCCAGCGAATGCAAAACATTGTCGCTAATTTTGGGTTTTCGCCATTCGGCAAGCCATTTCAGGCGTTCTGCTTCGGTTGCAGGAACTTTGTCAAGGGTTCCGTTCGTCCAGGGCAACCATTCAAAAAACTGCGATTCATGGGCAGCCATTGCATAAATTTTCTGGTCGAAAACCGATGTAATGTCAACCACAATTTCGGGCTCGAAAGGAGTTGGTTTCCGAAATCCATCTTCTGTGTAAAGAAATACAGGATTTCTTTTTAAAGGCTGTGTGTCGGGCGCCACGTTTGGAACAATTACCATGTACGCCGCATCTTGTATTAAAATGGCCGTGTTTCGGTGGTCAGGGTGATAATCGTTCGGTCGCGGGCCAATTACAATATCGGCATTCCACTGCCTGATTAGCCGGATGATATTTAACCGGATGTCAAGCGTCGGCATTAATTCCCCGTCGTGGTTATCGAGAACAACATATTTTACCCCAAAGCGTTTTCCTGCTTCCTGCGCTTCTGCCCGACGTATTTTTGCCAGCGCCCCGCCGCCTTTTTCATGATGGCCTGCATCGCCGTTGGTTACTGAAACAAACATTACATTGTGTCCGGCTTTTGCAAATAAAATGGCCGTTCCACCGGCGTCAATATCACAATCATCGGGGTGAGCACCTATTACAATAACATTAATTTTTTTCTGAGCCGTACTAAGATTTGTAATTGCCATAAACGAAACTAAAAGGATTACCAAATACTTCATAAAATTCTGATTTAGATATTTAAGGCTCTAAAATAAAGTATTTTAAGAAGCTTCCAACCCTAAAAATTGATAAAATTTAAACTTTGCGAATTGATGTAAATTTTTTCATGGAAAACATTTTATGAACGTTTAATATATATCATCAAAAACATAAGCAGTTTTACTTTAATTTTAATAATTACATTTGTTTTTTTGGGAATAACAGTTTTTTTTAAATTTTATGAAGTATATCGTGGTTATACTTTTATTTTTTGCCTGCTCCCTTTTAATTGAAGCTAAGGCTCAAAGTCAAAGTATTACAGGTAAAGTTTTGTCTTCTGAGGATGGAAAACCTATATCAGGAGTATCTGTTATAGTAAAAGGTACAGGAACTGGCACTGTTACCAATAATGATGGAACATTTCAAATTGCTATTCCGCAAAATGCCCAAACTTTGATTTTCTCTTTTGTCGGTATGAAAACAGAAGAAATCCCTATATCTTCGGGTTTAGTTAGCATAATTTTAAAACCTGATTACATAGGAATAAGTGAGATTGTTGCAACCGGTTATTCTGCAAAGAGAAAAAATGAAATCACAGGTTCAACTTTTCAGGTAAGCGGCAATGTCGTTGCAAATATTCCCGTCACCTCATTTGATCAGGCTTTACAAGGGAAAGTTCCCGGCCTGGTTGTTTCAACTCTTTCTGGAACTCCCGGTACTATGCAGGATTTACGAATCCGGGGTGTTGGATCAATCACAGCTTTAAATAACCCACTGATAGTTATTGATGGTGTTCCTGTTATCAATCCCGACTTTACAGGCGAGGTTCAACGCAGTTCCTTTGGCATATTATCGACTTTGAATAGCCACGATATTGAAAACATAACTGTGTTAAAAGATGCTTCCGCAACATCGGCTTACGGTGCACGGGGGTCAAGTGGTGTTATTGTAATCAGCACTAAAAATGGAAAACCCGGAAAAACCCGGTACAATTTAAATAATTCGGTCGGATTTCAAAACAATGCGTCAAAAGGTTGGGGCATTCTCAATGGCAGTCAGCGCGAAGAGTTAATGCTTGAGGCTGTTCATAATACTTATAATGTGCCGGTAAACGAAGCCTACAATTTTCTTATAGAAAAAAAGATTACAAACAGCCTGAAAACCTGGGTTGATTCATATAACCGGAATGAAGGAAACTGGGATGAATTACTAAAGAACAAAAATGCGATTGTTCAGAATTATGATTTTTCAGCTTCGGGTGGCGATGCCGTATCTTCATTTTTTGCTTCACTTGGTTATAACAATACTGAAGCAACAGTTATTGGTGGAGGTTTCCATAGAATCTCAGGAAAATTCAATTTCAGGCATCAATTCACCAAAAAAGTGAAATTTGGAACAAATATGATCTTTTCCAACACTCGTCAGAACGCATTTCTTGAGCAAAGTATTTATTTCGGAAACCCAAACGCTACAAGATTTTTGATGAGTCCATGGGAACAACCTTATCTGGCTGACGGAGTTACATTGAATACAGCTACTACTTCATCCTTTTTCAATACTTTATATACACTCGAAAACGATATTTCTAAAAACGATCTAACAAAAGGAATGGTAAATTCATTTGTTGAATGGGAAGTTTTAAGCAATCTGGTTTTTAAAACTTTGTATTCAGGCGATTATAATGTGGCTGCTTTTCACAGTTATCAAAACCGTGTACACGGTGATGGTAAATCAAAAGGTGGCTCAGCATTTCAATCGGTTACGCGCAATTACAATTGGGTAAATCAGAATTCTCTTGATTACAAACAATCAATCTGCAAGCATAATTTGGCTGTAAAAGTTTTGATGGAATATCAGAAAAACAACAACAATTATTTGTCAGGGTCAGGTGAAAAATTTCCGGCTGACGGGCTTGTTTATTTATCCGCGGCAAGTTCTAATCTTGATGTAAATGCAAATTTTACGGATTGGAAAAACATGTCATATCTGGGTATGATTAATTATAACTATTCCGGCAAATACATTGCTGATTTAACTTATCGTTATGAAGGTTCTTCACTGTTTGCCCCCGGGAAAAGGTTTGGTAATTTCTGGTCGGTGGGTGCGGCGTGGAACGTGAGTGAAGAAGATTTCATGAAAAACATTCAGTTTATTGATTATTTGCGCATTCGCAGTTCATATGGTTTGTCAGGAAATTCAGCAATTGGCTTAAATCAGTACCAGGCTTTGCTTGGATATGATAAAAGTTATGATAGTCAGGGAGCAGTTTATCCACGACAATTTGGTAATTCAAACTTAACCTGGGAAAAAAATAAAAATCTTGATATTGGTATCGACTATGCAATTTTTGATGGCCGGATAAAAGGTTCGTTTGCCTGGTACAACAAAAAAACTTATGATTTACTTCAACAAGTTCCTTTGTCACTTACATCGGGCCATGCATCAATTTTAATGAATGTTGGAAGTATGGTAAATAAAGGATTAGAGGCTTTCATTCAGGGGGATGTGATTCGCACAACTGATTTTAATATCAATGTTTCTTTTAACATTGCAACAGTAAATAACGAAGTTACCCAACTTGCGCATGACGTTTCCGGTAATGATATCAGTATTGAAGATCAACTGCGAAAAGTGGCTGAGGGACAACCTGTTTATGCCTGGTACATGCGTAAATGGGCAGGTGTTAACCCTGATAACGGGAATGCACAATGGTATATTAACGGAAAAGACGGCGAAATAACAGAAAACTATTATGCCGCGCAAAAAGAGTGGCAGGGCGAAAGTGCTATTCCAAAATTTACAGCGGGATTGATGACCCACATTGCATACAAAGTTTTTTTTGCCGATGTAAACCTTTATTATGCTGGTGGACACAAAGTTTATGAAGATTTCTCTTTTATAACACATCACACAGGTATTTACTCATTCAGCCTTTTTAATGGGGTTGATGAATTAATGGAGCGCTGGCAGAAACCTGGCGATATTACCAATGTGCCCAAGGTATCATACGGTACCCCCAATGATTCAAGGGAATCGACAAGATTTTTGTATGATGGAGATTATGTACGTATAAAAGATTTGGTGTTTGGTTTTAATCTCCCTAAAAAACTAACTGGTAAACTAGGTTGCGAAAACATCGCGATATCGCTAAGAGGGACCAACTTATTTACAGTTGTAAAAGACAGCAGATTAAAGTTTGATCCTGATGTAGGTGCCGATGGATTAACGCGAATGACAACGCCACCCGTTAAATCAATTGTTTTTGGTATAAACCTGAATTTTTGATCAGAATGAAGAGTATAAACTTATACAGTTTGTTAACGAATATATCTTTTCTGGGAAAGGTATTTTTCAAAAATTTGCAAATCAGGAATTCTGTAACTTCTATTTTTCGCTTCCCCTCCTTTGGAGGGGTTAGGGGAGGCTTTTATTTTCTTATTTTCCTTGTTTCCTGCACCGACAGCGATCTTGATCCAACCCTTTCGAATGAAAAAGATGTAGCTATTGGAATTGAAAACCTTGAAGATTTACAGGGAATTACAAACGGAATTTACGACAGAATGACTGTAACCACCTACTATGGGCGAAATATGCAAATTTATGGCGAGGTGCGTTCAGATAATTGTTTTGCCAACGGAAATTCAGGCAAATTTTTAAACGAAGCCCAGATGATAGTAAGCCCTGATAATTCGAATGGCACATGGGAAGCCATTTATGCTGTAATTGCTTCGGCCAATATTATTATTCAGCAGGATATGGAAAAAATATCAGGTGACATACAGAAATTAAATCAAATTGCAGGGCAGGCTTACATTGCCCGCGCTATGGCACATTTCGATTTGTTACGTTTATACGGGCAGCAGCATGCAAATGGAAATCTTGGAATTCCTTATATCAAAAATTATAGTGAAAAAGAATTACATCCACGCAGAAACACTGTGGAAGAAAATAGGAAGGCGATTTTTGAAGATATTGAAACCGGCCTTTCGCTAATGTCAGAATCGAATAACCCAAAAACCAAAAATTATATTTCCACCTTTGCCGGATATGCATTAAAAGCCCGGGTTGCGCTTTATTTTAAAGAATGGGAAAAGGCAAAACAGGCTGCTCAAATTGTTGTCAGTTCTGGTAAATTCGGTATTGTTGATACTGCTGGTTATATTAATTCATGGAAAACAAAAAATGCTTTAAATTCAATATTCGAGTTGGCATTCAGTACCTCAGATAATAATGGTTTTAATGGATTGCAATACATTTACAGGGGTGCTGTTTATGGAGATGTCGAAGTTTTAGATAACTTAATTTCAATTTTCGATGATACTGATATACGTAAATCCCCTGCAATGATTGGATTTGAAACAGTAAACGGCAAACAACGGCTTCGAAACATGGGTAAATTTCCATCGCCCGATTTCTCCGACAATATTGTGCTGTTTAGGTTTGAGGAGGTCGTACTTATTTTGGCGGAGGCAAAAAATGAGCTTGACGAAGCGGATGCGCTCGAAGTTTTAAACCAAATTCCTGCAAAACGCGGTGCAACATTTTATACTGAAGCCACAAAGGAAAATGTACTCCTGGAAAGACGAAAGGAACTTTGTTTTGAAGGATTCCGTTTCGATGATTTGGCGCGCACCGGAAGCGATATACCTTTTGTTGATCAATTTCGGCAAACTCATGGCGGACCGAAATACGGGACTTATAAATTTGCGTTTCCAATCCCATCGAAAGAGATGATTGCAAATTCAAATATGGTTCAAAATAATTTGAAATAGAAAATCAATGGATTATACCTTTTGCAAATAAGGTAAATGGTTTATTTGAGTTTGAAGTTTCAAAATCTGGCATGAGAATTAAATTTTCAATCTGTTGTTATAAATTTATCCTTCATCGAAACAAAAGACATTTTAAACATAAATTGCAAAGAAATAACATGAATTGAGCATGATTAAAGAAAACAATTGCAGAAATGTTTGTTTTATTTAAGCGAATTCCACTGGATAAAAAATCGATTAAAAATACGTGGTAAAACAGCAATTGATATAGATGATTTTAAAATTCAAAACTTTGTCAGATGAATAAATATTTTCTTTTTCTTTTTACTCTAATTCTTGCTGAATCAACAGTAAACACTGTGTATTCACAAAAAAATGTGGAAGTGCTTACTGTTCCTGCCGGAAATGAGTTCACGAAAATCAATATCAGCGGAACCACAATTTTGCCCAGTGGCCGGTTTTTGACACCCGCGGGTAATTTTATTAGAATTACGAATGACGCGTATGGACTGGCAATTTCGCCCGATGGTAAAAAATCGGTTACACTACACAATGGTGTGTTTTCGATTGTCGATCTTGAAACTTTGGATGTTGTGCGTGTCCCGGATTACGACGGGAAAATAAAATCACCCTTATCAAATGGTTCATTTTTGGGTGTTGCTTTTGCCGGTGATTCAAAAACTGTTTACCTCAGTGGTGGCGACAACGGCGCGGTTATTACTTACGACACGGAAACACTTGTTCGCACCAATTCAATTTCACTAAATGGCAAGGTTGATGGAAAGGATTACGGCGACAGTTTTACTTCTGATTTACTGTTGAATGACGAAAATAATGAACTGCTTGTACTCGACCGTGCGAATTTCAGAATGGTAAGGATTGATTTATCAACCCGAAAAATTACAGGCTCGGTGGATGTTGGCCGGCAACCTTTTGGTTTGAGTTTGAGTCCCGATAAAAAAACGGCATTGGTAGCAAATGTGGGAATGTACTCGTATCCGGTAATTACCGGCGCAACGCCTGAAAACTATGATTCACTGATGATTTCACACCAACCTTATGGAAACAATACACCCGAATCAATTCATGGAACCGTTGTTGAAGGCCGTCAGATTCCCGGTCTTGGAAGCCCACTGCATCCCGATGCAATGAGTGTTTTTACAATCGATTTGCAAAGCAATAAAGTGCTTGAAAAATTCAAAACGGGTCACCAAATCGGGCAAATGATTGAAGATGCTGAAGTGGTTGGAGGAGCGAGCCCCAATTCAATTGCCGTTGGAAAACAGTTTGCGTACGTTACAAATGCAACAAACGACAACATTTCAATTATCGATTATAAAAACCATAAACTAATTGGCGATATCCCCATTTTAGTTGACTCCCGAATCGACAAATACCGCGGTTTACTGCCATTTGGGATTGCACTGACAAAGGATGAAAAAACACTTTTTGTTGCACTTTTGGGATTCAATGCTGTAGCTGTTATTGATGTTGAATCAGGAAAAACCTTAGGTTTGATTCCTTCAGGCTGGGGACCGACCCGTGTAAAATTATCGCCGGATGACAAGGAGATTTATATTACAACCTGCCGTGGACTTGGCGCCGGACCAAATGGAGGTAAAGATTTTGTGCCGCCGGTTCAGGGTTATTACGTTGGCGATATTCAATTGGGCAGTTTCCAAAAAGTGGATATGCCCGATGAAAAACAACTTGCTGTTTACACAAAACAATCCATCGGTAATACGTTTACAATAAAAACTATTCGCGACGATAAGAATAATCCGATGCCTGTTTTACCCGGATTACGCAAATCACCCATTAAGCATATCGTTTATATTACAAAGGAAAACAGAACTTTCGATGAGATTTTTGGTCAGTTAAAAGGTTCAAAGGGCGACAGTACTTTGGCACGGTTTGGCATAAACAACGAATATACTTTGCCGCGCGAAATGTTTGGTAAATTTCCAAACCTGAAAATTAGTCCAAACCACATAAAAGCTGCCCGGCAGTTTTCCTATTCCGATAATTATTACTGCGACAGCGACGCATCGGTTCACGGCCATCACTGGATGGTAGGTGTTATTCCAAATGAGTGGGTTGAAGCAAATGCAGCTACCTCTAAAACCGCAATGGTTTTTTCAAAGGCACCCGGCCGCCGTTTCCCAAAAACTATAGGCAGTGTCGATCCTGAAGATTATGCTGAAATTGGTGGACTTTGGGAAGCACTTGAACGGCAAAATGTGTCGTTTTACAACTTTGGCGAAGCAAACGAAGCTGGCCATGAACGTGAAGAATGGTACGATACAAACACAGGAGCGGCACACGGAGTGATGATTCCCATGCAAAATGCTCTTTTTACAAGAACCAGCCACGATTATGCAGGATATAATATGAATATTCCCGATCAATACCGCATGGACCAGTTTGAAAGGGAATTTACAGCAAAATGGATCAAGGGAAAGGAAAAAATGCCGTCATTGGTTACAGTTCAAATTCCCAATGATCATGGCGCCGATATCAGGCCCGAAGATGGTTACCCATACAAACAGTCGTTTATGGTTGATAACGATTTGGCAGTAGGACGGATTTTACATTTCCTTTCGCGCACAAAATACTGGAAAGATATGCTTGTGATTATTACTGAAGACGATCCGCAGGGTGGGGTAGATCATGTTGATGGTCACCGCTCGGTGCTGATGATGGCTGGGCCGTATGTAAAAAAGGGTTATGTATCACACACACACGCCAATTTCGGTTCAATTCTGAAAACAATTTACAACATTCTGGACGTTCCTTATGTCAATCAGTTTGATGTTACAGCATCTCTGTTAACTGATTTTTTTACTTCTGAACCCGATTTTACTCCTTATACTCTGGAAATGCATGATTCACGCATTTTCGATGCTGAACTTTCAATGAAAAAATACAATAAAACCATCGACTGGAGAAAAATTGAACAGGGACCGGAAATTGATAATCCGGAGATAGAAAGGAAAGTGATGTATAAGAAATAGGCAGAAGTCGGAAGTCGGAAGACCGAAGCCCCTTCGTAACTTTCCCCTCCTTTTCTTCCAAGGGGGGAGGCGTAGGATTGTGAGAGTGAAGGGGTGGTTTTAAGTTCAAAGTATATCCCGATTTTTCGAAAGAATTGCGCAGGAATGTGGGAAGAACGGGGTGGTTTTTAAGTTGGAAAACACAAACACTTGCTCACTGAAATTTTTAATTTTAAAAACAAAAAATATCATAACATGAAGAAATTTTTTAAAATCCTTGGATTCCTGATCATTCTGTTGTTTGCAGGATTGGTAACATGGATGTTCATAAACATGAGGGACCGGCATCCCGGGTATTCAGCCGATATGAAGATAATCAACGATACTCCGTCAGCGTTGAAGGTTGGGTTTGCAGCGGTAACAATTACACCCGAAGTTCCCGACCTTTGGGTGGACAGCAACAACGACAACGAATACAACCCCGGCGATGGCGACACTTTTACCGATGGGAATGGAAACGGTAAATTTGATCCAGTGTGGATTGCAGGTTTCAGTAACAGAAAACCCGCTAACGGGGTACACGACGATACCTGGGCACGAACAATGGTCATTGACGACGGCTTAACCCGTCTTGCCATCGTTTCAATTGATGCCATTGGTTTTATGAATGATGATGTTGTTGATGTCCGCAATTTAATTGCGCCGGAAGCGGGAATTAGTTACGCAGTAATTTCTTCAACCCACACCCACGAAGGCCCTGATATGATTGGAATGTGGAGCGGAACGCCTTTAAAAGACGGGCTCAACAAAGAATATATGAAATTTGTGAAAACCAGGATTGCACAATCTGTTGAAACTGCGGTAAAAAATTTGCGTCCTGCAAGTTTGGAAATCTCGCAGGATCTAACTGGCGCCATTCCACTTGTGAAAGACACACGCAAACCCGAAGTTTTCGATTCAGGAATGCGCATGTTAAAAGCTGTTGATACAAGGAGTGGGGAAGTGCTGGGTTCGCTTGTTGCCTGGGCTGATCATCCCGAAACCTTGTGGAGTAAAAACCTGCTGGTTTCGTCCGACTTTCCGCATTTTGTGCGCGAAGGCGTTGAAAAAGGAGTTTTCAATCGTGATACATTGATGAAACCCGGTATTGGCGGCATTTGTGTGTATATAAATGGTGCAGTAGGCGGTTTGATGACAACGCACCCCAGTCTGCCTGTAAAAGATCCGTTTACAGGGGAAGAATTCAACGAACCGACTTTCGAAAAAACAGAAGCTCAAGGTAAACAACTTTCATTATTGGCTTTGAATGCAATGGAAAGTCCTTCTGAAATACTTGAATCGGCGGGCATTTCTGTGGTTGTACGCACACTTCCTATGAAAATTGATAATATCATGTTTAAACTCGGTGCGGCACTCGGGGTTATGAACCGGGGTACAATGAGCTGGATGAAAATGCGTTCGGAACTAGCCGTTATAAAAATTGGCCCACTTTCTTTTGTAACCATTCCCGGCGAAATATATCCCGAACTTGTAAACGGACCAATAGATGCACCCGAAGGAAATGATTTTGGTGTTCAACCTCTTGAAATACCGCCAATCCGCGAAATGATGCCCGGAAAATACAAGTTTATTGTGGGTCTGGCCAATGATGAAATCGGGTATATCATTCCCAAAAGCCAGTGGGACGAAAAAGCGCCTTACACTTACGGACGTGATAATTCTCCCTATGGCGAAGAAAATTCACTCGGGCCAAAAACCGCCGGGGTAATTCATAGTAATTTGAAAGAAATGCTGGAAGAGGTGGGGAAGTAGGAAGCATCAGCGTTCAACGTTTAAAGTTTAAAGTTTAAAGTTTAGAGATCAGAGTTTAGAGTCAAAGTTCAGAGTAGAAGCAACAAGTATCCATCATGAAAAAACGCATATTCAAAAACATTTTCAAAGGATTTCTTACAATCCTCGCCATATTTATTTTGTTAATGTTGACACCACGGATTATCGGGTTTGTATTTCCTGAAAAAGCGCCCATTGGTTATCATTACGAGTTGCTGGATTACCTTGCTCTTGGTGTGGGGCTTGAAAAAATGGCCAACCTTGAACCTGAGATTCCGGCAGATGTTGAAGAATTCAAAAATATTGAATACAAAAATGTAAACGGGAAGTCGTTACAGCTTGATATTTATAAACCCAAAAACATGATCGAACCCGCGCCTTTACTTGTATTTGTGCATGGTGGCGGCTGGAAGGGCGGAAAACGCTCCGATTATCTGGTTTACCTTGTTGATTATGCAAAAAAAGGATACATAACAGCAACTGTTTCCTACAGGCTGAAAAACGACAGTATCTATCCGGCTTGTGTACAGGATGTTTCAGATGCAGTACACTGGCTTTTTTGCAACGCTGAAAAATATGGGTACGACCCCGACCGAATTGCAATGATTGGCGGTTCTGCCGGTGGGCATTTGGTTTTAATGACCACCTATGATTTAAAAGCGCCACAAATCCAACTTGACAGTGTTTGCCTGACTTCGCCACAACACAGGATAAAAGCAGTTGTCGATATTTACGGACCGGTGGACATGACAACACCTTATGCCCAAAACCAGGGACTTGTTACTGGGTTTATGGGTCATTCCTACACCGAAAAACCTGAATTGTACTGGGAAGCTTCACCCGCCAAATACTTGCGAACTGATTTGCCTCCAACCTTAATTTTTCAGGGTACTTCCGATAATCTGCTGCCGCAAAGCCAGTCAGACACATTAAAAGCCCGCCTCGACAGGTTGGGTGTGCCAAACGAATACTATAAACTGCCACTCTGGCCTCATGCCATGGACATGGCCGCACGCCCAAACCAATATATGCAGCAAAAAATGGACGCGTTTTTTGAAAAATATGTGAGGTAGGAGAAGAGGACAGGAATCGGACAGCTCAGCGGTAGTTTTTTAGTTTTAACAGGTCAACACAGTGTTGACACTTCCTGAAAGTCTGACAGGATTATTTTTTGAAATCCCGCTCAACCACAACAAGTAACGGTTGTGCTTCATGTAATTAGACTTTAATTCATAAATTTGAAGATAGAATGAAAAAATGGATTACAAAAAACGGCAGTATTATTTATCAGGTTCTTTGTGAACGGAGTAATTCATTTTTGATTTCGGCAAAACAGAAAAATATACTGGTTGATACTGGACCACAATCTTCATATAAAAAGCTTTTACAAAATATTAAATCCGTAAAATCCGACAATGAAATAATTGATATTTTAATACTTACTCATTCCCATTATGACCATTGTCAGAACGCATTCATGATAAAAAAGGACTTCAACAGTCGAATTATAATGAGTGAATCAGAATCAGCTTATGTTTTAAAGGGATATACACCGTTGCCAAATGGATCATTTGGGATAACCAAATTCATTTCCTTCGTGGGAAAGAAACTTGGGAAAAGGCATTTTGGATATACTCCCTTTTCTGCGGACACTATTCTAAAAGAGAGTTACGAATTAACAGATAATGGATTAGATATTAAATTGATTGATACAAATGGACATTCAATTGGTTCCATAAGTGTAATAGTGGATAATGAGATAGCACTTGTTGGGGATACTATGTTAGGAAAATTTAAGCAATCTATCTTTCCGCCATTTGCCGATGATATTGATCAAATGATAAGGAGTTGGGAAAAACTGTTAAAGACCAATTGTACTACTTTTTTACCGGGACACGGTAAGGAAATAAGCAGGGAATTAGTTCAAAAAGAGTTAGAAAAATATGGACCCAGGCACAAACAAAATTGAAGAAACAACGATGAACCGTTAACATTTTAAATGACTGATGGCAGAAATTATGAACCTCAAAATATTGACAATTTCATGAATAATGCAAAAGCAACACACACAGAATATATATCCCGAATCAATAAAATATTTGATTATATCGAATCCAATTTGGAGAAGTCAATGACATTGGAAGAATTGGCTGAAGTTGCCAGTTTTTCCAAATTTCATTTTAACAGAATATTCCATTCAATTGTAGGTGAAACACCTTTCCAGTTTATTTTAAGGGTAAGGATTGAAAAAGCTGCGATGTTAATTGCAACAAATAAAAAGGAGAGTATTTCTGAAATAGCACACAAATGCGGGTTTTCCGATATATCTGTATTTTCACGAAATTTCAAAAACTATTTTCAAGTATCCGCTTCTCAATATCGAACCCAAAAATCAAAAAATAGCAATTTTAGTCAACAAGATAGCAATAGCGGTCAAAGCGATGAAAGGCCTACCCCATATTTTTGTCCTGAATTAAAAACATTTAAATGGAGGACAAATATGAAATTAAACAAAAGTGTGGAAGTGAAAGCACTTCCGAAAATGACAGTTGCCTATATCAGGCACATTGGCCCATACAAAGGTGACGATAAACTATTCGAAAGCATTTGGAACAGATTGTTTTCATGGGCCGGACCGCGAGGTTTAATTGGTGGCAAAGACTTCAAATCGTTGATAATTTATCATGACGATCCGAATGTAACCATCGAAGATAAACTAAGAATGAGCGTTTGTATTACTGTGCCTGCTGAAACAAAGGTTGACGGTGAAGTTGGAAAAATGGAAATTGAGGCAGCTAAATATGTAATTGCCCGGTTTGAGCTTACTGCACAGGATTTTCAGCAGGCATGGGATTGGGTTTATGGTCAGTGGTTCCCGACAAGCGGCTACCAACCCGACGATAAACCTTGTTTTGAAATGTACCCGGAGGAGCCAAAAAACGGTGAATTCATTGTTGACATCTGTGTGCCTGTGAAACCAATTTAAATAACTGAAGAGAGACTGGTTTATAACTGGTTCTCTTTTTTTTAATATCACATTATGGCTTATTATATTGATTTTGAAAAAATTACAATTGAAGATTATCAGAATAAACTGGAATCGGCATATTTGCCCCCAGGCAGAATGATACTTAAAGACAAATTGGATGAACGCTTTGGATATTTCAGGGAAATAGGAATTAATAATGTAAATCAATTGATTCAAACTCTCAAAAAGAAAGATAAGTTCGCTGAATTATCAAAGGTTGCTTGCTTGTCGGGTGATTATCTGACTATTTTACTTAGAGAACTAAACAGTACACTTCCAAAACCGAACAAAATTGCCGACTTTGTTTGTATTTCGAAGCACACAGTTGACAGTTTGGAGAAAATTGGCATTAAAAATACAAGGGAATTATACGAAAAAGTATTAACAAAAACTGACAGACAGAAACTTGCTGATTCAACAGGGATAGAATATGCCGAAATTCTGGAATTAACAAAATTGACTGATTTGTCAAGAATAAAATGGGTTGGAGTAACTTTTTCCCAAATACTCTGCGCGCTGGGAATAGATTCAGTAGAGAAAGTCTCAAAATCTGATGCTGTTGATTTGCACACAAGAATTAACCAATTCATTAAGGAGAAAAATATTTTTAAAGGCCTGATTGGAATAAACGACATTAGAATACTGATTGAATCATCAACTGAAATTCCACTTGAAATTGAATATTGAAAAAGAAACCACCCCGTCTTCGTTAATAATCAAATGTATTTCAAAATTATGTTTTGAATAACTCAGCCACCCCGTCCGCCATTTGGCGGACGGGAAAATTCAAGAAGTTCAGAATTTGATTTTTAAACGAAACATGTTCAGAACACTTGGGTCTGTTCAATTAACTGTGTCTTCCAATAATTTTTCTTTTCAAGACCCTCCAAAAATGAACAGGGTTTTAGAAAAGATAAACCAAGATAAGAATCAGTTATAAATAATTCAAGACTTTAAACTTTGAAATAAACGCCGCACAATTGCAAACAGGTTAATCAGATTTACAGCAGAACTCCGGCATTTTAACAATTCCAATCCTAAATGCATTGTCAATGTGTATTTCAGGGATTTATTTTAGAAACAAAACGAATTTTCTTAGAATATTTTAAAACTTTTGTAGATTTACAGCATTCGAACAAAGAATGAAAAAAAGGACGCTACTCATATTTATATTTTTGTTTTATATGTGCTCCATTGCCCCGGCTCAATACGAGGTAATGGTTAGTACCGATTACCCGCCATATAACTACATTAACGAAAATGGAGAATTGGAAGGATTTAATATCGACATATTAAATGCCATCCGGAAATTGTATAATGTTGAGATAAATGTAAAAGGTGCCGACTGGAAAACTGCAAATGAATTACTTGGCGAAGGTAAAATTCAGGCAATTGCAGGCTCTCACTACTACGGTATCCCCGACGAAAAATACAACTACACCCGATCTGTAATACGCACTTCTCATAGTTTTTTGTACAACAATAAGTTTCGAAATAAAATTTCGTCTGATATAATCAGGACTGAACGTCAGCCGTTAATTGTTCTGTGGAAAAATGATGTACTCATTCGTTATATCCATTCCATAAATCCAACCGCCCGCTTTATTTATGTCGATAATTACGAAGACCTGCTGAATGAACTCGAAAGGAGTGAAGTTACCTGCGCTTTTTCGCAAAAGATCGCTAGCATGTATTATGCCGCAAAAATGAACAAAACCCATATACTAAACGGAAAAGAGGAAGTTCTTGACCGGAACATGGGTTTTAAAATTTCGAAGGATGCACCCGAGCTGTCCCAAATGCTGAATAACGGTCTGGAGGTAATTATGTCGAACGGTGAATACCATAAAATTTATGACCGGTGGATAGAAGATTACAATACAAGGGGAAACAGCTGGAAATACCTGCTAAGATATTTTGTACTGGCAGGAATTCTTGTCTCTGTTGTTATTCTTATTTTGCTGGGATTTAATTACATGTTACGAATCAGGGTGAAGAATAAAACAAGAGATCTGCAACATCAACTTGAATTAAATACAAAAATTACAAAAGAACTTGAAAAGCAAAAATTAAAAGCTGAGGAAAGCGACAGAATGAAATCGGCATTCCTTGCCAACATGAGCCACGAGATCCGTACACCCATGAACGGGATAATTGGTTTCACCGAGTTACTGAAATCGCATGATTATTCGAAAGATGAACAGAAAAATTTTATCGAAATTATTCAGCAAAGTGGCGATAGAATGTTGACAACCATCAACAATATTATCGATATCTCAAAAATTGATTCGGGCCTGGAATCTATCCATATCAACGAAACCAACATTGAAAAGATCATAGGAGAACTATATTCGTTTTTTGAATTGGAAGCCAATAGAAAGGGAATTAAACTATTCATCGAAAAAAAGGAGGTTAATACGGATCGGACCTTTTATACCGACGATTACAAGTTGAATTCACTTCTGACCAACCTGATAAAAAATGCACTCAAGTTCACACTGAAAGGATATGTTAAAATGGGTTACTCTATCACTGATAATATGTTCAGTTTTTATGTTTCCGACACCGGTATTGGCATTGAAGCAGAAAAACAGAAATTGATTTTCAATCATTTTGTTCAGGCGGATTCTTCCATTTCAAGTCGTTTCGAAGGGTCGGGATTAGGATTATCTATTTGTTATGAATATGTAAAAATGCTGAATGGAGAAATCAGGCTTGAATCGGAAATCAATAAAGGTTCAACTTTCTTTGTTACAATTCCAAATCACATTCAAACAGATTCACCTAAACCAAAACCCGTTGAAACCTTGAAAAACGGGACCCCGCTTATCCCTGCCGGTTTAAAAATAATTATTGCCGAAGACGACAAAACCTCTTTTTTCTACCTAAAAAATATACTAAAAGAATTTTCGGTTGAAATTTTTCATGCAACTACCGGATTCGAAGCAATTGAACTTTTGAAAAACAATCCGGATACAGCTGTTATCCTGATGGATTCAAAAATGCCTGAACTGGACGGCATGGAAGCAGTTAAAAGAATTCGTGAATTTGACCAAAAAATTTTCATCATCGCACAAACAGCTTATGTACACGATGACTACAAAGCCAAAACCATTGCCGCGGGTTGTAACGAATACATTGAAAAGCCGGTTAACAAGAATAAACTGATAAACCTGATTTCAAAAGAAGCGATGAACAACTAAGCACAAAATATAATCTCCTTTAAAGCGAGGGTTTAATCTGGTTTAAATAAAAAACATAACATAACAATAACCGGCTGGTAGCCCGTTTAACAATGATTTAGGTTTTAGGCAAAGTCAGGAATAAACTTTATCAAAACGAACTATAGTTGCAATGACAAGCAAATAAATGCACGGAAAACTCAATTGTAATATTGTAGTTATCATGCTGATTTTAAACGCAAATTAGTTTTATTTTCTCATCCGGTTTTTATAATTTTATAACAACTAAAAAGCCGGAAAAACCGGATCGAATCATTGAAAAATTGTTTATCTGAGGTGATATTGTTCAGTTAAAATTTTAGCCGTTTGGTAATACTAAAATCGTCACCCTGATTAACAATGAATGCTGATATCATTAACCTAACCGTTTAATAATAATTTAATTCATCAGTCATGCAAAAAATTGGTTTAACAATTACATTGCTTTTTGTAATCCGGCTACTCAGTGCCCAAACATGGCAATGGCTAAGTCCAACTCCACAAGGTCACACACTTTACGACATTGAATTTGCAAATCAATTTACAGCTTATGCTGCAGGAAGTTCGGGAACCATGCTGAAAACCATCGACGGAGGTCATACATGGAACCCAATATCCACCGGAACAAAGCATGATTTTTCAACATTAAGCGTTACCACTGCAGGAATAATTTATGCAACCGGATTAAACGGAATCATGGTGAAATCGGTTGATGAAGGTAAAAACTGGATAAAGCTCAACAGCGGGACAGACAGATGGATTCAGGTTCTCGATTTTCCGGATGAAATAACTGGTTATGCCCTTGACGGAAACGGCAATGTTTACAAAACAACAAACAGTGGTTTGAACTGGACTGTTAAGACACCTGCGTTGAACCCGGCATTAAACTGCATTTATTTTTTAAATGCCGATACCGGTTTTATTACAGGCGATGTTGGTGTTATTTATAAAACCGTAAATGGCGGAAACAACTGGACACCGCAAACATCGGGAACCGATGTGCCGTTAAATTCGGTTTGTTTCACCGATGCCAATACCGGATACATTGCCGGATATGGCGGCACCTTGCTGAAAACCGTGAATGCAGGCAACACATGGACAAAACTCAGTTCGGGAACTACCAAAGAGCTGTATTCCATTGAGTTTTCATCCGCACAAACCGGATATGCCTGCGGGCGCGGATTTGAAATTATAAAAACCTCCAATGGAGGCGCTGACTGGGAGAAATTAAACCATGGAAAACCAGCGCCGGGAGACGAAGCTTTGCTTTCACTGTCGGTAGCTGAAGAAAATAAGGTTGTTGCAGTTGGAAACTGGGGAACCATGCTGCGCACCAGCGATGGAAAGAACTGGACAGCAGTTTCAAAAGGACCTGTTAACGAGTTGTGGTCGGTTAATTTCCCCGATGCGAATACGGGATATGTAGCTGGTCAGGCCGGAATGATCATGAAAACCACAGATGCAGGAAATTCCTGGATTGAACAGAATTCAGGTGTTAATGCGTGGTTATTTGAGATTGAATTCACTTATTCTTCAGCAGGAATTGCCGTTGGTGAAGGTGGAAAAATTGTAAGGACAATAAATGGTGGAACTAACTGGAACCTGATAAACCCTGGCACAGTCGCTGATTTATGGACAACTTGTTTTACCTCGGCTGACACCGGATTTGTTGGCGGCGCTGCCGGAACTATTCTGAAAACTACTGATGGCAGCCAAACATGGAAAGCCAAAACCACAGGTACAAAGCAGACCATTTATGATATTTACTTTCCTACTGCACAAATCGGATATGCAGTTGGTGATGCAAGCCTGATTCTGAAAACCACCAACGGCGGCGAAACATGGACAGCATTGAACTCCGGATATCCTAATTTCGATTTTCTGTCGGTTTTTTTCACAGATGTAAATATCGGTTTTGTTGTCGGCAATCCTGAAAATTTTGTATTGAGAACAACTGATGGTGGCAAGACATGGACAAAAGTTTCGACTCCCGTTATTAATACAGCCTTCTCGATATATTTTATCAGTCGTGACACTGGATATATTGCCGGATACTGGTTCATTCTGGAAACAAATGACGGTGGATTAACCTGGAAATATATGGAAGATTTCATTCCCGGAAATTACTATTCAATTGAATTTACCGGAGAAAATACCGGGTACTTTTGCGGAATTGGGGGAGCAATTGTAAAATATACAAAAGGTGTGAATACTGGCCTGAATGACAATTTCCTAAAACAAAACGGATTTAGTTTTTATCCAAATCCGGCAAACGGTGAGATTACCATTGAAACGAAAAATTACAAAGGCAAATCTGAAATGGAGATTATCGACATTCATGGTAAAATATGGTTGAAAAATCATGTGTCAAACGAAAAAACCACACTCGGAATTTCGCACTTGCCGGCTGGTGTTTACCTTTTAAAAGTTATAAACGAAAATAAAACTGAAACCGTAAAATTTATCAAAGACTGACGTTTATGTAAAATGGTAAAATTCAAAACGCACAATAATTTTCACGCCGGAAAGAACAACACTCTTAAGATTGGAAAGAAATTTTACACGCATGAAATAAAAACAAGAGGGTGTTTAAAAAAATTACAAACACCCTCTTTGTATTCAATTAAATCTTCATCCCGATATAAAATACATACCCGTAAAACGCTTTGTACTTTTGGTACAATTGTGCTTCGTGCCGTTCGTTGGCAACAAGTTCTTCGGCAGTTTTATTTCCGGCGTGTTTTTTCAGAAAAGCTTCCTGTGCCGCAGCCTGCGGGGCATAAAAATGTTCTGTCCAGCAGTTTTCGGGCAGGATAAAAGTGGCCACCGGAATGTACCCGGCTTTTTGCAATTGCGCCACCTTATTCGGAATCGTGTCGATTTCAGGATAAGCATCCGTCCAGAACTTTACAATTTCGGAAGGCCTTTCATCTGTAAACCAGGATACTTCAGTAACCGCAATGTAGCCGCTGGTTTTCAGGAATTTCCGCCATTCATTCAGTCCGCGTTCAAACCCGATATTGTAAATAGCGCCTTCGCTCCAGATCAGGTCTAACTCCTCTGGCTGAAAGGGCAGGTTGTCCATGGAACCCACCACGCCGTTTACTTTTTTACTCAATCCCAGTTTCCCGGTGTTGGCGTTAAAAAGGTCAATAAACATGGGGAAAAGGTCGATGCCTGTAATTTGTCCCGGTGCGTTTTGCGCCAGCACCATCGTTTGTCCACCTGTACCGCAACCAATGTCGGCAATGCGCGATTTGTCGGTGAGGTTATCGATAAAGCTTAAGGCTTTTAGTGTTACTTCGGGACTTCCCGGTCCCTGTCGTTCGATTGCTGAAAAATACCCGCAGATAAGATTAAAATCGAACGCGTGAATTGATTTATTTTCGTTACTCATGATGTTAAAATTTTATTGTTGATGAAACAATTGCAAAATGTACCAAAACATTTTTGCAAGTCATCCTGAATCTATAAATTATGATATGTAAAATTTACTCCGCCAGAAAAACCGGAGTATAAAAAAGGGATAACCGACCACAGTAAAAAAGGTGGTTATTTACAGCACCAAATCCGAAATCAATAGTAACATCCAATGTTTTTTAATGGCTCCAAAGTTAGGTGAATTTTTACAGCCAATACATTCATCCAAAATAGTTAATTCAGAATTAACAAAACATTTACTTAAACTCAGTGGGACAAGTACTTTGGCAGACAACCAACAATTACTTTTTGAGTTGCCACTGCTTTATAGATTACATTCGAAGAAAAAAAGATACCCAAAACTGGTAAAAAGTAAAACAGAATTGTTTTAAATTACACAACAAAAACAGTTTCGAAATGGCAACAATATTAAAAAGTACAGAACGTGAATTTCAGGAAAACACAAATAAAATAGATAATTTCAGGCTGTTTTCCGATGTTTCAAGAATTAAGAAAGGGATTGAACCGCAAAATCTGAACTTCGATTTGCGGCAGTTAAATCCGGGACAATTCTCAGCACCATACCATTTTCATCACAATGCCGAAGAGTTGTTTATGGTTGTATCGGGCACAATGACTTTACGAACCACAAACGGACTTGAGATTGTAAGTACAGGCGACATGATTTTTTTTGAAATGGGTGAAACCGGAGCACATCAGCTTTACAATCACAGCAACGAACCCTGCATTTATCTCGATATAAGAACTTTTAACGGATGTGATGTCTGTGAATATCCCGATTCAAACAAATTACTTATATTTCCGTCGTATGGGATTTTCAGCATGGACACCAGACAAGAATACTTTGACGGTGAAGAAAATCCGAAGGAAAGATGGGACAGAATTGAAAACAAAAATGAATAACCCGTTAGCCTGAAAAAACGGTAAAAAACAACTTTATGGATCTTGATGATATTGCACTTCTTCGTTTGTTTAATCAACAAATTGCAGCGCCTGTTTTAAAAACTGTAAATGAAATTGTAAGCTGGCTGGGAGCTGTTCAGGCACAGGATTACTATATGTCGGAATGGGCGGTAGGAGTGCGTCTGCCCGGTTCAACAATCGAAACGGTGAGAACGGCCATCAACTCCGGCGAAATCCTCAGAACCCACGTATTGCGGCCAACCTGGCACCTGGTTTCTGCTGCCGATATTTACTGGATGCTCGAACTGTCAGCGCCACAAATTAAAAGTTTGGCAAGATCAAGGGATAAGGAACTGGGGCTTACCGAAACAGCTTTTAGCAAGAGCAATTCAATCATCGAAAAAGCGTTGCGCGATAATCAACATTTGACCCGTGAAGAACTTGTAAAATTATTGGCAGCAGCAGGTTTTGGCAACGACAACAATCGTGTGTCACACCTGTTAATGAGGGCTGAAATTGACGAAATTATTGCAAGCGGCAGCATAAAAAATAGCAAACAAACTTATGCTTTACTTGCTGAATGGGTTCCAAATAAAAAAACAATAAATCGGGATGAAGCTGTTGTGGAACTTGCCCGGAGGTATTTTACGAGTCATGGCCCTGCTACTTTGCGTGATTTTATTTGGTGGTCGGGATTGCCTGTTAAAGATTGCAGGCAGGCAATTGAAGCAGTAAAAGTCAGTTTTGATTCAGAGAAAGTGGGTGATGAAACGTACTTTTTTGCTCCAATCGTTACTATTCCGAAGCTTGAAAAAAAACATGTTGTTATGTTGCCTGCTTTTGACGAGTTTATTATCAGCTACAAAAACAGAACAGCTTCACTTCCTTTTGAAAATCATTTCAGAGCAGTTCTGATCAACGGAATTTTCCGTCCGGTTATCGTGCACAACGGAAAAGTAATTGGAATATGGAAACGAATACTGAAAAACGACAAAGTAATCCCTGAAATTGAATATTTTGGTTCGCCGGATAAAACCACAAAAAAACAAGTAAACAAATCTTTTGAACGATACGCACAGTTTCTGGGAAAAAAGGTAGTTTTTGCAGATAAATAAAAATTTATTTCTTGTTTTCCTTAAACCATTATAGCATCATTCATGCATTCACTCAATCACTCATTCACTCATTCACTTATTCCCTCAATCACTTTTTTTCGCCATTCATCTTTTAAATTCATCTGTTCGTCAGAAAAAGTTGGCATGCTTTGTTTGAATTCAGCAAATTTGTACAACAGAAAACAAAGAAGTCATGAAAACAATTACTATCAGAATCACACTGGTGTTGTCGGTATTTTTTATACTGATTGCCGGCTCCGCAAAGTCAAAAGTCATTGACGTGGACAAAAAAGGATTAATAAACGGTCGGGTCAGCGAATTTGAAAGCAATGCACCCATTGAATTTGTAAATGTCGATTTATTCGACCTGAAAGATTCAACACTGGTAGTGGGTACGTTGACTGATACAGAAGGTCGATTTACAATTTCGATGCTTGATTCAGGAAAATATTACGTTGAAATCAGACAGAATAACTTTGAGAAAAAACTCATTCAACCGGTTATTATTGATGAATATATTACGAAAATAAACCTGGGTGAAATAATGCTGAACCGGATGCCACGTAAATCACCAAAACTTTTTTCCCGAACGGTAAAATCAGGAAATTCAGGTGAACAGCAAATAGTTTTTGCCACGAAAAAGTAACATCAGAAAATCACTGTCATGAAAAATAAATTTACTTCCGCATCTGGACTCGATGCCCGCGGTGTTGGCCCGCGAATCATGCTCATTACTGCGCCTGTATTGGCTGCTGCCATTTTTTTCGAAATAAAATCGGCTCTTTTTACTGAAATCGTAACCGGCAAAAGCGCTGAGGCGGGAGTGATTGGCTGGATTTGGCTGATTGCAGGTTTTGCAGCATTCGTTGCAACATTAATACAGTTTATTTCCAACTTTCCAAAAGGAAAACTGATTACAACCGGAATGTATGCCTGTTCACGAAACCCAATTTATTCGTGCTGGATAATTTTTATCCTGCCGGCTACCGGGATGATTTTCAATAACTGGATTTTTTTCGCCGCAGCTTTGGTAATGGGCATTGCAACAACTTTTTTGGTGAGAGAGGAAGAGGTTCAATTGCTGAAATGTTTTGGCCAAAAGTATTATGATTACAAAAATAGGGTAGGGTTGATTTTTAGTCTTCCTCAAAGAATAAAAACGCTTTATAATTTGAATTGAAATGGAAAATTTAAAAACCAAATTATTGAGTAACATTCCTTTGGATCAGATTCACCGGGCATTTACAGATGCATTTTCCCACTACGAAGTGCCAATTCAACTTTCTTTCGAAAGATTTGCGGAAATGATGAAAACCCGCGATTTAAATCCTGATTATTCGGTGGGCTGTTTTGACGGCGATTTGCTGGTGGGTTTTATTTTAACCGGCTACCGCGAAATCGACGGACAAAAAGTTTGTTACGACGGTGGAACCGGTGTGATAAAAGCGTACCAGCGAAAAGGCATTGGCGAAATGCTGTTGAAAGAACTGTTGCTGATTTTATCTGAAAATCAGGTTAGTCGTTTTGTGCTGGAAGTGCTCGAAAACAATGTTCCAGCAATAAAACTCTATGAAAAACATGGCTTTGCGAAAACGCGCAAACTTGAGTGTTTGGAGATTGAAAAACATGAACTCCGTCCGGTTCCGGACCGTGGTTTTGGAATTACTGTGACCAACCCTGCCACCCTGATTCAGAAAGAAGAACTTTACCGGCTTTATCCGCCCACATGGCAGAACGACATTCAATCGGTTTTAAATGTGAGCGAAAACTATACATGCATTGCGCTGTCTTGTACCAGCAAAATACTCGGGTACGGTTTTATCCACAAAACCAAAGGCGATATTCCGCAAATCGGAATTTTGGAAGAGTGGAAACAATGGGGACTGGAAGCGCATTTAATTGCAGAACTTGCAAAACAAACGGAAAGTGAAAAACTGATTATGCTTAATGTTGAATACAACAATTACCTTAGCGAAACATTTCGGAAACTTGGATGCCGCAACTCAGTAAACCAATGGGAAATGGTTTTGGAAATGGTGTAAAAATGCACTATTCATTAATAATTACACACTTCTACTTCGCAGTGTGACAGTCAGACTGGACGAAGTCCCCGCCAGATTGGTCGGACAGGGAAGTCTGTTTTTTTAAAGTTTAAACAATGAAAAAAAAATACCTGAAAGAAGTCCGGTTACGGCTACAATCTGAAAAAACCGGAACACCTGAAATACTTACCGAAAACGACATGCAACACCTGCCCGAACCGGTAAAAAAGTATATTCGTTACGCAGGTTTTGTGGGGAAAGAAAAAATCTCGAATGTTTTTTTGAAAGCCAGCGGACAAATCCGCTCATCCGAAAAGTCAGGCTGGATGCAGTTTACATCGGAACAGTACAATTTCTTTGACTTTCCTTTCCGGGCATTTTATATCCGTGCAGTAAAAATGGGAGTTCCGGCTGTCGGGCTTCACCTTTACAAAAACGAAACAGCCACAATGGTCATCAAATTACTCAATCTGTTTAAAGTGGTCGATGCAAAAGGCCCCGAAATGGACCAGGCAGAAACGGTTACGGTACTTAACGACATGTGTTTTATGGCACCCGGCAGCCTCATCAATAAAAATATAACATGGGAAATGATGGATGTGGACCAGGTAAAAGCCACATTTACCAACGGACAAATCACCGTCAGCGCTATTCTTACTTTCGATGAGGAAGGTAAACTTGTAAATTTTCTCAGTTTCGATCGGTATGAAACCGATGGAAAAACTTTCACAAACCTGCCATGGGAAACACCAGTTACGGAATACAGAACAGTAAATGGGTACAAACTTCCATCAAAAGCCGATGTGATTTATAAACGTCCTGAAGGTGATTTCTGCTACCTTGAATTCAGACTCGAAGAGATAAAATACAATGTAATTTCGTTTAATTAGCAATGAATTTTAATAAGATAAGAACAAAGTTTTCAAATTAAAGGATTATTAAAATTACGACTGCAGATAAATGAAAGAGAAAAAGTAAATTATCACCATCCAATAAAAAAATCAAAATAACAATGATTGAAACAGAACGACTTATTATTAAACCACTTACTTTCAATCAACTCGAAAAATACATCCTGAACGACAATACTTTAGAACAGGAGTTGAATCTGAATGAAACTTCGCGGTCAATTTCCCCCGAACTGAAAGAAGCGTTTGAACAGACCATTTTGCCCAATGTTGCCGACACTTCGAAAAACTACTTGTTTTCAACACTTTGGACACTCATTTCAAAAGACGATAACAAAATGGTGGGTGACTTGTGTTTTGTTGGTGCGCCAAATGCCGATGGAGAAATTGAAATTGGTTATGGTACGTATGACCTATTTGCCGGCTTAGGTTTTATGACCGAAGCTGTTGGAGGAATGATTTCCTGGGCAAAAAACCAACCGGAAATCCATGCGATTATTGCAGATACAGAAAAACAGAATACAGCATCCTTTCGGGTACTCGAGAAAAACGGTTTTGTAAAGACCGGCGAAACGGAAACTTTGTTGAAGTGGAATTTGAGCGTAAAATCAATCGAAAACGAAATTTAGATTTTAGAAGGCATGAACGAAATCATCTTAAAAATCCGCCAAACCCTCATCGAAAATGGCGACGAAAAAACCCGGTTACAAAGCGAATATTTTTTTAAAGAACAGGTTACGGTTTATGGCGTAAAATCGGCCACAGTTCAGAAAATAGCCAAAGACATTTTTGTTGAAATAAAGAACTTACCAAAAGCAGAAATATTTGCCATGTGTGAAAAACTCTGGCAGTCGGGTTACATGGAAGAGTCGTTTGTAGCCTGTGTATGGTCGGAACGGTTGAGCAAAAAATTTGTACCCGCCGATTTTGATATTCTTGAACGCTGGATAAATAACTATGTAAGCAACTGGGCATCGTGCGACACACTTTGCAACCACACAGTGGGCAATTTTATAATGATGTATCCGGAATTTCTTGCAAAACTAAAGGAATTCGCGCACTCCGAAAACCGCTGGGTAAAACGAGCCGCCGCTGTTTCGCTGATTGTTCCGGCACGAAAAGGGTTGTTTCTGAAAGACATTTTCGAAATTGCAGATATTTTGCTTTTAGACAGTGACGACCTTGTACAGAAAGGTTACGGATGGATGCTGAAAGCCGCCAGTCAGGCTCATCAACAGGAAGTTTTCGAATATGTAATGAATAAAAAAGAAGTGATGCCTAGAACTGCGCTTCGTTATGCCATCGAAAAAATGCCGGACGATTTGAAAAAACAGGCTATGCAGAAATAATACGGGTGTCGCATTTGGGTGACGTGGTTTCCGAACCGCGTTTTTTTCGGCGGTTTGGAAACCGCCGTACCCATAAAAAAGAAAAATATGGAAATACAAACATTAAAAAACAACCTGTTCGAAGCTTATTCGGCTGAAAATCTGAATAAGATTGCAGTGGTTTTACTCAATCTTTACAAAAATCAGCAATTCGGCACATTACAAAAAATTGCTGATATCATCAGTGATTTTAAACTGGTTGAGATTGATGAAAATGGCAAAGGTTTTTCAAAATTGATGATGTTGTACCACCCCGACCGTGGAGAGTTTCATCGTTCAGAGATCGTAAAATTAGCTGAATCTGAGAATTTTGATGCACTGTTTAATTATTCGCACATTCTGAAACTTGAACGAATTGAAGAAATAGCCAGCGCGCTCGAAAGCTTTGAGGATATTGACTATTCTCCGGTTTATGCCTGGGATTTCGACAACGATGGTTTTACTGTAAAATCAGATTCGGGCCAAAAGCAAAAAACAGGAAATCTGAATAACAGGAAAAACAAGTCTGTAACTTTTTATGAAGCTGTAAAAATCCGCCAGTACGGACATTCAAAAATCAGCTTCCCGGCATACTATCTCGAAGATATTGATGAGTTTGAATTTGCTGAATCTGACATTGATGACCTCGACGGAATTCAATATTGTATTCATGCTGTAAACATTGATTTGTCCGACAACCGGATTGCTGACCTGCGTTTGCTCGAAAACCTCGGAATGATTGAAATGCTCAATCTTTCCGATAACCGGATTTTGGATATCGACTCGCTGGAATACCTCACAAACCTCCGGGAATTGAACCTCGCCAACAACCGGATTCAGGATATTTCGCCGCTGTTTTCACTTGCTTACCTTGAGTTTGTTGATTTATCGGGGAATAAAATTCCACCGGCTTTTGTAAGAAAACTGAGAGAGAAAGGAATTAGTGTGGTTGTTTAGATATGCAAAATTCAACTGAATTAATTTTATAAATGTTTGATTCAGATGTTTTTGTTATTGGAATAATTCCTTTAAACCCAAAGGGTTTATAAATTTGTGGAAAATACAATTACAGAAACATGCGACCTCTCTGTGGTCAAACAAGCCATTATTTGTATTAAATATACCGTAGAATGACAGATGAGGGGAGAACAGGTAATTCTGTTAATCACACGAAGAAATCGCAGGAGAGCAGGGAGCGGGAGTGTTTTTATTCTTTATCAATACATTTATTTAGTAGCTATTGTAAAAATCACATTGTCACCACTCCAGATATCACCCTTTGGTAAAATATCGTCTCTAAAACGTATATCAATAAAATTATGTGGTTCGAGCATTTTACACACATCGTTTTGAGAAAAGAAATGCGTCCAAAATCGGTAGGTTTCGATATTCCCGGCTGTATCAATAATGTTATGTTGAAACAGAATAACTTTTTCTTCTTTGTATAAAAACGATTCTGAAAGAGCCAAATAAGGAGATTCTTTCCAAAAACCGGCTTTGCATGCTTCCCAGGTTTTGGGAGATGTTTTGCTTTCAATATCATTGTCTTTCAAAACATCAAAAATAAATGTCCCGCCTTTTTTCAATCCACGGTAAATCATGTTCAAAAGGCTTTCTCTTTCTTCCGGCAGTAATACGCCTAAGTCGGTATATATGAGTAAAATTAAGTCATACTTGTCTGACCCTGTGTTAAAATTAAGATAATTTGCATTTATATAGTTTACATTTAATTTTTTATCTCTTGCCGCCTTTTGAGCAAAGTCAACAGCATTTTTTGAAATGTCCACGCCTGTTATGTTATGACCTTTTTCAGCAAATAGTTCAGCATAAAGTCCAGGTCCACAACCCAGATCCAGAATATTTAGTTTTCCTTTCTCTTTTTGTGTTTCCAATATCCAGTTAACTGTTTTTTCAATTGTTGACTTTTTTCTACTTGCAAGGTCAATATCAAAATTCAAGTGAACATTTAAAAGTTGTTTTGAAATGTGTTCGTCGGTCCACATAAATGATGTGCCTTTTTCGTAAAGTTCAGGTTTCTCAGATCTAGAAATTATCTCAGTGATTTTCATTTTTACAATTCCTTATTTGGTATTACGAATTCATTCATATTTGCATGTATCGCGTTCTTTTACAACGTTATGTAAGTGTCACCTATGAGTTGTTGTTACGGGTTTCGTAGTGTGCTCACGTCCGGCAGTCCTGATGCGGGATTTCAGTAACTTCTGTTTTTCTCAACTCTTAATCAATTGTTGCATCTGCATCAAATATGATTTGCTTTTCAGTTGGATTCAATTCCAAATCAACAATTGATTTTTCTTTTGATGGGGTGTAAGTTATAAACACAACAACGAGTATGGCTGCAAATCCCAGGTAAAGCAAATCTCCTGTTAGCAGAAAAGCAACTAGTGCAAAAAAAGAACTGCCCTCGATTAGTGCGAATTTTATAATTAGCGCTGAACGATAACAGTTTAGTTTTTCCTTTAGGTTTGGCCTGGCTATGCACTCTTTTAATTTTTGTTTAAACACAAGATTACTTGCAATTATTCCGGCAATTGCAAAAACCGGAACAACATAAATTAAAGCGAAATTTAATTCTTTTCCACCCTCCATCTCAATTCCGATATAATGAAAAGAATAGGCGAAAATTCCCAAAATAATCACACCGGTGATTAATGCGAGATGAATAATTTGTATCGATTTAAAGAATTCTTTAGAAGTCATTTTGTAGTTTTCCATATTGATTTGGTTTTTTTATTGTGGTGAATTTCTTCCTTTTGGTGATTGCGGATGGGGCGGGCTACTCGATTACCACACGTTTTTTATCTTAGTTTAATCATGTTAATTCCACCATAAGTATAGCTACCATAATCCAAACTGTTTGTAAAATTTTTAAAATGCAAACTTGGATTAATCATCGAATCAATGGTTGTTATTATTGCTCGAATATCTTTTACTTCTTTAATTGAATCGTTTTGGTAATAGTCGCTCATCGGTTCCCAATACGAATAAATTCTATTTGAGTCAATAAGATGAATCTCAAAAATATAAGTTGTACCATCAAATCCTGAAGCATATTCATCAATGTCTTCGCAATCTGGTAAATTCTCAATATTTGATTTGTTTATGTCATCAAATAGAGTCTTAACTGTCGATGAAGGAATTTCAAGTGCTTCTTTTATTATTTTATTTTTTTCGGTCTTTCGATTTGTTTTAGTGACAAAGTTTACCAATTGTCCAGAATAGGTTGTATCATATTTTATTAACTCAATGACTTGATAAGATTTCCAAATCCTATATACTTTTTCAAATTTATCGTTTTCAAAACTGTCAAGATTAAGTTTTTCAATTTCTGTATTTACATATTTTGACCAAAATGTTTTGTCTTGACCATGTCCGTTTATCGAACAAATAGTCAACAGAATAAATATTGTTACGGTTAGGTTTCTCATCTCATTTTAAAATGTGTGTTAACGTCTGTATACCCGCCAATTGCGGGTATTTCGGTATTACCGAATTGTGTTAATGTTTTGATTAATAACGATTTTAATTTTTTGAGTTGTTTTTGGTCGGGATATTTTTTTCATGCAGTTTGGTTTAAAAATGATTAAGTAAGCCAAATGTAAAAATTATTTTATTCAAACGTAAAGGGTTTCAGAAATTTGGATTACAAGGCATCTGTTTTCTTATTGCACCAAAGGTTTATAATACCGATTATGTTATTAAATGTCGCATACTTTCGCTTCACTCAGTCTGCTTCCCGATTTTTCGGGACAGGCTCTTAATAACTATATCGGCATTAACTCCCAATTCAAATCCGGGACAAGCTATTGTAAGGTTTATAATTTTCTACGGCATTATAAACCACAATTGGTATAAAACACAAAAACCGAAATCAAACATAATTTCGGTTTTTGTCATTCATCCGTCCAGCGGTTCAAAACCGCTTGACGGATACGAAAACTCAATCCTTCAATCCCTCAATCAATCAATCATTCATTCTTGTGATCCCTATACTTTATCCCCAGTTTATCCAACCGGAGGTAATCTTCGGTAAGCCGTTTGCTAAAATCATCAAAGTTCTTTAGCTCTTTTTTTGTCCAGCCCACTTCGGCCTGAGCCTGTAAACGCGGGAGAAGCATGTACTCGGCTTTGTCGGTTGTGGCAATATATTCGGTCCACAGATTGGTTTGAACGCCAAGAATATATTTGGCTTCATCGGCAGATAACTCAGCCGGAATCGGCTCGTAGCTATACACTTTGTCAACTGGTAAAAACCCGCCAATGGCAAGGGGTTCATTCTCTGTGTCGCGCGATTGATAATGGTCGATATACATGTGCGAATTGGGCGACATAACCACGTCGTGTTTTTGTTTTGCGGCTTCAATGCCACCTTTTTCGCCGCGCCAGCTCATTACCGTTGCACCGGGCGCGAGACCGCCTTCAAGAATTTCGTCCCAACCCACAAGTCTGCGCCCTTTTGAAGCCAGGTATTTATCCATCCGCGAAACAAACCAGCTTTGTAGTTCGTGTTCATCTTTCAGCCCGTTTTCCTTCATCCTTTTCTGACAGGCATCGCACAGTTTCCATGCATCTTTTGGGCATTCGTCACCGCCAATGTGGATAAACTCCGATGGAAAAATGGCGAGTACTTCATCCAAAACGTTCTGTAAAAATTCAAATGTTTCTTCCTTTCCGGCACAAAACACGTCTTTGTGAACACCCCATATTTTTTTTACTTCATACGGACCACCCGTGCAACCCAAATAGGGGTACGAAGCAAGCGCTCCACCTGCGTGGCCGGGCATTTCAATCTCGGGAACTACAGTTATGTAGCGTTCTGCGGCATAACGCACAATTTCCCGTGCCTGATCCTGTGTGTAAAATCCACCGTAACCAATTCCATCATATTTCGGATTGTTGCTGTATGCGCCAAGCATGGTTTCATCGCGCCAGTGGCCGGTTTCGGTAAGCAGCGGGTATTTTTTTATTTCAATACGCCAGCCCTGATCTTCAGTAAGGTGCCAGTGAAATGTGTTGATCTTGTACATGGCAAGTATGTCGATATACTTTTTTATAAAACTTACAGGGAAAAAATGACGGCCTACGTCGAGCATATTTCCGCGCCATGCAAACCGCGGCTGATCTTTTATATCGGCAACCGGAATTTCAAGAATGCCGTTTTTTGCCTCAACAGGCAGCATTTGTTTCAGCGTTTGCATGCCGTAAAACAAACCGTTGGGTTCAGTTGCAACAATTACAACTGTTTTATCGCTCACTTTTAGCAAATAACCCTCTTTGCCCAGATTTGAGCTGCTGATTATTTTAAACTGAATTGTTTTTTCGCCCATAGTTTTGTCCAGTTTCATGTCGTAAACAGTTGCAAGATATTCGCTGAAGAACGTTGCAATCCGTGCAATCTCTTTGTTTGAAGCATCAAACTGAATAGCGCAACTTTTATCGAGCACAAAATTTCCTTTTCCCGCGGCGTATTCCATTGGTTTTGGAATGATTGCGGATTGCTGTGCAAAAACGTGAAACACAGTAATTAAAATTAAGATAAACAGACTGATTTTCTTTGTCATTTTTATATAGTTTTGAATTTTTATTTAAAGAAACCAAAGTAAGTACTTTTTTAAAAATTTAAAAAGAAAGTTTTTCAATAGAAATAAAATCAATATCGTTGCGTGCGTAATGAATTATACTATTTCGACTCAATTAGCTCAAAAAGTCCCGGATTTGGAACTTGCCTGTATTGAATGCAATGTTGAAATACAAGACATTAACAATGAACTTTGGGACGAGATCCAACAAAAAATAGCAGCACTTTCAGCAAAATTCAAAATTGAAGATATCAAAGATCTTCCCGCAATTTCGGCATCACGACTGGCTTACAAAGCATGTGGAAAAGACCCGGCCAGATATCGTTTGTCGGCAGAGGCATTGTTGCGCAGGGTTATAAACCGCAACGAAATTTACCAGATCAACAATGTGGTTGATTTACTGAACCTGGTTTCAATTTCAACAGGTTTTTCAATTGGCGGTTATGATGCTGATAAGATAGAGGGAGATATTATTTATGGGATTGGTGAGCCAAACGAACCCTACACAGGAATTGGAAGGGGAGAACTGAATATTGAAGGGATGCCTGTTTTTCGGGATTCATTTGGCGCTTTTGGATCACCTACAAGCGATTCGGAACGGACTTCAGTTACATTGGAAACCAAACGTTTTCTGATGATTATTATTGATTATGCAGCTTCTGCTCAATTGGCTGAAGCAACCGTATTTGCCCGGGAACTTTTGGTGAAATATGCACGGGCAACAAATTTCGACATTAAAAATATAAGATAAATATGAGATGGTTTTGTAAAATGATGCTCGGATTGTTGGGTTGGAAAGCAATTGGGGGCGTGGCTCCCGAGCCTAAATGTATCATTATCGGCATTCCGCACACAAGTGCGTGGGATTTTGTGATTTCGTGGTTTTTTTACACTTCGATTGGCGGCTTTGCAAGCACGCTTGTGAAAAAGGAGTTTTTCTTTTGGCCGGTAGGTTATTTTTTGCGTAAAATGGGTGGCGTTCCAATCGACCGTTCAAAAGGCGCCAATGTTATCAGGCAAACCATTCACCTTTTTGATGAAATGGAACACCTGCATCTGGCGCTCACACCCGAAGGCACGCGCGAACGTACAAAAAACTGGAAGGCAGGTTTTCATACCATTGCCACCGCCGCGAATGTGCCGGTTTATGCGGGCAGTTTCGATTGGGGCAAAAAGGAAATTACTATCGGCAGTAAATTTGAACTTACGAATGACGCCAAAGCCGACATTAAACGCATGAAAGATTTTTATCGCGAAAAAGGGGTTGTAGGGAAATTTCCGGAGAACTTTACGACTGAGTATTAAAATTGAAAATTATCAATTAAATGTCTAAAGCAACATGGTTAAAGAAGGTTACATATATATTATAACCAATTTAAATAATACTGTTTTATATACCGGAGTAACAAGTGATTTGGGAAAAAGAATCAAGGAACATCAAACAGGAAGATTTCTTAATTCGTTTACAAGTCGTTACAACGTCTCAAAATTAGTTTATTACGAAAAATTTCTATCAATAACAGATGCTATTGCAAGGGAAAAACAAATTAAAGCTGGTTCAAGAAAAAAGAAGATTGAATTGATTAACAAATCTAATCCGGAATGGAGGGACTTATCATAAGATGGGATTATTCATTAGATTGCTTCGTCCTCCCCCTTGCCAGGGTTCGTCCTCGCAATGACGATATTCTGCGTGTTTAAGGGAGAGGAACTGGCGGCAAAGCCGCCAGTTCCTCTCCCTTCCTTTATCAATTAGTTGTCATTGCGAGGGAGGTCAAGGAACGAGACCGACCGAAGCAAACTCTTTCAGAAATATCAATTTAAACAGAAGGTATAATTTTGTAATATTTGATGTTTCAAAAATTTATTTGCAATAAAAGCATTTAAATCTTTACTCCGCCCAGCTTTCAAAAATCAAACTACCTGTTTCATCATTGTTTTCGATGCGCAAATGCACGTCGATTTCCTGCTGCATTTCTTCAACGTGGGAAATTACGCCAACAATCCGGTTTTCTTTTCGCAGTGATTTTAACGTGTCGAAAACAATGAAAAGCGATTCTTTGTCGAGCGAACCAAAACCTTCGTCCAGAAAGAAAAAGTTCTGGTTTGATTCGGTTATTTTCTGAATATTATCAGCCAGCGCCAGTGCCAGCGAAAGCGCAGCCTGGAAGGTTTGTCCGCCTGAAAGTGTTTTTACGTTTCGCACTTTTCCACCGTTTAAAAAGTCGCGCACCTGGAAATTATTGTCGGCGGTGGTTTCCAAACTGAGTTTTTGGCGCGTGAGTTTGAAAAACCTGTCGTTAGCCGCTTTGCAAAGGTTTTGCAGGTACACCGATGAAATATAATTTACAAATCCACTGGCTGTAAACAGCGATTTCATTGTTTTAATGTTTTGTCCGCGCAACTCAAGTTTTTCCATTTGTTGTTGCAGAACAGCCTGATTTTCCATGTCTTTCCTGAGTTTTTTCAACCATTCTTCTGTTTTTCCTTTTTCCTGGTTTTTTGTGTTTTGAAATTCCTTGCTTTCGTTGATATCGACAAGTAATTTTTTGTGTGTTTCAGCATTGTAAACCCGATCGCCCATTTCAGTTTTGATTTCGCCAAAACGCGATTTTGCCAGCGATAAATTTTGTTTAAAATTGTCGATTTTCGTTCTGTTTTCCGCCAAATCAATGGCTTGTGAAAGAATAGTTTTTACTTTTTCAAGATTTGAATATTCTGTTTTTTTCAATTCGATATCCAACTTCAACTGCAGGTTTTCAAGGTTTTCAATTTCCGATTTCAACACTTCGTGGTTTGCACTCAGAATTCCAGAAAGTGTGTCTTTGCTTTTTCGCAATTCGGTGAGTTTTGCCGTAATTTCGCTGAACTGTTTTTCCAAACTGGAAAATTGTTGCAACAACGCATTTTTTTCGGTTTCGATTTCGGTGGTTTGTATTGCTGAATAATCCTCAGGCAAAACCACTTTTAACTGTTCAAGCAAAGTTTTCTTTTCGGTTTGCTGAATGGTGATTTGAGTTCGTATTTTTTCAAGTTCTGTTTGAAACCGTTCCTTGTTTTTAACCTCCTTTTCAAGTTCACCGGCCAGTTTTTCCAGACTGGTTTCCTGAAGTTTTATTTCTTTCTGAAGATTTTCGGCGGCTTTGAATCTGGCTTCAACCTTATCAGGATCAGTATATTCAGGCCAGACAAATTGGGTTTGGTGTTCGTCTTCCTGTTTTTTATTTTCTGCCAGTTTCTTTTGCCAGTCGTTTAAAATTCCTTTTTTAAGATTCAGTTGAATGTTCAAATCTTTCAACGACAAAATGGTTTCGTTCCATGTTTCGATTTGCTTTTCAAAACTCAGTTTTTCTGCTGAAATTTTTGCTTGTTCCTGACTGATATCGGCTGCATTGTAAATTTCCGGATGGTGGATTGAACCGCACAATGGACAAGGCAAACCTTCTGTCAAGTCGGCTGCATACTTTTCAAGCTGTGCTTTTACGCGCAAATGTCCGGCTTCGGAATCCAGATTTTTAAGGGTATTTTTAAGTGATTCAATTTTCGATTGTGCAAAAATCAATATTTCTGAAAATTCGTTTTTGTTTGACAATTCATCAAAAAGCGGGGCGACTGAAATAGTATTGATTAAATGGGTTATTTTCTCAGTTTCAAGCTGATATTTAGCGAGTTCAGTATTTATTTCAACTCTGTGTTTATTAAGATTTTGTTTTTCGATGTGCCACGTTTTTATTTTCGAAAGCTGAGCCAAATCGGGGAGTTCAGCTTTTTGTAATTTAATTTTATCGCTTAAATTTTGCTTTTCTTTAGTAATCGTTTCTATTTTTTCGGTTGTGTCCTGCACAAATTTGTTGCCTTTTGAAAGCCGTTCATTTTCATCGGTAATTGTTGTGTCAAGCTTTTTAATTTGAAGCAGTTTTTCAAGTTCTCCGGCTCGTTGTTTCAGGGCTTCACGATTTTCGTGTGCAGGTTTTATTTCGTTAAGTGTTGTTTCACTTTTTGTTATTTCTGCTTCCTCTTTTTCAAGTTTTTGGCTGTCGGTTTTAATCTGTTTAATTTTGTCGGCAACCTTTTTTGTACTTGTTTCCAACGCATCAAAAAGGTTTTTAAACTGAAGAACACATTTTTCATATTGAATTGTGGTTTTCTCCAATTGAAGAAAATCGGGTTCTTGTTTTTGCAGGTTTTCAAGTATGGATTTTGCTGTTTCCAACTTTTTTGTAAACTCCAGAAGATGCTGAAAATGTGTTTCCTGTTGTTGTCGGCTTTTTATTTTTTCATCCAGTTCATTCAAAACTTTTTTTAGTTCAAGAAGTTGGATTTCCAATTCTGTGATTTTATTGGGGTCGATTTCACCCAACTGTTGCAACTGGCCTTGCAGGTTTTGTTTTTGTTCGTTGTTTTTCGATTCAAGCGCTACTGCTTTATGGTACAATTCAAATTTTCCAAGGTTGAAAAGCTCTTTTAGCATCTGGGTGCGGTCTTTGTTTCCCAACTGCAAAAACTCTTGAAACTGGCCCTGTGGAATGATAATCGTGCGTTTGAAATTTTCGTAACTCAAACCGATCGCGTTTTCAAGTGCAGAAGTTTCAATGGGAATCCAGTTTTCATTTACTTTTTTGTAAGTGTTTCTGTCTAATTTTTTAACCTCTTCAAATTGTTTGCTGTTCCGCCTTCCTGTAACCACTGCGCGGTAGGCGGTTTGTTCTTTTCCGGTTTCAAACATGAAATCGATCAATAATTCGTTCGATTTAAGATTCATCATGTTGTAATTGCGGTTGTCGCCTGAAAGGTTCAGCCTGTCGGTTTTACCATAAAGTGCAAAAGTAATTGCTTCCAGAACCGATGATTTTCCGCTGCCCACCGAACCAAAAATGCCAAATAAACCGGCGGCTGTTAACGTTGTAAAATCGATGGTTTGTTTCTTTTGGTACGAATACAAACCTTGTATTGTAAGTTGAATTGGAATCATATTTTATTTTTTTTACCACAGATTGCTTAGATTTGCTCAGATTTTTTTAGAATTTGATCTGTAAAAATTAATTTATTCTGTAGATATATTATCAAATTATTTTTTTACCACAGATTGCTCAGATTTACTCAGATTTTTTTAGGTTTAATCTGTGTTAATCCGTGATATCTGTGGTGTAACATTTACATTATAAATCTGTTAACACCTTTTTTCATATCTAAAACATTAAAATTTAATAACAACCCAAGTTTTTTCCCTGACAATTTCAAATAAGTCATTACCTGAGCTTTATGGATAGGTTCTATTTCTGCAACAGCTTTGAGTTCAAGTAAAATGGAATCCTCAACCAATAAATCAATACGATATGCGGCGTCAAGCATTTTTCCGTCGTAATTTATTGGCAGCACTTTTTGTCGTTCAACTGTGTACCCGCGTTTAATGAGTTCATATTCAAGACATACTTCATAAGTTGATTCCAGCAAACCCGGGCCAAGTTCAGTATGAACATGATATGCCGCACCAATAATTTCGTAGCTGAGAAGATTTAGATTTTCCATGATTTTAAAATTTAATTGGTTTTTACAATTGAGTTATTTTGTTTTAACCACAGATTACCCAGATTTGCACAGATATTTAAAAATGACATTTTAAATTTTAATCTGTGTTAATCCGCGTAATCCGTGGTTGATTGCTTTTATGTGTCATTTTCTGCAGCAAGAATCTCCTTGAAAAGTTCCATAATCTCATTGTTGGGTTCCTGTCCTTTTGTGTGTTTAAAATAGTCGCGGAAAAGTTCGTTCATATTTTTACTTAAATCGATGCTCTTTTTGTTTGTTGCCGCAAACTCATTTGGGTTTGTAACTTCAGGGATTATTGTGACAATTCCATTGTGGGCAGCGCTGATTTGCCTGCGTTCCTGTGCGGTTAAAAAAGTGTCAGTCACCAAAGTTAGTTCCACCAAACAATCAGGGTTTTGTGCCAGCCAGGTTAAGGCATTTCCCATTCCTTCAGCTTTATAACGCAATAGTTTTTTACCTTTTGTCAGAGGTTTTTTCGTAACCTTAACTTTATCACCGGGTTCCACTTCCAGAATCAAAACATATTTTTGCTGGTTGGCCTCGGCAAAACTGTATGAAAGCGGACTGCCACAGTAAAAAACTTTTGATTCATTGCCAACCGCGTGCATCCGGTGCAAATGCCCCAAAGCCGTATATTGAATTTGTTTGGGAATATTTTCGGTGTAAACTGCCTGAACGCCACCAACATGCAAAATTGGTTTTTCGTCGACAGGTTCTTCGGGTATCTCACCTCCTTTTTCAATCACAAATAGATGGCTTACAAGTATATTAACTCCCTGGTTGTCGCAATAATTTTCAGCCAAATTGCTCCAGCTTTGTTGGAGCACCTTTCTCAGTTCTTCTTCGCTGTTTTCGTAACCGAGGGCAGTTTGTAGCCTGATTTCGTTTGCATATGGAGTTGACAAAATCCGCAGTGGTGTTTTGTTTTCAGGAAGTTGAATCTCCATAAAACCTTCTTTGGAATTCAAAATCTTCAAACCCGTTTCCAATTCAAATTTGGGAACAACAGAATTTGGATAGCCAGTAAAAATTATCCCGCATTCGCGTGCCAGCGGGTCGGGAGCTTCAATACGATCGGGCGAATCGTGATTTCCGGAAATTGCAATTACAGGCCGTTGACCATTTTTTGAAAGTCTTTTTAGCGTTTTGTAGAACAGTTCTATTGCTTCGGTTGGTGGATTAAACGTGTCGAACAAATCACCTGCAACAAGCACTGCATCTACCTTTTCAGTATCAGCTATTTCGCATATTTCTGTTAACACTGCCTGTTGTTCTACCATTCGCGAAAAGTTTTCGAGCCGTTTTCCAAGATGCCAGTCGGAAGTGTGAAGGATTTTCATATTTGCAGATTTATTTTAGATTTGAGTATCAGGACAAAGCGTTTTTTTTGAGAAATCAGTTATCGATTTTCCTTATTTTATTTCATTGATCATCATTAAAAAAATAAAAACCGGTAGTAAAAATACATCAATTAAAAGATTAGACTTGAATATGAAGTAAGAATTTTAATGATCAATGAGGGCAGGAGAGAGGGTATTAAAATCAGTCGGTTTGGAAAATATGTACAATAATCCTGGTTTACAATCTCATTTTTACGGATGAATTCAACAGGATTTCAATGATTAATTTTCCTGCTTTTCATTATAAATTCGTTCAATCCGTTTGTCCGGAATCAGCCAGATAAATGCTACAAGTGTATATATTCCACCTGCAGCCAGCGGACTGAACCACGACGCAATTATGCCAATTATATATAATATTGGCGACATTTTTCCTTTCAAATCGTTGCCAATGGCTTTTGCCAATACTGAATTTTTACCGTGTTGCTTTAGTATAATGGATTGCAAAATGAAATATGCTATTGCTGCCATTAACAGAATAAAACCATACGAGGCAACAGGAATAATGGCAAACTGGTTTTCGCCCATCCAACCGGTAACAAACGGAACCAACGACAACCAGAAAAGCAGGTGAAGATTTGCCCATAATACATTGCCATTAACCTGATTTACAGTATGCATTAAATGATGGTGATTGTTCCAGTAAATTCCGATATAAATAAAGCTCAGGATATAACTTGTAACAACCGGTATCAAAGGTATCAGCGAAGCAAAATCATGGCCATGCGGCACTTTCATTTCCAAAACCATTATTGTAATAATAATTGCCAATACTCCATCGCTAAATGCTTCCAGTCTTCCCTTTTTCATGATGTTTTTATTATTTACAGTAATTCAAGTAAGGTCTGTTTTAAAAACACCAGCTTGTTTGAAATTGTTTATCTGATTTTTTTCAATTTTATTCAACAAGTTTAAAATCCAGGTAATCGTAATTCATATTTCCGTGCGAAACGGTTTTTAAAGTGATTATATGAACTCCTTTTTTCAGTTTCACTGTTGTTAAAGAATCGATGCGGTTCCAGTGATGCCATTGCCGCCAGTCAACCGGTTCCTTGTCGTTTCGGGTTGAAGGAATTTTTAACTCCGGAGTCAGTGGCTTTCCGTCCAAATCAAGCGCAATTCCGCCATTGCCGCTGGCTGTGTACATGATTCCAATCGAATAATTTCCGGTTTTATTTACTTTGATGGTGTAGTTAATCCACTCGCCGGGTTCAGTCCAGCCTGCATAATGCTGGTCTTTTTCAGGTTCCACAAGATTAAATGCACTGTTGTCGATGGCCGGGTCCTGAAACTTGGTGTACGAAATATCGACTCCTTCATTCATCCTGAATTCGTTGAGCAAAGTTCCGTTTGCCGGATTTAACCTGCCGCTGCCGTTATTCACTGAGTCGGTATCATGCCAGGCAACACCTTCACCACCAACATCATAAAACTCGCATTGAATTTTCCCGGGAATTTGCTGAATTTTGCCGTTCCAGGCTTTTCCCTTGTAGTTTTTTTGTGCATTGGTTTGTGCCGCAAATGCAATTAAAATTACAGTGCAAATAAGGGCAAGTTGATTTAAACGATTCTTCATTTCTCGATTTTTATTGTTTTATTACTTCAAAACTTTCTTTCAGATAATCCGCTGAATTTCGTCCCACCTGAACTTCAAATTCACCCAGTTCAACAATTCGTTTCATGTCCAAACCATAATACTGCAATTTGTCGGCAGTAATCAGAAACTTAATTGTTTTGGTTTCTCCTTTTTTGAGATGAATCCGCGCAAAATCTTTCAGTTCCTGAACTGGTCGTGTCACCGAACTCACCCTATCGCGAATATAAAGCTGCACAATTTCGTCACCGTCCAGTTCTCCGGTGTTAGTTATATCAATGGTGACTTCAACTGATTCGCCTGCGGTTATTTTTTTCGTATTCAATTTCAGATTTGCGTATTTGAAAGTGGTGTAACTCAATCCAAAGCCAAAAGGATAAAGTGGTGAATATTCCCCATCGATATACGGACTTTCGTGGACGTAAGGTTTCCGGTTGTAATAAACCGGCAACTGACCCACATGACGAGGAAAAGTTACCGCCAGTTTTCCCCCCGGGTTTACTTTCCCGAAAACGACATTGGCAACCGCAGTTCCCTGTTCCTGCCCTAAATACCAGCCTTCGAGCATGGCCGGTGCATTTTCTGCCAGGTAGTTTACCGAGTGTGGCCGACCGTTGATTAACAACACAGCGGTTTGTTTTCGCAAATCAAAAATGGCTTTGGCCAAATCCTCCTGGCGACCCAACAAATCCAAATCGTAAACATCGCCGGTGTGGTCTTTCCACTCTTCACGACAGGTCAGTTCGTTACCACCCATTACCAGCAAAACGGCATCGCAGGTTTTTGCCAGTTCAACGGCCTTTTGAATCCTGAGATTTTCTGCTTCCAATATTTTTTCCGGCGCTTTTATGGTTGTGTCGTTTTCATAAATTTTGAATCCTTCGGAATAAACCACCTCGAATTTTCCTTTTCCATAAGTCGTCAAACCTTCCAAAATGCTGATTCCGGGAGAAATATCGTTTGAATAGTTGCCATAATGAACTTCGTCGGCGTTGGGACCAATTATTGCCAGACGTTTGATTTTGTTTTCGTTGAGTGGAAGTGTGCCGTCGTTTTTCAGTAAAATCATTCCTTCTTCAGCAGCTTTGAGTGCAATTTGTCTGTGCTTTTTCTGCATTTCAATTCTTTCATTTTCACTCACATTTTTGATATAAGGATTTTCAAACAATCCCATTACAAATTTATTCCGTAGCACCCGTGCAACCGCAGAATCGAGCACCGATTCCTTAACTTCACCGGTTTTAATCAGCTCAGGCAATTGGCTGAAACAGTAGTCTTTCCAACTACTTGGGCATTCAAAGTCCATCCCGCCATTGATGGCCATTTTTGCTGCCTCGGCCTGATTTAGCGCCGCGTGCTGTCGGGTTATCATCCGGTTCACGGCATCGTAATCAGAAATTACGTAACCTGTAAAACCCCATTCGCCGCGCAAAACATCGTTGAGCAGCCAACTGTTGGCATGATTTGGAACGCCATCGATTTCGTTATAAGAAGCCATTACAGTGCGCACGTTCGCTTTTTTTACCGCCATTTCGAACGGATAAAAATGAATTTCACGAAGTACCCGCTCCGATAAATTACTGGGTGCCAGGTTGGTGCCACCTTCAGGTTGACCGTGACCAGAGAAATGTTTGGCGCAGGCAATCAGGTGGTTTTCGTCTATCATTGGCGAGCGGCCCTGCAATCCGAGAATTGCTCCGACTCCCATTTCTGCCACATGATACGGGTCTTCACCCAAAAACTCGTCAGACCTTCCAAATCGCGGGTCGCGCAATAAATCGATTACCGGTGTTGCTGCGTGGGTGATTCCGTAACTGCGCATCTCTTTAGCCACAGCGCTGTAAACACTTTCAATCAGCTCAGGATTCCAGGTACTTCCCAGTAATGGTGGAGCCGGAAAAACAGTTGATTTATCTTCGTTGCCAACAAATCCGTGACAACCTTCACCATTAGAAATAGCCGGAATTCCCAACCGGGTTTGTTCTATCAAATATTTCTGAACCGCATTGAAACGGGCAGCATATTCATCCTGATTCATGCGAACCTGAAATTGCAGAAATCCGATTCCATTTTTTACTGTGTCGCCCAAAGCAGCAATTGCTTTGCTCAAAATCTCCGGATTGCTGACATCCATTTTCGGGTGCCAGATATCAATTTGTCTGCATTTTTCTTCCATCGTCATTCTACCCAACAAATCTTTGATGCGCGACTCAATTGGCGCAACGGGGTCTTTGTAAATTGGGTTTTGGGTGGATTGCGCGGGAAGAATTCCGCTGGCAAGCAGAAATGATATTAAAATTGTGAAGAATTTGTTTTTCATCAGTTTGATATTTTAGTTTAATCTAAGTTTTATGTATTGATATTCAGTTTAATAAGGTTTTGATCGATGGGGCATCATTTTGCTACTAAGGTTGGAAAATGAAATAAGGTTCTATCAAATTAAATTCAGTTTAATTGCAATTAATCAGATGATTGACTTCTTTAAAACCTTATTTTTAAAATAGACCTTAGTAGAAAATGTATATATAAAAGAACTCAACCTTATTTTTTAAATCATCTTTTGTGTTTTTGAATTTTATTTTAATCACGCAAAATTCTCGCAATTTCCACCGGAACAACTTTTCCATTTGGAATCTGAAGTTCAGCTTCGCAGGCATTATTTTGTTGATTTAAATCGCTGCTTTCCTTTACCTCAATTTTTGCAGTAATTTTAAAATTGCCGTTTGCTGCTTTCCAGTTGATGCCTTTCAACCCCTGTGCACAGGCGAGTTCCATTCCGCCAACCGGGATTGCAATTGATTTCGAATGGTAATTCGCCACTTCTTTCCCGTCAACATAAAAACGGATGATATGCGAATCGCCCTTGTTTGTGGCTGCAGTTCCGTTGTTGATGAGTGAAGCCATAAAAATTACTTCGTCACCCTCTTTTGGAAATGCCGGCATAGTTCGGATATTTCTCACCGAAAGGTCTGGTTTTCCTTCTGCTTTGCTCAAAGAAAATCCTGTTTTGAGTGGCAGATTATCCGATGAACCGCCAACCTGCACCATAAATTCGCCTTCGGGTACCTGGTACGATTTGGTTGTTTCGTTGTATATGTAAAGTTCTTCAGGTGAAAGGGTAAAAGTAATGGCTTTGGTTTCTCCCGGATTCAACCCGGTTTTTTCGAATGCACGCAGTTGTTTTACCGGCATCTGAAGTTCAGGAATAATCTTGCCCGTTGAAAGATAAAGTTGCGCCACTTCTTCACCAAAAACATTTCCAGTGTTTTTCAGGTCGAAGGAAACTTCAATGAAATCGCCAACTTTTGCATTTGCATTGTTAATCCTGATATTGCTGTATTCAAAAGTGGTATAACTCAGTCCGAAACCAAAGGCAAATTCAGGAGTCAGATTTTGCGAATCGAACCAGCGGTAGCCAACTCCCCGGCTCACCATATTTCTGAAATCGGGACTAATCGGAATGATTTGACTGTCGTCTTTTGGAACTGTTGCGGGTAGTTTTCCGGAAGGATTGTAGTTTCCGAACAGCACATCGGCAATGGCACGACCGCCTTCCTGCCCCGGATAAAATGCATAAAGTAAACCTTTTACATTGTTGATAACCGGAGTCACGCTGCAGGTTCCGCCCGAAATCACCACCAAAATGATATTCGGATTTACCTTAGCGATTTCATTGATTAACTCATTCTGCATTCCGGGCAACAAAACAGTTTGCGATGGCCGGTCGGGACGGGCAACTGCACCGCCGCCTTTTTCATCGGCTTCCTTGTCGAGAAACCAGCCTTCTCCTTCCACAGTGCTGTCCAGTCCGGCAACAAAAACCACATATTCAGTAAGTTTTGCAGCTTCAATGGCCGCTGCAAATTGTTTTTTATCGGTGTCGTTAATGTTGCAGCCTTTGGCATATTTTACACGCTCATCGCCTAAAACTGCGCGAAACGCTTTTTCAACAGGAATCCGGTAGGAGGGGAGCACTTTCGAACTGCTGTTTCCGTCGAGCGGTTGCACTGCTGCATTTGGCCCAATTACTGCAACTGACTTTAGTTTTTCTTTGTCAAGCGGCAAAATATTATCGCTGTTTTTCAGTAGCACAAGACTTTTCAGCCCGCTTTCGTAAACCAGTTCACGGTGTTCTTTGCTGTCGATTACAGTTTGTGGAATCACCGGGACACTGTCAATCATTCCTGAAATTACTTTTGTACGAAGTACATTTCT
>JBGSMW010000105.1:0-49734 GCA_041739985.1 Draconibacterium sp. | reverse complement strand
CTATAGCGGCGGGGCACCACCTCTTCCCATACCGAACAGAGAAGTTAAGCCCGCCAGCGCCGATGGTACTGCGTAACAGTGGGAGAGTAGGTCGCTGCCAACTTACCAAGGCCCGTGTTCTTCTGAGCACGGGCCTTTTTTATTAAGGTTAATAGTTAATTATCATAAAAAGTTATTAAGTTCTATCTTTCCCTTGAATGCTTTTTTTAGTTTTGTGCAGTCGCAAATATTATCGATGTTGAAACAAAATTTTAAAAGTGGAAAGTTTACAATGGTTTTAATGGATAAATACATTATATCTGATAACTATTTGGTTTATTGTGTTTTAATTTTCAGATTAATTTGATTTTCAATGAAACTAAAAGAAATAACCATATCAATTGTTCTTTTATTAGCATTGTTAGTTCCATACAAAAGCATTTCACAGGTTTTTGAAGAATTTGAAGTTGATAAGGAAGAGTCAGAGGAAGAAGTAAAGAAGCCAAGTAATATTGATCCAAGCATCAGGTTATGGCAAATTACTGATTTTGGCGCATTTCAGGATTCCATGAAGTTAGATACACTTCTTGATAATTATCAAATTTACAATCCGGCACTTAAAAATGCTATTACTTCCACGTTTGTCGGAAACTATGGAACACCAGCTTTGAACAACGATTTCTTTGATCGGAATTCAAATGTTGACTTCCTGTTTTTTAAATCGAGAGAAGTTTATTTACTAACGCCGGCAATTATACAATATCATAATACAAAAACTCCGTTTACAAGACTCGATTTTGGTCAAAGTGGTAATAAGTCAGTAAAAAATGAAACCCGGTTTAATTTCTTTCATACCCAAAATGTAAACCCATATCTGAACTTTACATTGCAAATAAATATGGCAAAATCAGCCGGACAATACAATGCACAGGAAAGTAAAAACAATTTTATAACACTATATACAAGTTACAACCGTGATCATTTAAATATCTATTCAGGTTTTATCACAAATACACTGAAAAACAACGAAAATGGTGGAATTACAAAAGACAGTTTACTTTTAGAAGTTCCCAAATCTGAATTAATAAATACAAATCTTGAAGCAAGTACTACGAATTTGAAAGGAACTTACTACTTTTTAAATGGTGAGTACAGATTTGGGAAGATTATTGAAACTGAGAAAGATTCAGGATTGTTCAGACCAATATTTGGAGTATTTGTCGGTTCACAATATCAAAGGCATCAACAAAAGTTCTCGGATGAAGAAGAAGCCAAAAACACTTTTTTCGAAAACACTTATTACGGAATTGATTATATAACTGATTCTATCAGGTTTAATATGCTTGACAACGTAATTCAACTGAAACAATATGAAAATGCCGAACGAAAAACAAGTTTTGGCAAAAGAGCTTTTCTTGGTCTGGATTTTATAAATACCACTACGCCAGGACGCGATTCAACAAGATTTGCAGGATTGGATACCAACAGGTATGAAAGCATTGTGAAAAATTACTCAAATTTATATGTCGGTGGAGGTATTTTTCGGGAGAAAGGAAAATTCTGGACATGGAATTTCGATGGTAGAATTTATTTAGTTGGACAAAAAGCCGGGCAGACTGAACTTTCGGGGATTATATCAAAGCCGTTCAAAGTATTTAAAGATTCACTGGCTTCGCTTGTTATTGGAGGATTTATCAACAACACAGTTGCCGATTATTTTCAAGAGGAGTTTTATTCGAATCATTTTCGCTGGAACAACAACTTCAATATGGAGCAACGGATGGACGTAAACGGAAGCATTATTTCCCCGCGCTTCAAACTAAAACTTACCGGAAATTATGCCATTATAAATAACTTTATTTATAATAATTACGAAGGTATTCCATCTCAAACCAATAAAGAGTTACTCGTGTTATCAGCATTTGCCGATAAAGATTTCAACTACCGCAAACTTCATTTTCGCGTGCGGGCATTGTGGCAGAAGGCTTCAAATGAAGAATTCATCCATCTTCCTGTTTTTTCGGGATTTGTTTCGGCTTATTATCAATTTGTGATTTCAAAAGTAATGTTTACACAAATTGGTTTTGATACGCGATATAACACAATGTATTATGCCGATGCCTATTCACCGTCAACAGGTTTGTTTTATCTTCAAAATGAAAAAAAATACGGAAACTATCCTTATATTGATGTTTATGCTAATTTGCGACTGAAAAGAACAATTGTATTTTTCAAAATGGTGAATATTGGAACAGGTTTTTTAGATGGAGAATACATGACAACTGCGCACTATCCAATGCCCCGGTCATCGTTTAGATTTGGGCTTTCGTGGTTGTTTTATGACTAATGAAATTTAACTTAACATACAAAAAAGGAGCAGCTATTTTTCTATTCTTGTTTTTTGCTTTTGTTGTTATTTTTTTATGGAATGAAATAAGGGATTCATCGGAAAAGGAAAGGATTGAAACGGCAAATGTACATAATGATTTTGCCCGGATCAAGAAAACCGGAATACTAAAGGCTGCTGTTGATTACAATTCAACCAATTACTTTATATACCGCGGAAAACCGATGGGTTTTCAATATGAATTGTTGCAGGCATTAAGTAAAGATCTTGGAGTAAACCTTGAAATTGTTGTTTACAATAATATCAGCGAATCATTTAACGGACTGCTTGACAGCAGGTACGACATAATCGCTCAAAACCTTACCATAACCGGAAAGCGCAACAAACAAATTGATTTTACTGTCCCCCTTCAACAAACTCAACAGGTTTTGGTACAACGCGGTAAATCAGGCAAAATTGGAAAAGCAAGTTATATCAATTCGGTGCTGGAGCTTGAGAATAAAAGAGTGTATGTTCAGAAAAATTCAGCCTATCATCAGCGATTGCTAAATTTATCGGAAGAAATTGGTGGACATATTGCAATAATTACCGACTCGGTGCATAGTACCGAAGAATTGATAGCGAGGGTTGCCAAAGGTGAGATTGATTACACCATTTGCGATGAAAATATAGGAAAGCTGAATAAGTATTATTACCCCAACCTCGATATTTCACTTCAGGTAAGTTTGCCCCAAAATATTGCCTGGGCGGTTCGCAAAGGCTCGGTCGAATGGAAAGCATTTTTAGATAAGTGGCTTACTGAAATGAAAGAAACACGCAAATTTAATTTCCTTTATTTTAAATATTTTGAAAGTCCACGCGTTGCCGAACGCATGACCAGCGAATTCAACAGTATTTCGGGGAGCAGGATTTCGAAATATGATGGCATAATAAAGGAAGTTTCGAAAGAATACAACTGGGACTGGCGGTTGATTTCGTCAATTGTTTACCACGAATCGAGGTTTAACGAAGATGCAGGATCGTGGCTTGGAGCTTACGGTTTAATGCAATTGATGCCCGCAACTGCCGAAGCTTTTGGCGTAGAGAATATTGAAAACCCAAAGCAAAATGTAAAAGGCGGTGTTTTATTGCTGAACTCATTAAACAACCAGTTTGTAAAAAGCATTCCCGACTCAACTCAACGTATAAAATTTGTGCTCGCTGCCTACAATATTGGGCTGGGGCATGTAAACGATGCACAGCGCCTTGCAAAAAAATACGGTAAAAACCCAAATGTGTGGGATGGCAATGTTGATATTTACCTTCAAAACAAATCGGAAGAACAGTATTTTAAAGATGAAGTTGTGCGTTTTGGTTATTGCCGCGGAGAAGAAGCTACAAATTTTGTAAGGAATGTAATCAACAACTACAAACAGTATAAAAATGTTATTGATTATTAGTGGTAAACTACGTAAGAATATCGTAAAATTCAGATAAAATCATTGCCGTTGCACCCCAGATAATTTCGCCGTCAAACTTAAAACAGGGCACTTTTAATGTTCCTGTAATGGTAAGCAGTTCAACTTCTTCCATAGCATTTTTCATGTTTTTCAGCGGGAACGAAATTGTTTTTTCCACCTCGTTTTCGCATAGAACAAACTTCGGTTTTTTGCTGAGCCAGCCCACAAACGGGTGAATCTGGAAACGGCTCACCTGTACATATAATTCAGAGAGTGTACCGAGTATTTCAATTTGATCAGGTGTAATCCCAATTTCTTCCCATGTTTCGCGCAGGGCGGTTTCAAGGGCAGTTTCGCCTTTTTCAATCCGTCCGCCCGGCAAGGCAATTTGTCTGGCGTGGTGTTTCATGTGTGCGGGGCGTTTTATTAAACACACATGCAATTCGTTGTTTTCGGGATAAAGCAGAAGCAAAACGCTGCTGTGTTTTATGCGTGACTGGTCGTTGCTGCCGGCTACAAGATCCCGGTTCACAGGCAGCATCCTGCGGTGCGAAGTTGAACCCGGCAACGATTGCGACAAAGCTTTTTTGATATTTTCAGCATCGAAAAACATGCTGCAAAATTAAAAAAAATACCCGCCGAAACGGGTATTTAAACTCAATAGAAATGAAATATAAAAACGCAAAAATTTATGTTATATGTTCAAGCCAATACCAAAGAAAAAAGTCCTGCCGGGTGTACCGGTATTATAACCACCCTTCGGATCCATATAATCCAAAATATTGTCAACCCCAAATTTTAAATAGTAATGTGTATTAAAAGTGTGTGTAGTTGTAAGTTTCCACAACGAAAAAGTTTCAAGTTCAACAGCTTCAACTTTGTGGGTAGTTTCGTCCATCAAATTGATTGTTTTTCCGCCGTAAACGTTACTCTGGATATTTGCATCCAACCTGTAATTTCCTGAAATGAGGTTGTAGTCGAGGTTAAATTTTCCCGAGAAATTCCGCACATTTTCAAATTCTTTATCTTCAATTTGGTCATATTTTTTTGAAAAAGTAACTGCCCCATTAAAGTAAAGGCTTTTAACGATTTTTGTCCTCAACATAATGTCGATCCCTTTCAACAAAACTTCGGCGTAGTTTTGGTAGGCGTACTCAATAATTCCACCTGGTTTAACAGTATATTCATCAAGATTTTCCGATATCATATTGCTGATATTATTCCTGTATGCCGAAACTGAAAACGAAACACCCTGCCTTGTGTATTCAGCCGAAAGAGAAGTATAATTGGACGTTTCGGGCTCAAGATCGGGGTTGCCAACAAGAAACATTGGAGGGCCAGGAGCAGGAATTTTAAACGACATGTATTTTTCTTTTAAAGTTGGAGTTTTGTATCCCATACTGTAGTTTGCACGGAGATTTAAATGCCATATTTTATACATTGCTGAAACCTGCGGTGTAAAATGCCAGCCGTATTGTGAATTGTTAAGAGCCCTTGCACCGCCAATAATATCAAGCTTTTCACCCAGTTGAATATCTTCCTGGGCATACACAATGTAATCGGTATTGGTTTTATCTTCTATGTTGTTACGTGGTGCTGTAAGGTTTTCAGTAATATATTCGGTGCCTACAGTTAGATGGTTCCAGTCGGCAAGATTAAAATCGCCCAACAACCTTGCAGTATTGTTTGTGTTGTTGTAAGTAGATTGAAATTCACCGGGGGTGACTTTGTCGATTAATTTGTAATTGTCCGAGTTCCAGCTCAAATTCAAATTACTTCTTGTGTTGATGAAATAAGCCCCTTTTGCGCCATAAGTAAAATTTTCGTTCCTTCGGTCATACAAATCCTTCGAGGTATTATCACGGTTTTTCGACATAAACGAGACATTCCCTTCCAAAACAAAATTTTCGGTAGGGGTAAATTTCAGGTGTTCGTTCACCACAACTGCATCCTCTTTTTCCTGGGTGCGATACGAGTCACCTTCTATTAAATCGTAACCATCGGTTTTGTCAAGCACTAAAGAGGTTTGATTTGAAAATTTCCCTTGTTTCGTACCAAAACTCCACATTTGATTTTGCGTGTTGTATTCCGAAAAACGAGCTGAAGCTGCAACACTCAAATCCTTAACCGGATTTTTTGTGATGATATTCACTACACCGCCCAAAGCATTGGAGCCATACAAAGTTGAACCAGCGCCTTTCACAACTTCGATTCGTTCAACATCGGCCATGTTAATGCGGGAGTAATCTACATCGCCGTAAGTTTCGCCGGCAAGTCGCTCTCCATCCACCAAAATCAGCATATATTGTGCGTCAATTCCTTGTAAGGTCAATGATTTGCCTTGAGCCTGACTGGTAAATTCAAGTCCGGGAACAGTAAATTCAAGAGCATCCAAAATGTTTGTAACATCCTTTTTTTGCAGTTCCTGAATGCTGATTGATTGTGTCAGTACAGGAGTATTTGCAAGGCTTTTTTCGGTTCGTGTACCGGTTACCACCACTGCATTCAAATCAATTGAAGTCTGTATTAAAGTAAAGTCAGCGGTTAAATCATTGTCGTTGATAACAATTGGTTTTTCCTGTGTTTCATATCCAAAAAAACTAACCCTTATAACATATTCGCCATTTTTTAGTTTTTGGAGCGAGTAATTTCCATCGCCATTCGAAGCAGTTCCAATTGTAGTGTTTTTTACAATTATATTTGCTCCAGTCAGCGGCTCTCCGCTTTGTGAAAGTACTTTTCCCGAAATTGTGTTTTGTGCTAAAATTGTTTGAGAAGTTAACAACAGAGCCATTACAATGGCAGTGGAATAAATGAATCGAAACATTTTCATAATTGTTAAGTTAATAATTCAGTTGTTTTTAAAATCCGTCACTCATTATGTGAAACAGGAACAATTGAAAAACGATATTAAATTTTGATATTTTGATTTAATAGCCTGATTTCCAAACCCGGCTATTTTAACAGTAACCCCGGTTAAAAGTGGGTGGGGCTTTATTTCCCGAACTTTCAGCACAAAATGATTTCCACTTTATCAGATCCTTTGTAATTGGTATTTTTTGAATGAAAGTATCTTCAAGCCAGGTTTTTGTGTCATCATCATTTTCGGACGGAGCTAATTGGATTTGAAATGAATTGTATTCAAAAGAAAAAGTTTCGTGCTGAATTTGAATGTTTTCAAAAAGTAATGTATCCTTTAATAGTTCGGCTTTTGGTTCGGATGAAACCAAAAATACGAACGGCAAACATACAGTAAGTATCAGGGTTAAAATCTGGCCGGTTGATCCAACAAAAAACATTCTTTGTAAAATTTTTAGAGATGTCAAAGATAGGTTTTTTAAGAGAAAAATTTGATTATTAGAATTGATATTTGTTAAATTGGTTTTTATGCAAATCATATGTATTACATTTCATAAAAGAAATTGAAACAGGTATTTATTGGCAAATTTGCATTTTTAAATATTTGATTAAAACAATTATATCATTAACTTGTAATGCTTAAATCTTAGCATTCTGGTTAATTAAATGTCAAATCTTAAAAAAATCGCAAAAATGAAAAAACTGATCTTTTTATTTATCGTTGTAGTTGCTTTTGTATCCTGTAAACCATCTGCAGAACAGAAAGCTCCACTTATTCCCATGGAAGACTTTTTTCGAAATCCTGAAAAAACTGCTTTTATGCTTTCTCCCAATGGAGAGTATTATTCATATATGGCTCCTTTTGAATCCCGGCTTAATGTCTTTGTCCAAAAGATTGGTGCAGAAGAAGCCATTCGAATTACAAGCGAAACCGAACGTGATATTGCGGGTTATTTGTGGGCTAACAACAACCGGATATTATTTCTTAAAGATACCGGAGGTGATGAAAATTTTCACTTGTATGGTGTAAATATCGATGGTTCGGACTTAAAAGGATTGACGGTATTTGAAAAAGTTAGAACAGAACTTATAGATGAACTTGAAGATATTGAGGAAGAAGTAATAGTTGGGCTAAATAAGCGCAATCCAACCGTTTTCGACCCATATCGTTTAAACATTGTTACTGGTGAATTAACTCTGCTGGCCGAAAATCCAGGTAATATTATGGGCTGGATGACCGACCATGATGGGAAACTCCGGATAGCTGTTGCATCTGACGGAGTTAATACAACTTATCTGTATCGTAACACAGAAGAGGATGAATTTGCACCTGTATTAACAACAAGTTTTAAAGAAGCTGTCAATCCCTTAATCTTTACTTTTGATAATACAATGGTTTATGCTTTATCAAATCTTGAACGCGATAAACTGGCTTTGGTAACTTTTGATATTGCGAATGGAAAGGAAAGTGAAATCCTTTTTGAAACCGAAGAAGCTGATCTTACAGGTATGGTTTATTCAAAAAAAGATAAAAAACTGTTGTCTGTAAATTGGTACACCGATAAAAGGAAGGAGAGTTTTTTTGATTCGGACTATGAAGCGATGATGAATAAACTGAAAGAAAAATTACCCGGAATTGAAGTGCGCCTGGCCAGTGAAAATAAAGCAGAAGATAAATTTATGATACGTACTTTCAGCGATAAAACGCGGGGTGAATATTATTTTTATAACAAGGAAACCGATGAATTGACTTTGCTGGCAGAACTTAGTCCCTGGCTTAAAGCTGAGAATATGTGCGAGATGAAAACCGTGAATTACACTACGCGGGATGGGATGAATATTCAAGGCTATCTTACTTTACCCTTAGGTTATAAAGCTGAAAAATTACCTGTTGTAATTAATCCTCATGGTGGTCCATGGGCTCGTGATAATTGGACTTTTAATCCCGAAGTGCAGTTTTTAGCCAATAATGGTTATGCAGTTTTACAAATGAATTTTCGTGGATCAACTGGTTTTGGCAAAGCTTTTTGGGAAGCCTCATTCAAACAGTGGGGAAAAACAATGCAGAACGATATTTCTGATGGTGTACAATGGTTAATTAACGAAGGAATTGCCGACCCGGAAAGAATTGCCATTTACGGTGGAAGTTATGGTGGATACGCAACATTGGCAGGACTTTGTTTTTCTCCGGATTTGTATGCAGCGGGTGTCGATTATGTGGGCGTTTCAAACTTGTTTACTTTTATGAAAACCATTCCGCCTTATTGGAAACCAATGTTGGACATGTTGTACGAAATGGTCGGAAATCCTGTAACAGACAGTTTGTTGCTGGCCGAGGCTTCTCCGGTTTATCATGTCGATAAAATTAAAGCGCCATTGTTTGTAGCCCAGGGGGCAAATGATCCGCGTGTAAATATTAACGAATCTGATCAGATTGTAAATGCATTGAAAGAACGTGGAATTGATGTTGAATACATGGTGAAAGACAACGAAGGACATGGATTTGGGAATGAAGAAAACCGTTTCGACTTTTACAGGGCAATGATTGTTTTTCTGGATAAACATTTAAAACCGGAACCAAAAGAATAAGGTACTGCAAAAAGCTCTTGTTGATTAATTCACAAGAGCTTTTTGTTTTATAATTCAACTAATCAAACCTTATGGATTTGTCGGGCGAGATTTTACTGACCAAATAACTCGGGACAATGAGCATAAATGTTGTAATTGCCAAACAACCAGCGTTCAGCAACAAAATATGTATAATATTGAAATTCACAGGAACCACATCCACATAATAAGTTGCGGGATTTAACCTTATGATGTGAAATAATTTCTGGATCAAAATGATTGCAATTCCAATTACATTTCCCCACAACATTCCGCGGCTGGTAAGAAATACCGAGAGGTACAAAAATACTTTCCGGATACTCCAGTTTGGGCTTCCCAAAGCTTTTAAAACTCCAATCATTGTACTCCGTTCCAAAATTAAAACAAGCAATGCCGAAATCATATTAAACCCGGCTACCAAAACCATTAATGATAGGATTATCCAAACATTCATGTCGAGTATCGAAAGCCAGTCGAATATTTGAGGATATTGGCGGGTTATGGTTTCTGTGCGAAGGATAACATCGTTTTCCTGGCTGTAAAAAACCACAAGATTCCTGATTTCGCGTTCTATAATATCAATTTTACCGAAATCGTTAACAAGTATTTCAAAACCGCTGATCTGGTCGTTTTGCCAGTCATTTAACCGTTGAACCTGTTTGATATCGCCAATGATAAAAAGGTTGTCAAATTCTTCGAAACTTGTACGGTAAATTCCGCAAACCTTGAGTTGCAGCATTCGTGGTGTAACTTCATTTTCGTTCAAAAAATAAAGTACCGCCGAGTCTCCGGTTTTTATTTTTAAGAGATTCGAAACATTTTCCGACAGCAAAATTTCATTAACCCGGCTTGTATCATTTAACTGGGGAAGAACTCCATCTACAAGGTTTTTCTGAAAAAATGTCCAGTTGTAACCCGGCTCAACCCCTTTAAAAACAATACCCTGTATTGATTCGTCGGTTTTTATCATTCCCGGTTTAGTTGCAAAAACCTGAATCTTTTTAATGTAATCCAACGAATCAAGATTGCCTAAAAATGGTTGGTTTTTCGAAATGGGAGGCAGTTCGTAGGAGTTTCTCGATTCGTAATTCACAATTTGAATATGTGAGCCAAAACCGATTACTTTGTTCCTGATCTCGGTTTTAAACCCAGTGATTACCGCCACCGAAACAATCATTACAGCCAATCCAAGTGCAATCCCAAAAAGAGCAATACGGATGATTTTCTTCGACAAAAAATGTTGGTTTGTTTTATCAAAGAAAAGCCTGTTCGAAATAAAAAGTTCGGTGTTCATTCTGTTTTTAGCAAATGTGTTTAATTCTGCACTGTAAGATATTTAATAAGACGCTTATTGAGATAGTTTTCATTTTTGTTGTTCTAAAATTTTTATAAATACAATTCCTCTCTGATTAATTTGATGTTTTTGCCTGGATGAATTGGGTCTATCCTTAATTGTCCATTCAATTAGTCTGTCTTTTGATAACTTTCCAAGCACTTCATTTAATTGGCCAGATATGGCTTTTTGACCTAATAAAGTTGATATCTCCTTTCTTGAAAGTGGTTTTTCTAAAATTAGTCTGAGCACTTTTGAATACAATGACTCCTGCTGTAACTCTTGCTGTAACTCTTGCTGTAACTCCTGCTGTAACTCTTGCTGTAACTCTTGCTGTAACTCTTGCTGCAACTCCTGTTGCAACTTAAAGTTTTTCTTAACAAATACTACACGGAATGCCATGCCTGGTTCTTTCCATTCCAACCCAATTTCAGGATATTTTTGAAGTTCTGAAGAAATTATTTTAAGTCCATTTCCCCATTGCTCAATAATACCAAGCCGTTTAAATACAGGTGCTAAGATTTTGTTTCTAATGTCGGATTGACCAGCTTCCATATCACTAAAATCAATTGAAGGCATTAATTTCCCCGGACTTGTTATCTCAATTTTATCATCAAAAACAGCTATCTTAATATCTTTTCCGGTAAGTGAGTAATCACGATGGATAACTGCGTTGCGAATTACCTCCCGCAAAGCAATTACCGGATATTCCCATCTATCGGTTCTATAAACACCTTCATAATCAGTTGAGCCTTCCGAAATGTGCCGTAATACAAACTGATAGGCTTGTTCCGGTTGAATAGCAATATTTACATCAATTGATTTCTGATCAATAAAATTACCCGGATTGGTACCTTTAAATCTTGCACATTCTATTTTAGCATAGGGGAATAGCTGTTTTCGAAATTGGTCATCGGATAAAAGAATGAGTGCCTGCGTAGGTAGGTTTTTACCATGTTCAGTGCGAAACAGTTCCATCTTTTGAAGCACCTTCGTAGTAAGTTCTTCTCCTGTCTTTTCCTTGAAAAAATCTGCAAAAAATATGATATTGAGTTCATTGATAGTTTTTTGGAAAGATAACTCACCGTCAAATGAAATATTTCGCTTTTGACGTTCCAATTCTGCGATAATTTCTGGTGATGCCAAACGATTGGATGAACCAACCCGAATATATGTACCTTCCTCGATATTTTTGTTTTTCAAATGGTAAGGTGGATTACTGCCTTTAAAAATTTGTGTTCGAATAAGATGTTTGCCCTCAAAATTTAAAAATGAAATTTCAGGCAAGATTATCGGGTCACAGTTATCGTGAATGATGTTGCTTATTTTTTCTTCTGTTGAAATCAATTCGTTTTCAAAGATCCCAATTATTTCGCGTGGATTGTTTTTTATACCAAGATACAATTCACCACCTGCATCATTCGCAAAACTAATTATGGTTTTAGCTAAATCTGATTTTGAAGGCAAGCTTTCCTTGAACTCAAGTTTTCGACCCTCGGGTTGTGATATGATGTTAAATAATCTATTCATAAAAATCCTGACAGTTACTTCAAAATTAATAACTTTCTATCAACCCAATTAAAGTATTCCTGATTAAATATGCAATTTACTATTGCTACTTTTTTCAAATCAGGAGAGTCTTAATAAGTGAAAATTAATTTTTATTTTACAGGTTTAGTTTCCTCAACATCCTCTCTCCTGTTAATAAACGGCAAAATCATCATCGAAATTAAACCGACCAAAATTATCATAACGGTAGAAGTGGAGTGCGCCACAAAAGCAAAAATTACCCCGTTTTCATAACTTACACCATATAACGACAAAGCTTCAATTGCCATAAAATGCCAGGCGCCAATTCCTCCCTGCACAGGAGCCACCATTCCGAAACTCGCGAAAACAAAGGTTGTCAATCCTGCTATCGGATTCAAATCCCTTGTAAAATCGAAAGCAAAAAATACGGCATAAAGCATCAGGTAATAGCAAAACCAAATAAAGGCCGAATGAAACCAAAACCACCCTTTTCGTTTTATGGAACGGATGGAGATAAATCCCTCCTTAAAATTTATAAGTATGGCAACAACTTTTTTAAAAACCGAAGTTTGTTTAAACGTGTTTCGGAACAAATAAACCAAAACAACAAATGCAACAACACCAATGATCAGGTAAGGCGATGTAAAAACACTCGTAAGTTTTTGCTTTATTTCGGGGTTGTGTTGTATAAAACTCAGCATTTGTCCAAACTGCGATAGAATAACCACAAGCAACAGCAATAACAACGAAAGCACATCGATAAGGCGCTCGGCAACTACTGTTCCAAAAAGTTTTGTAAACGATATTTTTTCGTACCTCGAAAGAACACCGCACCTCGATACTTCTCCCATTCGTGGGAAAGCCATGTTCATTAAATAACCCACCATAACAGCGATAAATGTATTCGCAAAACGAGGTTTATGGCCTATTGGTTCTATCATCAAACCCCAGCGTAATGTGCGGCTGATGTGGCTTATCAATCCGATAAAAAGCGAAACTGCAACCCAAAAGTAGTTCACTTCATTTTTCAATACCGATTTTATACGGTCAATGTCCTGATCTTTGTAAATGAGCCAGAAAATAAATATTCCGAGCGTAAAGAATATAAGGAATTTAAGAATTTTAATTGCTGTTTTTTTCAAACCAGATAAATTTTAGAGCTGTGTTTTGTTTATCAAAATTACATTTCGCCAAATTATTCCTACTTTTGCGAATCGAAATTAAAAAATTAACAACGGCCGTTATCGTAAGCGGCAAAAGTATAAATTTGTTTTGTTAATTTCATAAAAGGCAACTTAGTAATCAGGAGAAATGGACGGGGAGAGTAATGAGTTTTGTAAAACCAAAAAAAAGTTTGGGTCAGCATTTTTTGATCGATCAGAATATCGCCCGAAAAATTGTTGACAGTCTGGGTTCCGAAACCGCTGACGTTTTGGAAATAGGCCCGGGAATGGGTGTTCTTACCCAATATCTTCTCAATCGTCCTGAAATAAAACTTCAGGTTATCGAAATCGACAGGGATTCAGTTGCATATCTCCAGGAAAACTTTACGCAATTAAAAAATATCTGGAGCGAAGATTTTTTGAAATCGGACCTTGCAGCCAAATTTGAAGGCAATTTTAGTATCATAGGCAATTTCCCTTATAACATTTCATCTCAAATATTATTCAAAGTATTAAGCATGCGCAACCGGATTCCGGAAGTTGTCGGGATGGTGCAAAAAGAGGTAGCCGAGCGGATTGCATCAAAACACGGCAATAAAACCTACGGGATTCTCAGCGTGATTTTACAGGCGTTTTATGATATTGAATACCTTTTTACAGTTTCAGAAAATGTGTTTTTGCCACCGCCAAAAGTTAAATCGGCAGTAATCAGGCTGAAACGGAACAACACAACTATTTTGCCTTGCAGTGAAGTTTTTTTTGTTGAAGTTGTAAAAGCTGCCTTTAATTTAAGGCGAAAAATGCTACGGAATTCATTAAAGGGAATTTGCGAAAATCTGCCTGAACAGTTTGCCGAAAAACGCCCGGAGCAACTTTCGGTAAACGATTTTATTGAGTTGACAACTATGATTGAGAACCTCAAAAAAGGATAGAAATTATGCAGTTTGAATTAACACGCGAATATATTGAGCACCTTGAATCCCTGATTGAGGAAAAAAACACGAAGGAAGTTGAAGCGCTTTTATCAGAGCGGCACCCGGCTGATATTGCCGAAATGATGGAAGATTTGTCATCAGAAGAAGCAAAATTTATTTTTCTTTTGCTTGATGGCGAAACTGCTTCCGACGTACTTGTTGAAATCCCCGAAAACGACAGGCGCAGGTTTTTGCGTGTTTTGCCGCCCGAAATAATTGCCAGCAAGTTCCTCGAATTCATGGATTCGGATGATGCTGCCGACGTTATGGCCGACCTTGACGAAGGGCGCAAAATTGAAGTATTAAACGAAATTGAAGACTTCGAACAGGCGGGCGATATTGTTGATTTGTTGGAATATGAAGAGGACACCGCGGGCGGGATTATGGCAAAAGAGCTTGTGAAAGTGAACGAAAACTGGACGGTTGCCACATGTTTGCAGGAAATCAGCAAGCAGGCACAGGAGGTTGACGAAATTTATTATATATATGTTATCGATGATGCCGAAAAGTTGAAAGGGGTGCTTTCGCTCAAAAAACTGATCATTACAAACACGAATACTAAAATCTCGAATATTTATAACCCCGACATAAAAATGGTAAATACAAGTGTCCGTCAGGAAGAAATTGCTGAGATTATGGACAAATATGACCTTGTTGCCATTCCTGTGGTTGATGAAATCGGGAGGCTGAAAGGGCGGATAACTTTTGATGACGTGATTGATTTAATTCGCGAGGAGGCTGAAAAAGATTACCAGATGGTTTCGGGGCTTACCGGCGATGTAGAACCCGGTGATAAAATATGGGAAATATTGCGTGCCCGGCTTCCATGGTTATTGATCGGGCTTATCGGTGGAATTTTAGGCGCTGTTGTTTTAGGTTCTCACGAACAAACTTTGGCAAAAGTTACCGAACTGGCTTTTTTTATTCCACTAATTGCTGCAATGGCCGGTAACGTTGGAGTTCAGTCATCGTCGATTGTGGTGCAAAGTATTGCCAGTGGTGTTAAGGATTTGGAAACCACTTCACGAAAATTATTTAAGGAGGTTTCAATTGCCCTTGTTACAGCAGCTATTTTTGCTATTCTGATATTTGCTTACAACGCAATTCGTCAGGGAGATATGAACCTTACTTTCACTGTTTCATTGTCACTTTTTATCGTAATTTTATTTGCCTCCCTGTTCGGAACGGTTATTCCACTGGTTTTGAACCGGTTTAAAATCGACCCGGCGCTTGCAACCGGTCCATTTATAACAACAATGAATGACATTGTTGGATTGCTGATTTATTTATTAATTGGGAAAATGTTTTTCGGGATACTTTAAAAACTTTATTGTGCGATTAAAAAGAATTATTATCGGCAGAAAAGATATAGCCGATTTCGAAAAACTGAACTTGTATGGAATTGAAGTTAAAATCGATTCCGGCGCATATACTTCAAGTTTTCACTGTCATAAAATCGAGAAAACTGAAATAGACGGAGTAGAGCATATTAAATGTAACTTTCTTGATCCCAGCCATCCGCAATATCACGAAAAAGAATTCTGTTTCGATAAATTTAAAATGCGTAGTATAAAAAGTTCGAATGGGTCTGTTGAGGAACGTGTTTCAATATTAACAGAAATAACCATCTTCCGCGAAAAATATCCCATTGAACTCACACTTACCGAAAGAATTGAGATGAAACACCCGGTTTTGCTGGGTAGAAAATTTGTTTCAAAACGATTTTTAATTGATACTTCACGAAAAAACCTTTCCTTAAAAGGTAAATTAATTGAAATCAAGAAGATTAACATAACATGAAGATAGTTGTATTGTCAAGAAACGCTAACCTTTATTCGACAAGGCGTATTGTGGAAGCAGGTATTGACCGAAAGCACGAAGTATTGGTTGTAGATCACACAAAATGCGATCTTATTATTGAGAAAAAGAATCCGGTAATTATTTATAAGGGAGTGAAACTCAAAGAAGTTGATGCGGTAATTCCACGAATTGGCGCTTCGGTAACTTTTTATGGAACAGCAGTTGTCAGGCAGTTCGAAATGATGAAAGTATTTTCAGCAATCGAATCGCAGGCATTAATGCGCTCGCGCGACAAATTGCGAAGTTTACAGATTTTATCGCGTGCCGGACTGGGATTGCCTAAAACCGTTTTTACAAATTATTCGAAAAATGTTAAAGAAATTATTCGGGGAGCAGGGGGTGCGCCGGTGGTAATTAAATTGCTTGAGGGAACTCAGGGTTTGGGTGTTGTTTTAGCTGAAACAGATAACGCCGCTGAGTCGGTTATCGATGCATTTAACGGGTTGAAAGTCAGAGTAATTGTTCAGGAATTTATAAAAGAAGCCCAGGGTTCCGATATTCGGGCATTTGTGGTTGACGGGGTTGTGGTTGGCGCCATGAAACGAACCGCAAAAAAAGGCGAATTCAGATCGAACCTGCACCGTGGAGGAACTGCTGAATTGATTCAACTCAGTGATGAAGAGGAGAATGCAGCCCTAAAAGCAGCAAAAGCCCTGGGACTTGGAATTTGTGGCGTCGATTTGCTGCAATCCAATCATGGCCCGTTAATTCTCGAGGTAAATTCATCGCCGGGGTTGGAAGGTATTGAATCGGCTACAGGAAAAAATATTGCAAAAAGTATTATCCGTTATGTAGAAAGACATGCCTGATCAAAATCAAAACAAAAATATTCAGCGGAAGAAAATAGTTATTCTTGGCGAGCAAATCAATGCCGGGCAAAAGCGGATTTTAAACCTCGATATTGCCCGGCTTCATACACATACAAAAGTTGAGATTCCAGTTATTGTAGAACGCGCCCGCGAAGATGGACCGGTTTTGTTGTTAAATGCCGGAATTCATGGAAATGAATTAAACGGCGTTGAAATTGTTCGCGAATTATTGGCCAGAAAATATACAAAGCCCGAAAAAGGAATGGTTATCAGTATTCCAACGCTTAATGTTTTTGGCTTTTTAAATCAAACCCGCGAGTTTCCGGATGGAAAAGATTTAAACCGCTCTTTCCCAGGTTCAAAAAATGGATCGCTGGCAAGTATTTTTGCGTACCACATGATGAAGGAAATCGTTCCCCACATTGATTATTGCATCGATTTTCATACAGGCGGGGCACAAAGATTTAACACTTCACAAATCAGGATTTCAAAAAAAGACAGTGATTTGCTTGAACTGGCAAAAGTATTTCATCCACGGTTTATTGTATTTGCCAGCGAACGTGAAAAATCATTCCGGCAGGCAGCAACTGCTTTGGGTAAAAAAGTACTTCTTTTTGAAGGAGGTAAATCATTGGATTTTAAACAACGGGTTACTCATCGTGGTGTAAACGGAACACTCCGGGTTATGCATCATCTGGGAATGCGCGATTTTTCGAAGGAACTGGAGAATGGAAAGGGAAATGGGGTAATCGAGATTCATAAATCAATCTGGTTACGCGCAAAACATGGTGGATTGTACAGGTTTTTTGTAAAAGATGGTTCGAAAGTGGAAAAGGGAGATGTAATTGGTGTAATCTCCGATCCGTATGGAAAGTTCGAATACAAAATTAAAATTCCGCAGAGTGGTCACATTATTGCGTTAAACCATGCGCCAATAGTATATAAAGGTGATGCTATTTTGCATTTGGGATTCGAATAAAGATTTTCAAATATATAACTATTACCAATTTTTACACCGAATTCATCGCGATAACCGGGTCGAGCCGGGCTGCAGAACGGGCAGGCATAAAACCGGCAATAAAACCGATAACACTCGAAATCACCAGTCCGGTTATAATGTTGCCAAGGGTAAGTACAATTGTAAATTCACTCACATAACCAACGATAAGTGTTCCAGCAAAAATCAGTATCAGTCCAAGTACTCCGCCAATCAATGAAAGCACAATTGCTTCGAAAATAAATTGCAGCAAAATAAAGTAGCGTTTTGCGCCTAATGATTTTTGTATGCCAATAATCTTGGTACGTTCCTTTACCGAAACAAACATAATATTGGCAATCCCAAAACCGCCCACGAGGATTGAAAATCCTCCGATTATCCAGCCGGCCATATTAAAAACAATAAAAAACTGGTCGAACTGATTGGAAATCAAACTCACTTCGTTAAGCGCAAAATCGTTTTCTTCCATAGGTTTTAGCCGGTGCAGGTTTCTCATAATTCCTTCCAGTTCGGCCACAAATTTGTCACTGTCGATATTTGGTTTCGATTTCACGCAAAGAGTTTGACCTCTGTCGCGGTTGCGGATATCAATCATGTAAAACGATTTTACCGCTGAAATGTGGATGTTCTTATCCATTGAGGTGCCAAACATGTCCTGTCCTTTTTTCTCATAAACACCGATAATCTGAAATTTAATCCCCTGAACTTTTATATCACGGTTAACAGGGTCGAGGCCGGGAAAAAGTTTTTCAGCAATTTCAGCTCCGATAACAGCTACCGGTGTCCCTGCACGCATTTCGCTTTCGGTGAAATACCTGCCGCGGTCAATCTTTAAACCCCAAACATCAAGTATTGCATAAGAGGTTGCCATAATTGTTACATTGTCCATCTTATCGCTTCCGGCCTGGGCAGTGCGCGAAAATCCAAATAAAAATGCTGCATTTTCAACCGAATTACCTCTTTTTAATATCTCTTCTGTTTCCTCAAATTCGGGTACGGGCCTGTTCAAATAGCGCCACCACGGATATTCTGATTCTCCTTCAGGTGGCATCCACGGCCATTTTTGTATGTAAACCATGTTGCTTCCCATGCTGTCGAGGCTTTCCCTGATAAATTTCTCAAGCGAATCAATTACAGTAAATACCGAAATGATTGCAAAAATACCAATAGTGATACCAAGTAGTGATAAAAATGTGCGCAATCTATTTGCTCTTAGCGAATTAAAAGCAAATGAGAAACTTTCGAATATTAATCTGATCAGAAGCATCTTTGTAATTCAATTTGTCAGTAAAGTTAAAATTAGTTTTTTTATTCTTTTGCAAAACTTTGTATTTAAAAACTTGCGAAACAATGCAACGTCGTTAAATTTTTTGCGATACAAGATTTGAATATTCAGAAATCCAACCGCTAAACGGTTTTCCCACTCGAACTGACTGTTTATACAATAATCGAAAAACTTCGTTTTTCTTGCTCTGATATGGCGCAACGCAATGGTGTTTTATTATTGTATAAACAGATGCTGGTATATATGCAACGCTACGGCGTTGAACCTTTTCCTGACACAAGATTTGATTATTGAGAAATCCAACCACTACACGGTTGTTTCTCACTACACTTTTATACAATAATCGAAAAACTTCGTTTTTTCCTGCTCAGGGTTAGTTAAACTTTCTTTTTAAGTACAAGCAAAACGTCACGGTGTTCGATTTTTATATATTGGGGTGATGTCGCGTCTGCAGCAGCATGGTGTTGGGCCTTTTCAAAAAAAGTATTTGAAGAATAAAAAATCTGTGGCTATCTGGTTGTCTCACATTCACTAACTTCTAATACAATATTCGAAAAACTACGTTTTTCTCATTTAAGTTTATCAAAACGCCACAGCGTTTGATTATTGTATAAATAAATGTAGACCTGCCTGCAACGCCACGGCGTTGGATTTCTCATAAAAAAATTAGTGACGAATATCTGATGATTAATCTTCTAAAAAATCAAATAAATAACGCTCGTCAAAATCAACGTCAAATTTCTTTAAAATCTCAAGATATTCTTCTTTAAATGTTTTCTTTTTATGATGATTTTTTTGGTTTTTAATGTAATGGATTACACTGTCAATTTGTGATCGGGAATATGAAAATCCACCATAACCAGTCTGCCAGCTAAAATTTCCTTGAAACCATTTCTTCGAATTAATAAAATTAGTAGTCGCCCTTTTTATTTCTTTTATGGTCTCAGAAGGGGATTTATCGGGATTAAAACCCATAAAAACGTGAATGTGATCTGGCATTCCGTTAACCGCGAGCGATTTGTGTCCCATGCTATTTATTAAACCCGATATAAAAGGAAAGACTTCTATTTGCTGCTTTTCGTGAATGAGATATGTTTTGTGTGAAACAACAAAAACATAATGAATATAAATTTGGGTATAAGAACCTGGTTTCATTTTTTTAAACTAAAATAGTAAAAAATCCAACCACTACGTGGTTGTAGCTCACACAGTAACCTTTTATACAATAATCGAAAAATTACGTTTTTCTTGCTCTGTTATGGCACAACGCAACGGGTTAGGATTATTGTATGAAAAAATTATGAGGAGATGATTGTAATGCCTCGGCGTTGAACAATGCAATAATTTGTTCAACTATCTCGTTTTTCAATCTGAATTTATTAACAAAGAAATGTTTGAAACCGCAATTTTAAGTACAAATTCTACATTGATTTTTTTATCTTTGCGACCAAAATTAGATAAGGGAATAAATGGCTGATAATAAAAAAATTAAGACCGCGTTGGTCTCGGTGTATCACAAAGAAAACCTCGATAGTATAATTCACAAACTGAACAATCTGAATGTTAAAATTTTAAGTACTGGTGGCACAAAAAGTTTTATCGAATCTCTGGGTATTGAAGTAACTTCAGTTGAAAGTTTAACCGGTTATCCTTCAATTTTGGGGGGTCGCGTAAAAACCCTGCATCCAAAAGTTTTTGGTGGAATCCTTTCGCGCCGTGAAAATCAGGGTGATGTAAGCCAACTGACAGAATACGATATTCCTGAAATTGATTTGGTTATTGTCGATCTTTATCCGTTTGAAGATACAGTTGCATCAGGTGCAGGCGAGGAGGATATTATCGAAAAAATTGACATCGGTGGAATATCTTTAATTCGCGCCGCTGCAAAAAATTTCAGGGACGTTGTAATCGTTCCGTCACAAAATGAATATTTGCCGCTACTTGATCTGTTAAATGAAAAAGAAGGCAGTTTTTCCCTGGAGGATCGCAAATGGTTTGCCGGCAAAGCTTTTTCGGTTTCATCGCATTATGATGCTGCAATTTTCAGCTACTTTAACGGTGGAACAGATGAAAGCACCGAACGGATCAGTTTAAATAACGGCGAAGTTTTGCGATATGGCGAAAACCCGCACCAAAAAGCTACATTCTTTAAATTCAAAAATACGCCACAGCAAATAACTTTATCCGATGCCCGTGTAATTCAAGGCAAAGCGTTGTCATACAATAATATGCTTGATGCCGATGCAGCATGGAAATCGGCCAGTGATGCTTATCATTCAGTAAGTCATATCAAAAATAAAGTAGCCGTTTCGGTAATAAAACATCTCAATCCATGCGGTTTAGCGGTTACCGGAAATATTCTTGAATCGCTTGAACTTGCATGGGAAGGAGATCCGATCAGCGCATTTGGAAGCATTATTTGTTTTACTGACACGGTTACAAAAGAAGTTGCTGAGTGGTTTGGCAGTAAATTCGTTGAAATAGTGATTGCCCCGAAATTTACAGATGAAGCGCTTTCAGTTTTTGCGGGCAAGAAAAATTTACGATTGCTCGAAACACCTGTGAAAAGTGAAATTACAGGCGAAAAATTATACCGCTCAATCAGTGGTGGAATGCTGGTGCAGGATGAAGATGAAGGTTTGGATCTTCAATTCGAAACTGTAACGGCAAAGGCATTTGAAGCAGAAAAAATGAACCTGGCAAAATTTGGAATAACCGCCTGCAAACACCTGAAAAGTAATGCAATTGCTGTTGTTACTGAAAATGAAAATGGTTCGTTTTGGTTAACAGGCGCTGGAATGGGGCAGCCAAACCGTCTCGACAGTTTGCGTCATTTAACGATGCCCCGCTTTAACACAAAAAAAGGATTGGCCATTGAAAATTCAGTGTTAATCTCTGATGCGTTTTTCCCTTTCCGCGACAGTATTGAAGCTGCAAACGAATATGGAGTAAAATACATTGTCGAGCCGGGCGGCAGCATCCGCGACAAAGAAGTTATTGATGCCTGCAACGAGTTTGGAATTGCAATGGCATTTACAGGGAGAAGACATTTCAAACATTAAAACAGAACATCTTTTTTAAGATTAAATAATTAGAAATTCAAATGGGACTATTTTCATTTTTAACACAAGAGATAGCAATTGACCTGGGAACAGCCAACACAATTATCATTTACAATGATAAAATTGTAGTTGACGAGCCATCTATTGTTGCCATTGATTTGAAAACCGAAAAAATGGTGGCAATTGGTGAAAAAGCCAGACAAATGCAAGGGAAGACACACGCAAACCTGAAAACAATCAGGCCGTTGCGTGACGGTGTAATTGCCGATTTTAACGCGGCGGAACAAATGATAAGGGGGATGATAAAAATGATAAATCCTAAGCCAAGGTTATTTTCTCCTTCGTTAAAGATGGTTATTTGTATCCCTTCAGGCAGTACCGAAGTTGAAATTCGTGCAGTTCGCGACTCATCGGAACATGCCGGTGGTCGTGAGGTTTACATGATTTACGAACCTCTTGCCGCCGCAATTGGAATTGGTCTCGACGTGGAAGCACCAGAAGGCAACATGGTTGTTGACATTGGTGGTGGTACTACTGAAATTGCTGTAATTTCTTTGGGCGGTATCGTAACAAATAAATCAATTCGCATTGCCGGCGATGATTTAACCGCTGATATTATGGAATATATGCGCCATCAGCATAATATAAAAATTGGGGAACGCACTGCCGAGGAAATTAAAATCCATGTTGGTTCTGCACTTTCGCAATTGAAAGACCCGCCACCTGATTACGTGGTTCAGGGACCAAATCAAATGACGGCTTTACCCATTGAAGTACCAGTTTCGTATCAGGAAATTGCGCACTGCCTCGAAAAATCGATTTCAAAAATTGAAACCGCAGTTTTGAGTGCTTTGGAACAAACACCGCCCGAGTTGTATGCCGATATTGTTGTAAAAGGAATTTGGCTGGCAGGTGGCGGCGCGCTGTTAAAAGGCTTGGATAAAAGATTGACAGACAAAATCGGGATTACGTTTCATATTGCCGAGGATCCTTTGCGGGCAGTAGTTCGTGGAACCGGGATTGCACTTAAAAACGTTGATAATTTCTCATTCCTGATCAAATAATTGGTCGGGAGCTTTCTCTTATAAAAAAATGAGAGGTCTGTTTCGGTTTCTGCAAAAGAATTATGCGTTTCTTCTTTTTTTATTATTAGAAGTACTTTCGTTTACACTTATTTATAATTTTAACAGTTACCAAAGATCAAAGTACCTCAATTCGTCAAATAAGATAACTGCAACCATTTATAATTCATTCAGCGCGGTTGGTAATTATTTTAGCCTGGCATCGGTAAACCGGAAATTAGCCAGGGAAAATGCCCAACTAAAGTCGTTGATTGCTGATTTGCCTTTTATCCGGATCACACCCTATTCAGTTGTTTCGAAGGCTGAAATAACAGATTCGTTGTACAGGTTTATTTCTGCGAAAGTGATAAATAACTCCGTTGATAAGCAGGACAATTACATAACGCTAAATAAAGGCCGCAAGCATGGAGTAAAACCTGATCAGGGAATTGTCAATTCCGAGGGGGTGGTTGGTGTTGTGATTCACGTCTCCGAATCATTTTCACTGGGTTTTTCGGTATTGAATAAACGATGGGGAGCCTCAGCGAAGTTGAAAAAGAGCGGCACTTTTGGGCCACTAGCCTGGGATGGCAGCGATTCGCGTTATGCAAACCTTACGGGAATTCCATTTCACGTTGAACTTGCTGTTGGAGATACTGTTGTTACAAGCAGTTATTCATCAGTTTTCCCCGAAGGAATTATGATTGGGACAGTTCATTCAATAGAAATGCCACCCGGCGATAATTATTATCAAATACAGGTTGAACTTGCCGCAGATTTCAGGGCACTTTCATATGTAGATATTGTTGAAAACCTGAAAAAGGATGAGTTGAAAGCATTAGAAAACAGGATAATCAAATGATTCGGATACTCCTTAAATATACGGTAATGTTTGTATCATTGGTTTTGGTGCAGGTATTAATTTTTAACCAGGTCCAGTTTGGTGGTTTTTTCAATCCGTATGTATATATTTTATTTGTCATCCTGCTTCCATTAAGTACACCACGGTATTTGGTTTTAATTCTGGCTTTTGCACTTGGATTTATAATTGACGTATTTTCCAATAGTTTGGGGGTACATTCGGCTGCAACAGTTTTTATTGCTTACTTGAGGCCTTTGATAATCAGGGTTATATCAAACAGGGAAGATGACAAAAGTGATTATCCCGGATTGCACCAGAATAAGTTGATTTGGTTTGTCAGTTATGTGGTGTTCATGGTTTTACTACACCATTTACTTCTTTTTTATCTTGAAGTTTACACATTTGCAAATTTTCTAAATACACTTTTCAGGGTAATTTTAAGTTCTGTTTTCTCTATTATTGTTATAGTTTTAAGTCAGTTTTTGGTTTTTAGGAATTAAAGCAATGAGTGTTGACATTTTTTCGAAACGAAAATATTATGTAACTGCCATTTTCCTTGCTGCCGGGCTTATCTTTATTTTGAAATTATTTGGGTTACAGGTAATAAGCTCGAAATACAAGGTATCGGCAACAAATAATGTGTTGCGCGAAATTGTGCAGTATCCGGCGCGTGGACTGGTGTATGATCGGAACGGTGTTTTGATGGTATTCAATAAACCTGCCTACGATTTACTTGTTACACCGCGGGAAGTTGAAAGGTTCGACACTGTCTCTTTTTGCCGCTTGCTCGAAATTTCAAAAGAAGATTTGATTGCGGGCATTCGGAAAGCAAGTGAATATTCAACTTACAAACCCTCCATTTTAATTAAACAAATCCCACCAGAAAGTTTTGCATACCTTCAGGAGCAATTGTATAAATTTAAAGGATTCCACACACAGTCGAGAACTTTGCGGGAATATGCACAGCCTTCGGCAGCCCATGTTTTGGGGTATGTAAGCGAGGTAAATGATGCCGATATTCAAAAGGATGAGTATTATAAATCCGGCGATTATATAGGTGCCAGCGGGATTGAAAAAACATACGAAAAGCAGGTTCGTGGAATAAAGGGAATTAAAAAGCAATTGGTTGATGTACACAACCGTATCCAGGGAAGTTACCTGGATGGAGCTGAAGATATTCCGGCAAAAATCGGGAATAATATTGTTTCAACATTGGATGCCGATTTGCAAAGTTATGCCGAACAACTTTTTCGAAATAAAAAAGGTGCAATGGTCGCGATTGAGCCTTCAACCGGTGAAGTACTTGCTTTAGTGAGTGCACCTACTTATGATCCAAGTTTGCTTGTCGGTAGGATAAGGGGAACTAATTACAACATTTTGTTGCAGGATTCATTAAAACCACTTTTTAACAGGGCAACTCAGGCTAAATATCCACCGGGTTCCACATTTAAAATCATAAATACTTTAATCGGATTGGAAACCGGTGCCATATCAACTCAATCCAGGTTCTCATGTTCAGGTAAAGCTTCAAGTCCAATCCGATGCACACACAACCATGTTTCGCCTGCCAATGTAGTCGATGCAATCCGCGAGTCGTGCAACTCGTTTTTATGGAATACATTTCGTGCAATCCTTTATCATGAAAAAACTGTAGCCGAAGGATTTGATACCTGGCGTAGTTATGTTGAAAGTTTTGGAGTTGGAACGATAATCAGCAGTGATTTTCCAAATGCGTTGAAAGGCGATTTGCCAACCGAATCATACTACAATAAAATATACGGGAAGGGTCGCTGGAATCCATTAACAATCCGCTCAATGGCGATTGGGCAGGGCGAATTGGGTGCAACTCCGCTTCAAATGGCAAATGTTGCGGCTATTGTTGCCAATCGCGGCTATTATTATTCTCCACATTTGGTTCGGCAGATTGAGAACGATACAGTTTCGTCTTCACTTAAAGTGAAGCATTTTTCTAAAATTTCGCCTGAAACTTTTATCCCGATTATTGAAGGTATGGAACAGGTTGTAAAAGGAAATATGTCATCGAGAGTGGCGGTGCCGGGTGTGATAATGTGTGGCAAAACTGGTACTGTTCAAAACGATCACGGGATTGATCATTCGGTATTTACGGCTTTTGCACCAAAGGAAAATCCCAAAATTGCCATTTTTGTGTATGTGGAAAACAGTGGATTTGGATCTACTTTTGCGGCTCCAATGGCTGGTTTAATGGTAGAACGCTATTTGAACGATACCATTTCGGAACAAAAGAAATTGGTTGAAGAAAAAATGTTGGAAGCCAATTTATTAAACCCAAATATGCCGAGATAATATGCCAAAAAGAAACAGCCTTTGGGCAAATATCGACTGGATTACGGTTTCATTATTTTTGATATTGATGCTTTTGGGTTGGATAAATATTTATGCTTCAGTTTTTAACCTTGAGCACCAAAGTATTTTCGATACAACACAACGATACGGGAAACAATTAATTTGGATTGGTGCGGCAATTGTTATAGCAATTATTCTTCTTCGGATCGATACGAATTTTTATGTGTTTTTCTCTTATTTTATTTATGGTTTAATTGTCATTTTGCTAATTCTTGTACTCTTTTTTGGAACAAAAATTAACGGTCAGCGTGCCTGGTTTATGATTGGGTCTTTTGGGTTCCAACCCTCTGAGTTTTGCAAGTTTGCAACCGGTCTTGCTCTGGCAAATTACATGAACACACATGGTTTTAAACTACAGCAATTCAAGTCGCTGCTGGTTATTTCGCTTATTATTCTTGGACCTGCAGCCTTAATTTTAATGCAGAACGATACTGGTTCGGCACTGGTTTATTTTTCCTTTGTTTTGGTTTTATACCGTGAAGGACTTTCTGGTATTGTACTGTTTTTTGGGACATTATTGGTCGTACTTTTTGTGTTAGCCCTAATTGTTACGAACCTAACTTTATCGATTCTGTTGCTTGGATTAGTTTTGATTGTCTTTTTTGTGGTCAACCCTAGGTACAAACAGTTTTTAATAATTCCTGCCATTTACACTTCATCGATCCTTTTGTTTTTTATAATTAATTTGGGTTTTGGGTCGAAGTATGAAATTTCTGATATAATAACTTTTGGATCGATAATAGGAACAGTGATTATTCTGGGTTACAGTTGGCGCAATAAGTTGAATAACTATATCACAATTGCTTTGATTTTTCTTGGTTCTGTTTTATTTACAATTTCTGTTGATTATGTTTTTTACAATATTCTTGGTAATCATCAGCAAGCCCGCATAAATGAACTGCTTGGTATTGAGTCGGATCCGCTCGGTGCGGGCTACAATGTAAACCAAAGTAAAATTGCGATAGGATCGGGCGGATTGTTGGGAAAAGGATTTTTACAGGGAACACAAACCAAGTTCAATTTTGTACCTGAACAAGACACGGATTTTATATTTTGCACTGTTGGGGAAGAATGGGGATTTGTTGGTTCGCTTGTTGTAATTGGCCTGTTTATAGCGCTGTTTTCCCGTCTGGTTTGGCTTGCAGAACGTCAGCGATCGGGGTTTTCCCGCATTTATGGGTATGTGGTTGCAGTTATCCTGTTTTTTCATTTTTTTGTGAATATCGGAATGACAATCGGAATAATGCCAGTAATCGGAATTCCACTCCCTTTCTTTAGTTACGGTGGTTCTTCGCTATGGTCTTTTACAATTTTGCTGTTTATTTTTATTAGATTGGATGCCAGCCGGTACGAAAAATTTTAATCAGATATATGTAATCTATATTTCAAGGCGGTTGAAAAACACCGACTCATTGGCTTGGATTTCAGTCGCGTATTTCAATAAATCAATCATAAATTCTCTGAAATTAACTTCAAAAAAATCATTGTTAATTTGAATGACTTCTCTCACAAAATCAGATTTTGCCGGAAGAGAGGAGTAGTTGCTCATAATTTTTAATGTCTGTAAAATACCATTTACCGAAGCATACGATTCCAGTCGCTTGTGTTGTATTAAAAAAGGAAGGAAACTTTGCACCCTGATCGGCAAATGCATAAAGTAGTGTAAAAGTACGGCATGACTACGTTTTGCAAATGCCCGAAGGGTTAAATCTGAATATTCATTCCAGTTTTTAGCTAAGTAATGATCATACAATAAATCGATAACTATTCCAGAGTATAACCCGAATTCACTTCGAAACAAAGATTTTGCTTCTCTGAATCTTGGGTGTGTATCGGTAAATGAGTCAATCTGACGATGCATTAAAATCCCTTTTTTTATGTTTTCAGGAAATTTGTTCCATGTGTTCCCTTTAACATAATCGCCAATGAAATTACCAACCATGGTTTGTTCGTCAGGTCCCGATAAAAACAGATGTGCCAGATAATTCATCTAAATTCTTTTAAAAAAGGAACGATTAAGAAATGTATTTGTTTGACAATGATACTTAATAAATACACTCAGGTTCTAAATAGAAACTTCTGGACAATTTAAAAACTGTTGTGTTGTTACCTCTGTAAAACAATAAGGAATTATAAAGTTCTCATTCATTACATTTTTTCCCGATATCACAACTGAGGTTTTGATAATTTAATACTTGGAAAATTAATGAAAACTGCCTTATTTATTAACGTGTTGCTATTGAATCTTTTGGACAAATAATGTATGTCGTATTTGTATTGATAGGGACGGCAAATAATAAATCTTTCATTTTTCTTAAATATCATACCTCTCTGACTTGAATCATTTTTTATTATTTTCTATTTTTGACACCTCTGAAAAACGATTTGATGAATAAAAAGATTGTTGCATTTGGCGAAGTAGTTTGGGATATTTTACCCAACGGAAAGGTATTGGGAGGCACTCCGTCAAACATGGTTTTTCGATGCAATTCATTTAACGAGCGGGGGTTTTTGCTTTCGCGGGTTGGCGATGATGAATTAGGGAACGAAGCTTTTAATGAACTTAAGGAATTGAAAATTTCGGATGAAAATGTTCAGGTTGACAGTGAATTCCCAACCGGTACCGTCCATATTAGTTTTGATGAAAATTTCGACTCGCGGTATATTGTTACCCCCGAAGTTGCATTTGACCATATCGAGTTTTCTGCCGAATCATTAAAGTTGGTCAGGAATGCCGATTGCCTTTTTTACGGTCTGTTGCCACAACGTTTTGGCATCTCAAAAAATACACTCCGGGAATTAATAAAAGAATCACCGGACTCAATCCACTTTTTTGATTTAAAATTGTTTGAGCATTTTTTCAATGTCACTGTTGTCCAAAATCTTTTGCATAGTACTAATATTGTCAGGATAAAAGAAAAGGAAATAAGTTTCCTGAGCAATGAATTAAGCTTGAATGCTGATAATTTGGAAGTGTTTTGTTCAGAGCTCTCAGAAAAATATAAGATTGACATTGTATTAATAACCAGGGGGCAAAATGGAGTTTTTGCATACCACCATAAAAAAGGGGCTTTTTCTGATCCCGGATACAACATTGAAGTTGTTGATAATATTGGTTCGGGAATGGCGTTTTTAGCAGGGTTCCTGGTTTATTATCTCAATGGGAGATCAATGCAGCAAGCGCTCAATTTTGGAAATGCTTCCGGGGCACTGAATACTACAAGGCGCGGTGCAACTTCTTTTTTCAATAAAAAGGATGTGCTTGAGTTCATGAAAACAACCTCAAAAAACAATTTGGTGTAGTTTTTCCTTATTTAAAAAATACTGTATAACATAGGTTTATTGGTAACCAAAATGACTATTTTTCTGTTTATGTAAGTAAAGTAGCTATCATGAAACGAACTACAGTAGAAATTACCCAATTGCTCATCGATAAGTTATGGGAACAGTTTATTGAAAGAGTCCCTAATGCAGGAAAATATGCAGATTTAGTGCTTGAAAAAAGAGGAAAAGTGGTGATCGACCATATCGCTTTTCGAACGTTTAACGCCCACACGGGGGAGCAACCCGAAGGGATTAGGGCGATAAAACATATATTGAATTTTTTGGGATATGTGCCAGTAACAAAATACAAGTTCCCGAAAAATAAACTGAATTCTATCCACTTTGAACACCCCGATCAAACATTACCGAAAATATTTGTCAGCCAACTCGAGGTAAATGATTTACCAGTTTGGGCGCAAAATATAATTAACGACACGGTTCACAACACGTATTACCTGCTTTCCGACAGGAGTTTGGAATTATTAAGAATTCTGGAAGAAAATAAAGTTTTGCCCAACGAAGCAGCGGATTATCTGGTTGAAGATCTTGTTCAATATTTTCGTCGTCCCTGGAATATTCCATTAAAAGGCGATGTACTGAAAATAAATGATGTATCACAATTTGGCGCATGGGTTTTAATCCATGGAAATGCTGTAAATCATTTTGCTGTTTTAATTAATGAACAAAACATAAAAGAGTGGCCCGATCTGGAAACTACTTATAACGCACTTGTTGCTGAAGGAATTCCAATGAAAGACACCATTGAAGGTGAATCTGGAAGCATACTGAGACAAACTGCAACTTTGGCTTCAAAAGAAGAAGTAGATGTTAAGGATGAAACTATTTTTGAAAAAATGGTTTGGACTTACGCCTATATTGAACTTACAGAAAGAAACTATGTCGATGTTGACGGGGTACGAAAATTGTTTTCTGGATTTCTTACCGGGCAGGCAAACCATCTTTTCAATTTAACAGAAACCCACGAAAATTAATATACGTTCGGCACGTAAGTAATTTCGTCGATTGGTGGCCTCACGTATCCTTTACTGTCAGTTCTGGGAAGTAATTCAATTGGGGCAGGAGTTAATTCCTTATATGGTATCATTGATAAAAGGTGATGAATACAATTTAATCTTGAAATCTTTTTATCATCCGCATCCACTGTGAACCACGGACTGATTTTCGTGTCGGTGTAAGCAAACATTTCATCTTTTGCCATTGAAAAATCAACATACAATTTACGTGATTCCAAATCCATAGGGCTTAGTTTCCAACGTTTTGTGGGGTGTTTTATTCTCGATCTAAAGCGTTTTTCCTGTTCCTTTTCGCTAACCGAAAACCAGTATTTTATTAAAATTGTTCCCGAGTAAATCAACATCCTTTCAAAACGAGGGCAGGCACGTAAAAAGTCCCAATATTCATCATCGGTACAAAAACCCATCACTTTTTCAACTCCTGCTCTGTTATACCAACTCCTGTCGAACAACACCATTTCTCCGGCTGCAGGTAAATGCGCTACATAACGCTGAAAATACCATTGGGTTTTTTCACGTTCAGTTGGAGTTCCCAAAGCCACAACCTTACACATTCGGGGATTTAGTACCTGTATTATTCTTTTTATTGCTCCCCCTTTGCCGGCAGCATCACGTCCTTCAAAAATAACTACAACTTTAAGCTTTTCGTGTTTTATCCATTCCTGAAGCTTTACCAGTTCGAGTTGAAGTTTTTTTAATTCTTTCTTGTAAATTTTGTTTGTAATCTTTTTTGAAGGCGTTGAATTGGAATCTGGTTCGTTCATTTTGTAATAGATTAGTTCTTAAATGATTTATAATTTAACAGAAATCTAAAGTTACTGAAAATTTTAGCAGATTTTACAATTTTGTGAAATGAGAATTTAACGACCATAATCCTCCGATTATCATACCAATACATAAGCTCCAAACAAGCTTTCTTTGTATGCTTCAGTAATTGGGAAAAAACCGGTTTCAATTTTATTGTCAACAATTTTTAAAGGGTGTTTTTCAACCATCTCATTTTTGAAATCGTAAAATGATTTTCCCGGATGGTAGAAAGTGCTGAAAACTCCATTTTTGTTTTTTGAAATCAATTTTTCAAGCTGAAGTGAAAGCAAACCCATCGTATGGCGCACGTTAATTTCAAGGCACGGATTGATATTTAAATTGTTGTTTTCATCTGTATAAATTAGTGTGTCAACGCCAAAAACACCTTCGTAAACTTGCGCCATTGTACTGTTCTCAATGATATTGATAAGTGGTTGACGTATCTCGTCTATCGCGGATTTCACAAAAGATACGGTTCTGTATTTCAGGGTTGAAGGCAATCCGTTCAGGTAATTACCTTCATATTGTCCTTTGTTGTTGGTATAAAAGTAACTGTTTCCAAGGTATTCAACTTTCCCTCCTTTAATTTCAAAAAGTAGTGCAAGGTCAAACGCTTTATTCAACAAAGGCTCTGCCAAAGCAAATCCCTGTTCTTTTACAATTCCCATTACCTTTTCCCAGACTTTGGTGTGAACCGGAGTTTTTGTTATAGGTTGTAATCCTCGTCCGGAGCTGCTCCAGGGAGCTTTTATCATTACTTTTCCCCATTGTTTTATCGCCTTTTCAAAATCTGTTTGATTTGTGCAGATTATTGGTTTCATTTCTGATGGTAAAATAAAATCACATTTTAATGTTGTCTGCAATTGAGTTAAAATGTCCAATGCGAATTTTCGTGATATTATGTCCCTTAATTTATGATTCCAATTAAAAACAGGTGAATTTTGGAATTCAATGGAACAAGATTCTTTTAATGGTGAAAGTAATTTATGGGAAGCCGGACTCCAGCCCCATGGAAGCAATTTATTCTTTGGAAGATTTATAAAATTAGGTTTTTGCAATGCATCTTTTTTCAAAACCAAATTTGGGATATCGATTTCAAGTTGTTTCAAAGAAGCAACAAAATCAGCAGTTGGCAGTTTGTCAACCAAAACATAATCATTTTTTCTACCGAAAAACAGGAAAAGCAGTGACAAATCGGACTCCATTTTTTGCAGAATCCGGTTAGCTTGCCAGTTTGCATTTTGGTTGGCTACCGCATATTCGCAAGTGGGGTTAAAGAGGTAAATATTAGGCTTTTGATCGATCATTATTTTAATGGATGATGTGATATTGTTACTTCAAAAAAAGCAATTTAAAATATAAAATTGATCAGTTGAGTATTTTTTGTGTTTTTAGCAAAGGGAATTAATTTTTATGTTAAGCATTTTGACATGAAAATCATTTTTATTTATTATTAATTATTTGAATAGCCCCTGTTCTGAATGGGGTAATTCGGGAAATATTATAACTAATATTCAGTAGAACCCTTATTTGTTTAACCAAAATTAACGTAATCAGTAAAATATAGCTTATTTTTTAAGATTTATTGTATTTTGAAATTAATAATTACATTCGCACTATAAGAATCGATTAACCTTGGTTATAAACCAATGTCAGTCGTAATATAGTTTTAGTATTTTGTTTAATTCTAACTATCAAAAATTTTTCTATGAAAAAACTTGCGCTGTTTTTGATTTGCATTTCTATTGCAGGAATGCAAATGTTGAGTGCTCAGACAAAGAGCATTTCAGGTACGGTAACCAATAGTGAGGACGGTGATTCTATGCCGGGTGTCTCAGTAATGGTTAAAGGAACTACTCTGGGAGCTGTTACAAACCTGAATGGCTATTTCGAACTTAATGTTCCGAATGATGCCAAGACACTTGTTTTCAGCTTTATTGGAATGAAGAATTTGGAAACTGAAATTGGAAACCAGACCAGTTTTAAAGTTTCTATGGAATCTGATGTAATTTCTGTGGATGAAGTAGTTGTTGTAGGCTACGGTACTCAGAAAAAGAGGGAGTTAACTGGTTCAATTTCGCAAGTCAAAGGAGATGACCTTGCCAATTTAGCCACTCCAAGTTTTGAATCTCAGTTAGCGGGGCGTTCAGCCGGTGTTCAGGTTACTGCAGCCAATGGCGTTTTGGGTGAGGCACCACGGATCAGAATTCGTGGAATCGGGTCAATCACTTCAGGTACTTATCCGTTAATAGTTGTTGATGGTATGCCGGTATTTACAGGAGATGTTGGTGGATATGCATCAACCAACGCCATGGCCGATATCAATCCTGCCGACATTGAGTCAATAGAAATACTGAAGGACGGATCAGCCACCGCAATTTATGGTTCAAGAGCAGCAAATGGTGTAATTTTGATCACAACAAAAAAAGGTACAAAAGGCACATTTAATGTTTCATATAATGGATATATGGGTGTTGCCTCTCCGGTAAATCTTTTTGATCTTTTAGATTCTGAACAGTTTGTAATGATTTCAAATGAAAAAAGAGCAAACCGTGCGCAATCAGCAATTGCAGTTGGTACCGATGTAAATACAGATTGGCAGGATGCAGTTCTTCGTTCAAACGCTTTCCAGCAAGACCACAACCTGGGTATTTCTGGAGCTACTGAATCAACAAATTTCTATTTTTCGTTAGGTTATTCCGATATGGAAGGTGTTTCACGTCCTAACGAAATGAACCGTTATACATTAAGGTCAAACATTGACCACAAGATTAAAAAATGGCTTACAATTGGATTGAATTCATCAATTACCAGAACTGAAACATTTGGTATGCAAACAGGAAGTAATGCACTTTCAGGGAATATTTTCTCAGCAATTCGTATGTTACCAAATACTACTGTTTTTGATGCCAACGACCCAACTGGTTATAACATTGACGATTTAAATACAAATTATGCCGGTCGCGGTCAAAACCTGCAACAGGTTGACGATAACCTGCCTAACATTCGTTATACTTTGGACAATAACGTATTTAGTTCAAAAACAATGGGTGTTCTTGCCAGTTTTTATGCAAGTGCAAATATTACTCCCGATCTGAATTTCAGAACTCAAATGGGTGTTGATACAAAGGGAACAGAAGGTTTCAGATACTGGAATCCTTTCCATGGTGATGGACAAAGTGTAAATGGCCGTATTAATAACAACTTTACTAATCTGACCCGCTGGAACTGGCAAAATGTTTTAACTTATTCAAAACAATTTGCTGATGTACACAATGTTAATGTAAATCTTGTTAATGAATTCCAGCAACAAACAGTTAATTCATTTTATGGTGCTGGAACAAATATGTCGAGTGACTTTTTCAGCCACAACCTAATTGATGGTTCTTACGGAACGCAAATGTCAGGAGGTTCAATGACACAAAATGGTTTTAATTCATATGCAGGCAGATTAAATTATAACTATGATTTAAGGTATTTTATCCAGGCTTCTGTTCGGTATGATGGTATTTCTTCACTTCCTGCCGATAACCGTTATGGTTTATTCCCGGGAGCTTCTGCCGGATGGACGATTTCCAATGAGTCATTTATGGAGGATGTTTCATTCATATCTGATTTAAAAGTACGTGGATCGTATGCTGAAGTAGGTAACACTGATATTGGCAATTACCCATACCTTGGATTGTATTCGAATGCGCAATATGCCAATTATAATGGTATCGCCTACTCACAAATTGGGAACGACCAATTACAGTGGGAAACCAGTAAGAAAACTGATATTGGCGTTGACGCAGCATTCATTGACAATAAATTAAAAGTGACTTTTGATTATTTTATCAATAATCAGGATAACCTAATCCTGGATGCTCCAACTCCTCCTTCATTTGGTATTCCGGGAAACAGAATTTCAAAGAATATAGGAAAACTGAAGAACTGGGGTTATGAGTTCTCATTCGATGCAATTTTATATGATAAGAATGATTTGCGTTTATCATTGGATGGTAACCTTTCATTAGTTAAAAATGAAATTCAGGAATTAGTTGATCATCAGGATATAATTCAAACATATACAATTATTCGTGAGGGAGAATCAATCCGTTCGATTTTTGGATATGATTATCAGGGCGTAAACATGGCAAACGGTAACCCGATTTATAAAAAAGCAGATGGTACTTTGGTGCAGGGGAATATTCCAACATCAAATTATAAAATTTACGATCCTGCCAATCCAACAGATGTATCGGTAGCTTCTTCTTTGGTATCAGCTGACCGTATAATTCTTGGAAATTCAATTCCAACGTATTATGGTTCAGTTAGTTTGAAAGCTGATTTCAAAGGATTTGACTTTAGCATGATGTTCCGTTACAGTGGTGGAAACTACGTAATGAACAGAACACGTATGGATTTGCTGAATCAAAAATTCCAAAACAATGGAACAGAAATTCTGGGCAGATGGCAAAGTGCTGAAAACCCTGGCGATGGATGGACACCAAAGTTATGGTATGCAGGCGAAACATTTGTGAACCTTACTGACAACTCAAGTACAAGGTGGGTTGAAAAAGGAAATTATATTAAAATGCAAACTATCACACTTGGTTACACACTTCCAAAAACATTAGTTAAAAAAATTGGGGTGGATAACCTGAGATTGTACGTGCAAGGACAAGATCTGTTTATGATTACAGATTACACAGGTATCGATCCTGAAATGGAATCAGGTGGGGTTGATTATAATGGTACTCCTCGTCAAAGTGTGGTTTCTTTTGGTGTAAACCTGAAATTTTAATTCCTTAAAATTGAATAACAATGAAAAATACATTTAAAATTTACAAAAAAGTACTGCACGCAAAAGTAGTTTTGGTACTTATACTTACGATGGTTTTTGCATCATGCGAAGATAACATAGATCTGCAACCTTTCAACCAGATTTCAGAAACGGCTGCATTTGAATCTCCTTCTTTAATTGCTCTTTCTGTGACGGGTATGTATCAGGCTGCTCAGGTTGGGTACTATGGTAATCCTGTTGATCCTGCTTACCGTGGGTATCCATTCGGTTCTGCTTTTGTTCAGCAAGGTGATAACAGGGGAGAAGATGTTGTAAACGTTGCAACTTTCTACCAACTTACCTACACTGCAACTTACAGTCCTACAACAGCAAACAATGTAAATTACTGGAAAGACACCTACCGGTTGATCAATCGTTGTAATATCATTATTGATGGAATGGCAAACGCAAGAGAAAACAGTGTTATAACTGAACAACTTGCAAATCAATACGAAGGCGAAGCACGCATTTTAAGGGCTTTGGCATATCATGAATTATTGGTGCATTTTGCCCGCCCATATAAAGATACTCCAACTGCTTCTCACCCCGGAGTACCTTATTTTGAAAAACCATTTACTTCACAAACTGCTATTGATGAAGGTTTTGCCACAGGTAAAAGTTCTGTTGCCGATGTTTATGCGAAAATTATTGCTGATTTGGATTATGCCGAAGCTAATTTACCGCTAAATTCAGCCCGCTCAGGAAATGAGAAGATTACAAGGGCAACAAAGGGAGCTGCAATTGCTGCAAAAACAAGAGTTTATCAGCATATGTGGGATATGGATAAAGTAATTGTTGAAGGAAATAAATTCATCAGTGGCGCAGCAGGAACATATACTTTAACAGCAGCGCCGTCGGGTCCGTTTACTAATCCTTACGGAAATACTGAATCTATTTTCGGAATGGAAAATTCTGCTACTTCAAATCCTGGAGTAAATGCTGCTTTGGCATCACAATATAACCGTCGCGAATTGGTTGCCATGAGTCCAATAATCTGGCGCAATGAAAAATGGCTGGTGGATGATAAAAGACGTGAAGAAGGCGCAATGACACGAACTCCGGCTTCAGGCGTTGTATTTACCAATAAATACAAGGACGTAACAAACTATTCGGATCCTTCACCAATGATGCGTTATGCCGAAGTTATTCTGAATATTGCTGAAGCTTATGCCCGTAAAAATGATGTTACCAACGGATTAAAATATCTGAACATGGTACGCGACCGTGCATTGGCAACACCTGAAACTCAGTCATACACAGCATCTGATTTTGCTGATAATGTTGCGTTACTTGGAGCAATACTTGTTGAAAGGCGAATTGAATTTGCTATGGAAGGCAGGCGTTGGCCCGATATTCACAGGTTGCAGCAATGTCCACATTTCCCAATAAACGGTATTCCTGCAAAATTAGCAAATGGAATGCCTGCCGGCTCTGCATTTGCTTTGGGAACTCCATACGATGGCGCTCTTGGAACTGTTGCAATTCCTTATTCAGATTTCCGTTTCCTTTGGCCAATTCCACAGGATGAAATCAATGCAAATCCAACTTTGGCAAAAGAACAAAATCCAGGTTGGTAGAAAACTTATAATGTCAAAAGGAGGCTGTCTGGAAAGGCAGCCTCTTTCTTTTGCTTTTCAATGTCACATCTTTAGAAATAAAAAACTTAATATAGATTCTTCATTTTGATGAAACAGGAAAATTGGTTGTTGAAATTTCCTGTCAGGCGGGAATATTCGAAATTTTTCTGACAGTTTTATTTTTTACTTTCCGCCACCTGAAACGTTTCGGTTGGTAGCTCCAAAAGTACCAAATCACCTTCTTTTAGTCCTTCTTCAACCAAAACCGATTGCTCGTTTTCAAATCCTGTTTTTATTTCCTGTTTTACAATGCTGTCAGGCGTTTTCAGATAAACATATTTTGCCCCGTTTTCTTTAAAAACTGAAATAAGCGGAACCGAAATTACATTGTCGGCATTTGCAAGAATAATATCATTATTGCTTGTCATTGCCGGTTTTAATCCCTCATCAGTGTGGTCAAGATGGATGATAACTTTGAAGGCTTTCATATCGAAATCCTTGTGGCTTTCGCCAACACGTGCTATGGATTTTATACTGCCCATAATTACAGTTCCTTCCAATGCATCAAAAGATACACGCACACTGTCGCCAACTTTTATTTTGGCAATGTCAATCTCTTTTACATAAATTTCCGAAATCACTTTCGACATATCCGGCAGAGTAGCAATGGGTGGTGCAAATTCGTATGTTGAAACATCGTCATCTTTGCTATATTTTTTACCGTCCCAGCTTTTTCCAAAAATCACAATACCATCTTCGGGTGCAGTGATGCGCGCAGCTAACATGGCTTCCTTGAATTTTTCAATTCTTTCATTACTCCTGTCAACATCATCGGCAGACCGGCGCACCCTCATTTTCAACCTGTTTTGTTCGAGTTTATAATCCCTGCGCTTTTTCTCTATAAGATTCTCTGCTTTTTGGTAGGTCATTTGTGCTTTACGCTGGTATGCTTCCGATTCATAAACCGATTGTTCAAGGTCGATTTTATTGTATTCCAAATCGAGTAAGGCATTTTTAATCTCTTCACGCATGTTTGTTAACGTTACTGCGCTGTCGATTTTGGCATTGTTCAGGTCGGCCATCTGTTTTTCCAAATTTTGTTCTTCTTCACGCATCCCCGACATAACCTGGCTTGCATCCAGTTGAACTATAAATTCACCCTTTTTGACATTTTTCCCGTCCTGTGCCAAATCCAAAATTTTAATTTGCCAAAGCCGCAGATCTCTGTCGCCTAAAATTTTGGGTGCACGAATATCAGTTGCTATCAAACCGTTAATTTCACCTTTGCACGATAGCGCGGCTTCAAACTTCCCCTTTTTTACTTCGTAATATTTTGGATTTTTTGTTGTTGAAGCGGTAAAATAGAATGTTGCCAAAACAACAATTGCAACCAACATCGCGCCACCAATAAATATGTATTTTCTGTTTTTTGCCATTGTTTATTTCTCTAAAATTCTGTCATAATTAACTTGTAAAGGAGTATTGTTTTCAAAATCGAAAAGCGTAAGACTACGCAATCTAAAAAAAGATGTCCAGTAGTCGCGCAGGCGGTTGAGGTAAGAAATTCGTGCAGTTTCCTGATCCGTGCTGGCAATATTCAATTTGATAACGTCAATTTTCCCGATTAAGAAGCGCTGGAAAGTAACATTGTAACCCAATTGCGCAACTGTATCAGCTTTTGCAGAATTTTTCACCTGGCTTGCCTGTAGATTAAATTCCATCACACTTTGAAAAATATCCATTTCAAAATCTATGCGCTCCTGTTTTATTGTTGCCAGTGCCACTTCGCGGTTCGATTCTGCCATAGAAACGCGTCCTTTTGATCGCCCCCAGTCAACAATTGGCATATTCAAACCAACGCTAAATTGTTGGCTTTTATCGGGTTGATTGTACACATCATTAAAATCCTCTGACGTTCGGCTTCGACCGTACATGGCAAAAAGGGAGGTATTCAAACCTGTTTCCGATTTTATCCGCCTTACATTCTGATCTTGCTGCAGAATTAATTGCTGGTGGTTAATCATTTCCGGGTTGTTCTGGATTGCCTGTGAAAGTGCAATGTCAGGGTTGATTTGCAATTCAGGAATTTCACTGGGAACAATACATTCAATTTCAACATTTTTTTCAAAACCTAAAAATGAGTTTAAACTTGCCTGTGTTCTTTTTTCTTCAAGTTGCGCCATACTGAGCGCCTGTTCGGCATTAAGCAAACTCAACTCAAGTTTAAGTAATTCATCCTGAGTAACAGTTCCAACCTGAAACCGGCCCATCCCAATTTTATAAAGAGTGTCGGCATTTGCATAATTTGTTTTGGCAATTCCTTTTTGAATTTGAGCAGTTATCAGTTCAAAAAACTGCAAAGTTGATTTAATCCGTAAATCTTCAACATCCTGAATAAACTCCTTCTTAGCTTTCTCGAATTTAAGTGGTTCGATTTTCGATTTCCATTTCAATTCATTATAACCATTCAATTCCTGTGAATATCCAATACTGAAAGGTGTTGCAGAAAAGGAAGTGTTTTGGCCGCCAGCCAGGTTTTTTACCATTTCCAAATCTGAACGCACAAACAATTGTCCACCTGTCAATCCAATATTTTGAAAAGCATTTACACCAATATCGGAATTCAAATATTCTCTTAGGCGGAATTCATCCTGGTTGGTTTCGAAATTGTACTCTTTTTTAAGGAAACGGTTATAGTCGAGCGGATTGGTGCTCAAAGAAATGCCGGGTCGCCGTTCTGCCTGGTAAAACCTGTATTCCCAGTAACTGGCCAAATACATATTTTTATTCCTGAAAGCATCGATTGATTTTTTAGAGGCAATTTCGATAACATCTGTCAAACTCAACTGAAGGCTTTCCTGTGCTTTTATTTCAAAAGAAAAGCTGGCAATAATAATAAAACTGAATATAAAATTTTTCATTTGATATTGGTTGTTGTGATTTATGAACGCAATGAAACTACGGGGTCGTTTTCAGAAGCTTTTTTAGCCGGGAGATAGCCGAAAGTGATACCAACGATTACTGAAACCCCAAAAGCAATAAAAATGCTGAAGAATGAAACAATAGTTTTTATATCGAATACAGCTGTAATTACTTTGGAAAGTACAATCCCGAGTATGATCCCGATAATTCCACCGGTTAAACTGATTAAAGTTGATTCGGCAAGAAATTGTGCAATAATATCCTTTTGTTTCGCGCCAACTGCCTGCCGAACGCCAATTTCGCGGATACGCTCCATTACCGAAGCCAGCATTATGTTCATGATCCCGATTCCGCCAACAATGAGTGAAATTCCTGCAATAGCGCCCAAAACCACGTTGAAAATGTTTTTAGTTTTTTGTTGTTGTTTCAGTAGAAGTTCAGGGATTGTAACTTCAAAATCATACAATTCAGAATGGCGGCGAAGCAACATTCTTTTAATCAGGTTGGCTGAATTACCAAGTTGTTCGGTTTCATTTACCTGTACAATTATTTTGTCCAATTGGTTGAGGTTGGGATCGGTATCGCCTTTGTCTTCCTCTTGTTCAGCACCGCCAATGATTACAACCATTCCTCCGCCTCCTCCGGCGCGCTGGTTTGCTTTTGCAATTTCATCGGCTCTCAGCAGCGAACGGTTTTTAAAACGCAACAACATGGTTTCAACAGGAATAAATATTTTGTTGTCGGAACTGCTGATTCCCAATTCATCAGATGCCGATGCAGTAAAATCACGTTGTTCTATTACGCCAACAATTTTTAGCCAGATTTGTCCACATTTTATGTATTTCCCAATGGGATTGTCCTGCCTGAAGAACTGAGTCTTTATGTTGTTCCCGATAATACAGACTGGCAGGCCTTTTTCAGTTTGCACATCGTTAAAACGTGATCCGTTTGCCAATTGCATATTAAACAAATCGAAATAGCTGTTTTCAATCCCTTCCAAAACAACCGGTTTACTGATTCCGTCAAGCAAAGCCGAATAGTTAAATGAAATCACAGGGGTTATTTTTTCGATAGTTGGAAGTACTTGTTTTATAGCTTGAACATCAAGTAGTGTTAGTCCTTTCGAGAATTTCTTGCCTCCAGGTTTGCCATTGTTATCGTTGTTGTCGGTTGAAGCATTTTCATTAACAGTATAAGTACTGGGAGTAATTACAATGTTGTTAACACCCACCAATTTTATCTGTTCAAGAATTTCCTGTTCGGCGCCGTTGCCAATGGCAAGCATGCTAATTACAGCTGCAACGCCAAAAATAATCCCCAACGCTGTCAATATAGATTTAACGCGGTTGGCAATAATCGCTTCAACCGCAATTTGAATGTCGTGTAAATATCGTTTAATGAACATTTTAACTCGGTTTAAAAGATTATTTGCTAATAACTACAGCTCCTGAAACGCCTGATATTTTAACCCCCGCTGGCAATTCCATAGGTTTTTGTTCCGTTTGGCGATTTTTTTCTTCTTCTGCTTTTTTTGCTTTTTCCTCTTCTGTTTTGCGTAAAATGTCATTGTAAATTTCTATCCCGGCAAGTGCAAATTCTTCAGCATTCTCGGGTTCTGTCAAATATATCAGCTGTCCATCTGTTAGTCCTTGCCGCACAACAACGAAGTTTTCGTTTTCCTCGCCAGGCTCAATGATTTGTTTTGTGTTTTTTCCATCGGCTAAATACACAAATGACAGGCTGTCGTTTGTAAAAACCGATTCGATAGGTACAAATAATGTGTCGGCAAAAGCGTTGGTTTGAATAGTGTTGCTTGTTGTCATGGCAGGTTTAAGTTCAGGGTCGGAGCCGTTCACTTTTATTTTTATTTCGAAAACTTTTGCATCACTGTTGGGCATCAACTGACCCATATTAGCTACAGAAACTACTTCGCCTGCAAGTTCTTTTTCAGGAAATGCATCGATTCCGACTTTAACTTTTTGACCCTTTTTGATGAGTGAGATATCTATTTCATTAATAAATGTTTTGGTAACAAGGTTGTTCATGTCAGGGAAAGTGGCTACAATCGGGCTCCACTGTGAAACGCGAGAACCTGTTTTTACTGTGCCACCAAACGGGTATTGGTAATATGAAATAATACCGGCGCGTGGTGAATATATAATGAGCGCGTCAATTAACTGATTTAGAGCATCTACTCTTTCACGTACCTGTTTGTAGTTGATAAATTTCCGGGTTACTTTATTTGTTTCCTGCTGTGTAATTAATTCATAGGCAGCTTTTACCTGGTCGAGTTTGCGTTTTGCTTTGTCGAGATCCATTTCCACTTTTCGTTGCACCGAAGGTGCTTCAAATGCTGATTCCTGAACGGAAATTTCTTTTTCCTCCAGATCCAGACGGGCGTTTACAATTAAATCGCGCTGGTTGCTTAAAGTTAAATTCGAGTCGATTTTGCTGTCTTCGTATTCCGAAAGAGTTCTTTCCAAATCATCAAGAGCGAGTTTTCTTTGTTCTTCAACTGCCTGGTGGTCAAGTGTTGCCACATAATCACCTTCTTTCACATAGGTACCTTCGTCAACTATATCAGTAATGGTTAACGATGAAATACGGATTTGTCTGTCGTTCATTCGGTCGGGTATTAAAATGTTATCGGAGTTTTCCGATTCAAGTTGCCCTGTTGAATAAACAAGTATTTCGAATGGCCCGCGCGAAACCGTTGCGGTTAGCGCTGTGTTTGTGTTTTCCGGTCGCGAAAAAATAATAAATGCCAGGACCAGAACAGCAATTACAGCGGCAATTATTAGCAAAGATTTTTTATTCATGGTTTATATCAATTGGTTGATAAAATTGGTTTTTTTGTTTAACAAAAATTGTGCCTTTGATTTCAACGGGAAGTTCTAAAAAATATTTCAGAACAAATGTTAAATAAACTTTTTTGATGTTAATGAGGAATGAGTGCATATCAAGGTACGCGAATAATAAATAACCATTATCCAGGTAAGAAATGGATAGAATAAAAAGCCTTTCTGAAAGTCAAAAAAAATAATTGTACATTGATGCAACATTTTTTTGTGTGGAGCAGTCAGATGTTGTAGCTATGAATGACGAGGATCTTGTAAAGCAAATTTTAAACGGGAACAGCAATGCTTTCAGGTTTTTGGTGGCGAAACACCAACGCCTGGTGGCACATATTGTTGGCCGTATAGTGCAAAAACGGGAGGATGTGGAGGATGTCAGTCAGGAGGTTTTTTTGAAAGTTTATCGTAAATTGAAGCTTTTCAGGGGCGAATCACGGCTTTCGACATGGATAGCAAAAATTGCTTATAATACGAGTATATCGCATATCAGGGGGCAGCAGAAAAATGAGTGGTCGTATGATGAAAGTCCGGGGCTTGTATCTAATGAAAGTGATGAGGCGCTTAATCAGAAAGTGATTGAAAGAGAGGAGGCAAAAAAATACCTGCTTGAATTGATTGAGGAGTTGCCGGTACATTACAGAACAGTATTAACTTTGTTTCATTTGGAGGAGTTTTCGTACCGTGAGATTGAGGAAATTACAGAAATGCCGGAGGGAACGATTAAAAGTTACCTCTCACGCGCAAGGAAAATTTTAAAAGAGAAGCTGGAAAAGGTTGTAGTTGCTGAAAAAACAAATATTTTTATGGATTATGTATAACAAAGAAAAATATTTTGATACAGATAAACTGTTGGATGAAGTTCTAAAAACTGATCCTCAGTTTGTATTGTCGGACAAATTTGCCGATGTGCTTGCTGATAAGATGAGCCGGAAATTTGCATGGATACAATATTTGAATGAATTTTTGATTTATCTGGCAGCAATTTTTGGTTTTGTTGCGGTTTCGGTTGCCATTCAGTTTGTGTGGTTTGGTGCAGAGTGGAAGCCGTGGGTTGATTTCATTGCTCAAAATATTTCATTGATTTTAGGTATTCACATTTTGGTGGTGTTTATATTATTTACCGACAAGGTATTATTGCGGTATTATATGCGTAAATCAAAAATAGCAGAGATTTAACAAGTGTAATTATACTAAAATCGGGATGGAATTGCACATTTTTAAAGAAAGCAAAAATTCACCAAAACTCTAAGAATCATATTTAACTAACGTCTGTTGTTGCGAAGGAAAATGATTTCTTCAGTGTGTGGTTCTTCACCAAATTTCATGTTGTTCCGTTTGTAGAGCGGCTTCAGTTTTAACCCATACAATTGCGAAATGTAGTGCATAGTTTCCCCTGCTTCAACCCGGTGTGTTAACATACTTTTTCTGCCAGCTTTGCGGTTTTTGGCTTCAATATAAACGATTTCATTTTTTAGCGGCTTGTAACCCTCGGGGTGATCATTGAATTTATACAATTCCCAGGCTTTAATTCCAAATTCCTGAGCCAAAATCTCGTAAGTATCCCCTTCGTTTACAACAACAGTTTTTAAATTGTTGCGCAATGTGATTTGATGCGATTGGTAGGGGTTGATTTGCAATCCATTTAAAACTTCTTTGGTACGTGGGTTATCATGTTTTAATGAAGCCAGCTGCTCATTTGTCATCTTATAGTCGAGTCGGTACAACTGATTTTCCTCAATTATCTTAATTAACCGGTGACCATAATCGCTGGCAGTTGCATAGCCTGCCTTTTTCAAACCATGAGCCCATCCAATGTAATCATCGGGTGGAAGCTGAAAAAGAAAATAATAACGCGGATTATCCATTAAAAAATTTGAATGGTCGATAAATGATTCCTCTACCGTATTATATTTTCTAAAACATTCATTCCTTTCATCGTCATCATGCCGTACAGTTTTGCCTGTCCATGTTGATTTGCATTTAATACCGAAATGGTTGTTTGATTTCTGGCTTAAAGTACTGTTGCCGTTTCCCGATTCCAGACAAGCCTGTGCCATTGTAATACTTGCCGGGATACCGCTGCGGTTCATTTCTTCGATAGCCAGAAGCTGGTATCGTTCAATGTATTCCTCACGGGAAATTTGTGCAAATGCTGCAGAAAATGCTGATAAAAAAATAATTGTAAAAAGATAATATCTCATGTTTAAACTCGTTTTTCCAGGAATCATCAAAAATATAGTGTTCATCACACTTCCTTATGTGTTGCTGATTTTTTTATAAACAAACTAATGTGAATTTCATTGTGCAGAAACCTACATTTTTGAAATAAATATTACTAAGGGAACAATTGAATTACCTGAAATCAGAAAATCTAAAAGAGTAAAACTTCGATTTAACAAACAATTTGGATATGAAAATTGTGGATTTTCTGTCATTTCCAATAAAAGTGTAAATTTGACGAAAACAAACAATGATGCATAAAAGGACTTATCAGATTTTTGCAGATGAATATGAAAACCTGGCTGATTTACCGGAAGTTGATCAGCAGTTGATCTTAAAAGCACGTGATGCTTCAAAAAATGCGTATGCACCATATTCTAAATTTTCTGTTGGGGCAGCAGTATTGCTGGCAAATGGTGAGATAATTAAAGGGAATAACCAGGAGAATGCTGATTTTACGGATGGTTTATGTGCCGAACGTGTAGCATTATTTTATGCCCATGCAACTTACCCAAATATTGCAGTTGAGGCACTGGCCGTTACAGCAAAAAACAGTAATGGTTTGATTGCCGGTCCGGCTCAACCATGTGGTTCCTGCCGCCAGGTTTTGGTTGAAACCGAATCACGGTATAAGCATCCAATCAGGTTGATTTTAGATGGAGCTGAAAAAATTATGGTGCTTAATGGTGCTGACGATCTGTTACCATTTGCATTTAAACCGGATTCACTGGGCTAAATTTGTTGCCGCGAAACAATTTCATAAATTCATTCCAAACCACGTCATCAGGCGGATCAGCAATAATAGTCATCATTTCATTTTTAACCGGGTGCATTAAATCTATCCGGCGGGCATGCAAATGAATGCTTTTATCAGCGTTTGGCCGCGGAAATCCGTATTTGATATCACCTTTAATATATAACTTAAGTTGGCGCAGTTGTACCCTGATTTGATGATGTCGCCCTGTGTGCAGCTCAATTTCAAGTAAATGATAGTTGTCGATACTGGCAACATGCCGGTAGGTTAAACTCGCCAGTTTCGAACCGGGTCTTTTTTCAGTATATGCGTAACTCCGGTTTTTCTCCTGATTTTTAACAAGGTAATGAGAAAGTGTTTCAGTATGTTTTTCAGGTCGTTTGTCAACAACTGCCCAATACGTTTTTTTTACTTCATCACGGGTTTGAAACAATTTGTTTAAACGGGGTAGTACTTTTCCTGTTTTTGCTAAAACCAATATACCTGTAGTTGGTCTGTCAAGCCGATGGGGCAAACCTAAGAACACATTTCCCGGTTTATTATATTTTTCTTTCAGAAATAGTTTTACAATGTCGAGTAGTGTTTCGTCACCTGTTTTATCACTTTGCACTACCTCGCCGGCTGCTTTGTTAACAGCAATAATATGATTGTCTTCGTAAATTACCTGCACTTTTCTTTACAATTTAAACCTTGACTGGTTCCAAGTTCCGGGTTATTAACTTTAAACTTTAAACTTTGAACTCCAAACTAATATTGTTCTGTTTCATTCGGAAAATCACCTGATTTAACATCGGTAATATAATTCTCCACTGCACCTTTTATTTCATTGGCTAAATTATGATAACGGCGCAAAAATCGGGGTGAAAACTCCTGGGTAATTCCCAGCAAATCATGTATAACCAGCACCTGGCCGTCAACATCTCCACCGGCGCCGATCCCTATTACCGGAATACTCAATATACCAGCAACCTCCTTTCCTAGTTTAGCGGGTATTTTTTCCAATACTACGCCAAAACAGCCAGCTTCCTCAAGCAATTTCGCATCGCTGATTAATTTTTCCGCTTCAGCATCTTCTTTCGCTCTCACTGAATATGTGCCAAATTTATTGATCGACTGAGGCATCAATCCCAAATGTCCCATTACCGGTATTCCTGCTGACAATATTCTGTTTACCGATTCGATTACCTCCTTGCCCCCTTCCAATTTCACAGCATCCGCTGCTGTTTCTTTCATAATCCTAATGGCCGAGCTCAAAGCTTTTTTTGAGTTTCCCTGGTAGGTGCCAAATGGGAGATCGACTACTACAAGTGCACGTTGTACTGCATTTACCACCGAACGGCCATGGTATATCATTTGATCTAAAGTAATTGGCAAAGTAGTCTGGTTGCCGGCCATAACATTCGAGGCCGAATCGCCAACCAATATAACGTCAACACCCGCATCGTCTACCAATTTTGCCATGCTAAAATCGTATGAAGTGAGCATTGATATCTTTTCACCCCGTTGTTTCATTTCAATTAAACGGTGCGTAGTAACTTTCCTGATTTCATTATGAACCGACATTGTAGTGGTTTTAAATAGTTCGCGGCAAAGCTAAACAAAGGTTTTCAACTGCCCAAACCTGATTTTAGCATTAATAATTATTAACAGATGGCTTGATTAATTTCTGTTTTGTTTGTTTACTTTGGGAAATAAAAATCACTTTTCGGTATGAAACGAGCCAGGTGTAAAATGCTCACACGGATAAACTATTATATAGCGAGTTCTTCCGATAAATATCGGGATTACCTTAAAGAATTAACAATTACAATGAGATGAAAAAATATACTGTTATTGCAATTTTTACTTGTTCAGCTTTTCTACTCTTGTTTTCGGCAAAAGTTGGTTTTGCCCAGTATTACTTCAAAAACGCTGAAATTTTCAATTACCAGAAACATGAATTTAATCACGGGTTGCATTTCAATGCCAATAATGAGCGCGAAGAAACCCGGACTGAATCCTGGCGCGAATATGAGGAATTGAATGCCTGGGCGGTGAAGTTTCAGTTGCAAAACCGGTTTTGGAATTTCATGGATTACAAACAGGAAAATATTGAATTCAATGTTGAAATCGGTCCTCTTTGGGGAAATGGAAACTGGATTGACAGTTCAATGGCAGCCAATGTTGAAGCCGATCATAAAATTTTCGGAGTGCGGTCAAATGCTTCTGCCAGTTATTCAAGCCGGTTTTATTACAACAATAAAAATTATACACTCGTGCAGGTAAAAGGCTGGGGGAGATACGATTTATACAATCAAAATTCAAAAGGTATTTCCACTGATTCAAACATGGTGGTTACTGATTTTGATGAAGAGACAACAGAAAATAAATTCAGATTTGGTATAGAAGCACGCGCCGGCTGGGGAATTGGCAGGTTTAAACCGATGAACAATTTTATGATTGCCGACTATTTATTGAAAAAATATTACAACCATCGCAATTTTTCGCAAGATGAAATTTTGAAATTTGCCAATGAAATAGGCAGAATAAAAAGTCAGCGGGATATTAAAACCGGGCATAAAACTGAAGTTGAAACGGCTCAAATGCAGGAATTTTTAAACCAGAAAATGTTTCTTATTCCCGTCAATAGTTTGGAAGAAGAGTGGAAAGTTGGTGAATTTTTGCCTCGTTTCAATGGCAACAGAGTTGAATTTGGACCGTTTTTCAAGTACTTCAACCGTGAACCCCATAGCCGTCAACCTAAATATTTAATTCATTGATAATGAGCATGTAACTATTTTTATCCCCATTCCTTTTGAGAACAGGGTTAACTTTTGTAATTTTACTCATATCAATGAACTTTTTAGGTTTATTTAACGGGATGT
>JBGSMW010000014.1:0-2243 GCA_041739985.1 Draconibacterium sp. | reverse complement strand
CAGCCAGTTTATCCGTGAGATCAGGCTGAAGAAAGCCAAAGAGTTATTGCTGAATGAAGATTTAACTGTATCAGAAATTTCGTACCGTGTGGGTTTTGGCAGCCCAACCTATTTCAATAAATGCTTTCACGAGTATTTTGGACACGCTCCCGGAGAAATGAGGAACAATGAACCGGAAATTGAAACCAAAGAGCAACCAGTCGAAATTTTACCGAAAAAATCAAGACGTACAAAAATTCTGATTGGACTAGTAGCGAGTTTAATTGTTTTGCTTCCCCTGGCTTTTTTTCTGATAAATAAGTATTCAGTTTTTAAACCCGTTGATGCAAAAGAAAAATCGGTTGCAGTAATTCCGTTTAAATACTTAAGTAATGATACACTTAATCAGTATCTCGCTGATGGAATGATGGATGCCATTCTTTTGAATCTATCCAAAATCAAAGACCTCCGCGTTATTCCCCGGACCTCGGTTGAACAATACAGGAAAAGTGATAAAACAGCCCGGGACATTGGTCGGGAACTGAATGTTGCCTACCTTTTGGAAGGCAGTTTTCAGAAAGAAAGGAATCAAATACGATTAATAGTACAGTTGATAAGAACCAGAGATGAAGACCATGTCTGGTCGCATAATTACGACAGGAGTTGGCAAGATATTTTTGAAATACAAAGCGAAGTGGCTGAAAAAGTGGCCAGCGAATTACAAGCTGTAATTACCCCTGAAGAAAAGCAACTCATCCGAAAAATACCAACAATAAACCTGACGGCTTATGATTTTTACCAGAGAGGGAATGAGCAACTTACTAAAATGTGGGTTGATGTAGTTGGTGACTTTAAAACTGCTGAAAAAGCTCAAAAGTTTTTTTTAAAAGCATTGGAATTAGACTCAATATTTGCGCTTGCTTACTCAGGGCTGGCAGTATCATATTATGCAATGTATATGACAAGTGGAATGAAATCTGATAATTATCTTGATTCAATGTTTTTTCTGGCGAATAAAGCACTTTCACTCGATCCACAATTGGCAGAAGCAATAATGACAAAAGGAGATTATTATGGGGTAACCGGCAGAACGGATCTGGCTATGAAAGAGTATTACAAAGCTCAAAAATTAAATCCAAACGACTGGCTGGCCTATTGGAATATAGGTGCTACGTTGCATGATTATTACAATGATTATGTGGGCTCGATCAGTAATATAAGTGAAGCAATCATGCGTAACCGTGGACCTGAACTGCCACTCCTCAAAGGTTTATTGGGAGAAGTCTTTCAGAATGCCGGTTTCATTGACCAGGCTAAACAGTGTTTTGAAGATAGATTTAAATTAACCAATGATACTTCTGCTTATTTGGATAGTAAATTCTGGCTGTTGTATGCAATTGGAAATTATGAAGAAGCTTTTATTGATGGTAATAATACTGGGCAAAGAAATCCGCTTTGGGGTTATCCTCTTTGGCGGGGTAATTTGCTGATTAGCATTCTTTCCGGTCATGATAAAGAAAGTTATAATAATGCATTAATTGCTATGGAATGGGTTAAAAAAAATAATGTTAATCCAATTCCTGATGCACATCGCATTGGTTATGGCTTATGGGTAGGTGGCAAACAAAAGGAAGCAGAATATTACTTTAATCAACAAATTGAAAATGATATTAATTTAATCAAAGCGGGTAGGTTGGAATCTATCAGAACTGCTTATTATGACATAGCTGCGGTTTATGCCTTCGGAGGAGACAAAAAGAAAGCATATCAGTATTTGGAAAAGTTCAATGACAAGAAGTCTTTTCCTTTGTGGTGGGTTAATTTGATTAAATATGATCCTCTTTTCAACAGTCTTCGCGATGAACCCCGTTTTCAGAAAATTGTAAAAGATGTGGAAGCCAAATACCAGGCTGAACACGATCGAGTCGGGAAGTGGTTGGAAGAGCAGGGGGATTAGATTTTTTAAAGAAAACTTCAACCCTTTATTCGTATTCCTGTATTTTGCATTTCAGTTTAATCCCGATAATGTAAAAAGTCAAAAAAGTTATTTTCTCATTTTCTCTACTTACTGTTTAATCACTTTTCGAACGGATACAATGTTGTCCGATTTCATCCGCACGAAATAGATACCACTACTTAATTCCCTGAGATTTATCCTGTGAAAATTACCCTCTGTTTTTGATTGATAAATTGTATTACCAGTTATTGTTATTAGTTCAACTGAATACTCCCTGTTTCCGCTTGTTTGAATAGAAAGTTCATCA
>JBGSMW010000058.1:0-16755 GCA_041739985.1 Draconibacterium sp. | reverse complement strand
ATTCATGGGTTTTGCTTCTAAATAATTGTTTGTCAGACTGTTAAATTAGCAAAATCCATGTTTTTTGCCAAATTTTATAACAATTAGTTTTAAACTAATCCACTTATTTTTATGTGATTAAGAATCGAACTCAGGTTAATACTTTTGTTCCGTTTCCTTTAATGCATCAAAAATTGCCGGATTTTCCCGGAAATCTGTTTCCACATCAATTCCGGATTTCAAAATATTTCTCTTTTCCTTCCATATAATTTTAAACGATTCGTTGATAACAATACGGTACAGCCACGTGCTGAATTTCGATTCGCCTTTAAACGATTTAAGATTTTCATACGCTTTTACAAATGATTCCTGTACTACTTCTGCAGCGGTAAATTCATTTTTTACCACAGAAAAAGCAACCGAAAAAGCCAGGTCCTTGTACTGTTTGATAAAGTACCTGAATTCTTCGGTTTGTCCGTCGAGAACCTTTTTAATGTAAAGGTCGTCCATCAGCTACTCTTTGTTTTTAGGCTTGTCAGCAAAATAGGCAACAAGAATTGAGGCAGAAGTAAAAAGGAAAATGATACCCATAATTACAGCTCCCGAATTAACCGAATGATTTCCTGACTGGCTGTTAATCAGCTCCTGAACAAGAATTGCAACAAGCCAACCGATTGAAAATCCGGTTGTGATAATTCCAACTTTCAGCCATGGAAATTGAAAACCCGAACCTGTTTTTCTTCGGGCATAAAGCTCCGAAACATCTTTGTCTCTTTCTATTAACGCCATACGTTCCTTGTTACGGGTTTTTAAATAAACATACCAACTCAGAAATACTGTTACCAAAAGAAGGAAAGTGAACAGCATAAAATAATCTTCAGCTCTCATAATTTTATTTTTTAAATTTTCACTTTGAGTTGGTTCGCAGCAAAAAGGTTACAAATATTCTGCAATTAAATAGTTTCTTTCACACTCTCAAGCATCAGTTTTGATGAAATTACGAAGCCCGACTTCAAAAAGTTGTATCCGGGTTCAGAGTACAAAATTCCGCACTCGGAGAATCAAATCTGCTGTTATTAGTCCAAATAATCTGTCTCTAAACTCTGAACTTTAAACTTTAAACTTTAAACTCTGAACTCCCCCTTCCCGTTAAAGTAAGTTAAACATACACTATAACGGCACTATTATTGTTTTAATCTTTACAACAGTTAAATTGAAATGTATGAATAAACCACGGATACTCTGGACCGACGATGAAATTGACTTATTGCGTGCCCACATTATTTTTCTTGAAAGTAAAGGATATGAAGTTGAAACTGCCAATAATGGTTTGGATGCAGTCGAAAAAGTAAAAGACAATTACTACGATATTATTTTTTTAGATGAAAATATGCCAGGAATGACAGGACTGGAAACTCTGACACAAATAAAAACGCTTTCGCCAATTGTTCCTGTTGTGATGATCACAAAAAGCGAAGAAGAGAATATTATGGATGAGGCAGTAGGTTCGAAAATTGCCGATTACCTTATAAAACCTGTTAATCCGAAACAAATACTACTCACGTTAAAAAAGAATATTGACCAGAAAAGGTTGGTTACCCAGCAAACTACTTCAGCCTACCAGATGCAGTTTGGTAAGATTGGAATGCAACTCAACGACAGGCTGAATTATACCGAATGGATTGACATTTATAAAAAACTTGTGCACTGGGAGATTGAGCTTAGCCAGTCGGAAGACTCGGGGATGGACGAAATACTTGCCATGCAAAAAGAAGATGCCAACAATGCATTTTTCAAGTTCATTAAAGACAATTATCTTGATTGGTTTCAGCAAAAAATTGGAGACAGGCCACTTTTATCACCCGACATTTTTAAACACAAAATCTTTCCTTTGCTCGATGACGGCAAAAAGGTTTTTGTGCTGGTTATCGACAACCTTCGTTTCGACCAGTGGCGCACAATCAACAAGGTTTTCGATGGTTATTTCCGAACCGAATCAGAAGATTTGTATTACGGAATATTGCCCACAGCAACAATGTATGCGCGTAACGCCATGTTTGCCGGTTTAATGCCTTCTGAAATTGAAAAACTGTATCCTGAGTATTGGGATGATGATGATAACGAAGGAAACAAAAACCGTTTTGAAGAACAATTGCTGCGGAAACAAATGGCCCGCCTCGGAAGAAAAGAAAAACTTTATTTCGACAAAGTGTCAGGGATGCGCATGGAACGCCGAATTTCGGACAACCTGAGCAGCATTTTGGAAAGCGACTTGTCAGTTATGGTTTTTAATTTTGTTGACATGATATCGCATGCCCGCACCGAAATGGACATGATAAAGGAGCTTGCAAGCGACGAAAAAGCTTACCGCTCGCTGACTTTGAGCTGGTTCAACAACTCACCGTTACTTTCGCTATTAAAAGGATTATCGGAAAACAATGTCAAAGTTGTAGTAACTACCGACCACGGATCAATTCGCGTAAACAATGCAATAAAAGTTATTGGCGATCGCGAAACAAATACAAACCTACGTTACAAATTAGGCAAAAACCTGAATTATAAATCGAAACAGATTTTTGAGGTGCGCGATCCGCGAAAAGCATTTTTGCCTTCGCGAAATGTGAGTACAAGTTACATTTTTGCCAATTCAGATGATTTTCTGGCGTATCCCAACAATTATAATTACTACGCCAATTATTACAAAGATACTTTCCAGCACGGTGGTATTTCTATGGAAGAAATGATAATTCCGGTGATTACGTTGGTTCCGAAAGGATAAAGTTTCACAATTCAATCTGTGGAAATAAGTTTCTGTATTCAATTTCTCAAAGCTTGTGATTTTTAGTTTATAAGCTGAAATCGAAGTTGTGCTGGTTATAAATTCAAACAATTATGGAAAAATGAAAATCCCCTGGTCTCACCAGGGGATCATCAATTTTCAACGGGTTCTATAACCCATTAAATTTTAATTATGCGGTTTTAAAAGTATTGCGGATAATATAAGCAATCGCCCCAACCGTTCATTTGATTCCTTTTTTGCATAGATTGGGACTTTTTTTTCAAATAAATTTGAATCAGTATCCAATTCCATCATCAAATTTAAATACTGCGTAACCCTCCGGTTCAAGGTAACCGGGAACATCGGCTTTGTTTTTAAGCACTGCTTCACGCGAAGCCGGAATTGAAAACGGCATTTTCCCGGTTGGGTTGAATTTCCCCGTAACAACATCAAGCAACGCATCGGTTGTGGTTCCAAATGTTGCCAAAATGGTGTTTGCGTTGTTATCATCGATTTCACTGATTACCCACGGATTGCTGAAATTAATGGCAATTATTGTTGGCTTCATCGACTTTATTTTATTAACATGTTCGATATCGATATTATTTTCTGACAGTTCAATTTTAATTTCGGCGCCGCTTGAACCAAACAATCCACCAGTTTTGGGAATCAGCCAGAGAATTGCAACATCAGCATCAGCCGGGGAGTTTACAAATTCAACATCCCAATTATTTATTTCAGGAACAATAACTGTCTGCGGATTTTCGGAACCACCGCGTGAAACCATGTATTTTTCAAAATAAACCTTGGTTTTTGGTTTTAACGGGAGCAACGATTTATCGTTCCGCAGCAAAACAACTGATTTTCGAAATGCGAGATTTGCCCGTTCCTGAAATTCGGAGTTTCCTACAACTGATTGTGCAGCTTCAACATCAACATAAGGATTTTCAAAAATCCCCAGTTCAAAATCTTCCTTTAATAAGCGAATAACTGACTCATTGATGCGTTCTTCCGAAACTAACCCGCTTTTTACAGTTTCCAATAAAAAAGAAGGATCGGCAACACCCGAAAAAATATCAACTCCGGCATCTAATGCTTTTTTATAACGTTCTGATATGGAAAGATTTTCAACTCCCCAGGGCATCATAAAAATAGGTCCGGTATCAGAATTTATGATCCCTTTAAAACCCATTTTACCACGAAGCAAATCTGTAATAATTCCTTTATTATAAGCAAAACCAACTTCTTCAAATTCGGTATTAACAGGTTTCGCGTAATAGGGCATTATTGCCGAAGTTCCAGCTTCAATGGCAGCAGTGAATGGTTTTAGGTGGTAGTCGAACATTCCGCCGGGATATTCCTGGTCTTTTCCCCAATCGAAATGTGCATCCTGTCCATCGGTTTGTGGTCCGCCTCCCGGAAAATGTTTTGTTGTAAGGGCAACAGAATGTGGTCCAAGTTTTTCACCCTGAAAGCCTAATACGATTTCACGAATCATGTTTGCAGCCAAATCAGCATCTTCGCCAAATGTACCTTCGGTGCGTCCCCAGCGTGGCTCGGTTGCCAGATCGGCCATGTACATATAACCTTTTCGGATACCAACTGCCACCCATTCGCGCGCAGCAATTTCAGCAAATTCGCGGGTCAGCGGGAAATCGCGCATCGCAGCCAGTCCCAGTTCTCCTGGCCATTTTGAAAAGCCTGTTTCCCCAAGACCAAGTCCTGTGGAATTATCGATTGTAATATGGTTCCTGGGATTTGAAGTTACCAAAACCGGAATTCCCAAACGTGTAGATTCGGCAAGCGTCTGTAAATTGTTCGACCATTCACAAATGGTTTTGGCATCTGTATTTGCCCTCAAAATAAAATGGCGGAGATGTCTTTCGTTTACCCCTTTTGTTGTACCCGAAACATTCAGAACCGGTTGTGGCAGTGGCTGGCGTGTAAAAAAATTGCGATCCATTATTACATCCTGTTCGTTTAGGTCACTTGTAACTTCACTCATTCTGCCAAGTGGCCCGCGGGAAATTGCTGTGTCTTTACTTCCCATGTTAATCGTGCTGATCAGCATAAATCCAACTTTTTCTTCGAGGTTCATTTGCCCAGCCAAATCGTTCGCCCTTTCATCTGCGCTTAACCGCCAGTCTTCATATTTATCCAGTTTCCCGTTTTTGTTTAAATCTTTAAATTGAAATCCATTTTTTTCCAAAAGTTGAACCAATCTGATTCCCAATTCGGGTTGAACAAAATTTGATTTTTGAGCACACGATGAAAAAAGGAAAAGTAAAATCAAATAAACTGAATTTAGTAACTGTTTTTTTGAGAACTGAGTTGAAGGTATACAGCTGTTCAATTTTGTCAATTTCATGTTTTATTGGTTTTATTAGTTTTGAAAAGTCAAGTTACGCAATAATTCGAACGATTATAAAATTAAAACTACGTGTTTTATTTTAATAATCGACTCAATTGATAAGTTGGAACCAATCAAACAGTTCTTTTAAATTCAGACGGAGTATAACCTGTTTCTTCCTTGAAAATCCGGTTAAATGATGATTTTGAATTAAAGCCACACTCTAGGCCAACTCCCAAAACCGAATAGTGGCTGAATACAGGGTTTAACAGCATTTCCTTAACTTCCTGCACCCTGAATTCGTTAATTAATTTATAGAAGTTCTTTTTTTGACCGCTGTTAATTGTTTCGGATAATTTATGCCTTGAAATATTCAGATCGTCAGCCATCATTTGTAAACTGAAATCGGGATTAAGATAGGGTTTTTGTGTTTTCAGGTATTGAAGTATTGTGTTTGTGAGTTCTTCAATTTGTATATCATTTAATACAGAACGTGCCGGTTTCGATTCATTATTCTCCGGAATATCCGGAATTTCAATATCTCCACCTGCTGTTTTCCGCGTCTTGTAAATTGACGATTGATTGATGCCGAAAAAAATCATGATAAAAGTAAACAGGGTAAGGTTCAGGGAAAGAAATGAAATTTTGGCAACATTCAGCTCCAGCACTCTTATCAAAAACGTACCAACAAAATCGATTAGAAATAATACGAGGAAAAGTGACAAAACAAATGTCAGCCAACTCAACGAATTTTTTGTTGTGTAATTTGAAAACTGAAAGGGAATTTTTTTGCGGTGTTTCAAAATCAGTTTCAAACTAAAAATCCAATATACAAACAACGAAACTATTAATAATGAATAGTATATCTTGTTATAAATGGATGAAGGATTTTCAGCCAGATTCCACGAGCTGGAAACTGGTACAACATCAATTGTTGAACGATGCACAGCCACTGCTATCATTGGCACTAAATGAAACAGCTGACTCTTTTTCAAACTGAAATTTTCGATTGAGAGTGAGCTTACATATAAATAAAGTAACGGGCCAAATAAAAAAAGAATTGGCATAATACCGGGTTTAAAATAATCAACAACCTCAAACGGGAGTAAACCCGCCCCCTGGAAAACCGCAATTACAGCAAGCCAAATGGTTAAAAATGTAAAACTGAGATGTTTCGGCCGTTTGGTAATAAAAATAACGATTCCAAACAGCGATTGAACAAAGCCGATAATTGCGATGGTTTCTATCATTGAGATAAATTAAGGAGTACTTTGGACTGAAGATCAAAGGCAAAGTTTAACCAGAACTCCTGAAACATATACAAGACCGGCTTAATTTATATCAACATCCCGTTTTATGTAGCCGCTGTAATCTTTTAATACCGGCTGATAACTCTCGTGAAACAAGTGCGACGAAACAAGGAAATCGGCAGTTGAACGGTTTGATGCCGTTGGGATATTGTACAAAACCGTAATCCTGAGCAGTGCTTTCACATCAACATCATGAGGTTGTGGCTGCATAGGATCCCAAAAGAAAATAAGAATATCCACTGCTCCTTCAACAATCAATGCACCCAACTGCTGATCGCCGCCCAACGGCCCCGATTTTAAGCGTGAAACTGTAGGTGGAACTGTGTTGTTCTCGCGGCATTTTTCAGTTAATGTTTCTTCAATAAGTTTTCCGGTGGTTCCGGTGCATATTAAATCGTGCTGAATGAGTTCAAGCCAGTTATACTCGGCCCATTCAATAATATCTTTTTTGCGGTTGTCGTGTGCAACTATAGCTATGTTTTTCTTCTTTTTCATGATTTTCTGTTTTTGTTGTGGGTTATAATTCTGAACATTTTCTATTTATGTTTTCGGTGCAAAGATAAACATAGCTTTATATAACTTTGCAAATCACGCATTTACAATGTTATATTTAATTGAAATTTAATTCCCTTTGGAATAAATTAACTTTATAATGTTCAATCAGAAGTATTTAGCTTTTGAATTTCCGCAACACTTCAAGCACCTTTTCATCAACTTTACCAAACAATGAAATACCTGAAGCCCCATTTTCAATCGCCACTTTTATTCCTTCTTCCAAATCATTCATTGATTTAAAATCGGGGAGGAAAACCCCTGCATAAAGTGGAAATTTACCACAGAGGAAATGAATTCCTTCTTCAACAGCATCGCCAATCCAACTTGTTTGTTCTCGGTAAAAACCGTGATAAATCATTGGGCAAACGCCATCGAGGTTCCAGTTGGTCCAGTCCTGCCGAACAATCCTGCGTGCAATTTCGGGCGTTGGGAAAACCGCTGCGGTTATAGGTTTTTTGTTGTTACGGGCAACTTCTGCCAAACTGTTCACAACATTATTTATACGTTCGTAACGAAATTTCCGCCAGGATGGACTTTGGTCGGGGAATTCCATGTCAAGCGGATCGATACCTGTTTTTTCCTTATAAGCATTTCTGCAGGTTTCGCAATAACAAAAATCGTATTCCGGGAGTTCCCTGGTTTGTTCGATTTTATAATTTTTCCATAAATTGACAGGCAAGATCACATCGCAAAACCTGATATAATCCAGGTGAATTCCATCGATATAATCTTTTTGGACAACGGTTTCGACCTGTTTTTTCAGATAATCAAGTACCTCTGGTTTTGAAGGGCAAAGCCATCTGTAATAATTTACATAGGGTGGGTTTGTTGCACAAGATTTGCCATCGCGGCTAACCGCGTACCATTCAGGATGGTTTTCGAGCAACTCTTTTTCGCCCCGGTTCATTATCCACATCCAGCGGTGGGCTTCCAACCCGGCATTTTTTGCTGCTTTATAGTGGCGTTCGCTGTCGCTTTCAAAAAACATTCCGCTAATACCTGCTGAATAAAAGCCTTTGTATTTCTTTTGCATCATTTCATTCGTTTCCTTTTGGTCAGGATTTTCCCAAACCCAATGTTTCAGTGATTGTGGTTTGTTGTTTTCTTTTACTGTTTTTCCAACTGAAGTTTTCAGGATGGCAACACCTGCGCCTGCCAAAACTGCTGATTTTAAAAATTCTCTTTTATTCATTTTCTGATTTATTTTACTGTTTTCTGAAACAACCCATCCTGGTTGATTGATAGTTTCAAACCATTACTATTCTCCAAAAATGCGTTGAATCCTCTATTGTTTTTATCAATCCGAAGAAAAACTGTTTCTCCTGATTCTGTTTTAATTTTTTCACTCAGTCCAAGTTCGGAAAGCGAAGTCGCAAAAACGCTATTTTCCTGTTTAAAGTTATGTTGTTTGTAATATATCAACCAAAGGTATTTCCCAAAGATTTCTTCATCGGGATAAACAAAAACAGTTTCTCTGTTGCCGGAAGGATTGGCTGAGAAATGTGCAATTCCCCAACGTTCAGGAAAATGCATATTTACCACGCCTTGTTCACTCCAAACCCAATTGTCTTCAGGTAAAAAGCGGTTTGTTTTTGGGTCTTTAACTTTCGTGTATTTTCCGTCAACAATTTCAGTTTGCCACTGCACCCTGGAAAAATTGATTTTCCAGTTGTCACCATTTTTTGGAATGCTGTATTCACCTGCAACTTTTAAAGAAGAAAAAGGTATTGCCATTTCAACCGTCCATTTTTTATCCGTATCCGTTGGGTTGTTTATTGTACCATCAATAAAAACAGCACTTTCAAAGCCTGTTGCATTCCAGCCAATATCATACTTCCCCCCATTTCTGTAGGGTTTCGGCATAAACAAGTCAAACAATGTATTTTGGGCGTTCAGTTCAAATTCAAAATAGTTGTGTGTGTCGCAGTCCGGGTCCATAAAAATTTCAAAATCGTTTTCATGAAAAACAATCTGATCGCGGGTGGTGTAGTACGCCCAAACATTTGGCTCTTCCAATTCTGCCAGAATATATAAATTCTTCTCATCCCAAAGCATTTTAAAACGGGTTTGCCAGGTTGGAACCGGTTTCCTGTCACCTTCAATATCCTGAAAATAATCGGACCAGACAGCCTTTTGCCACGAAGTTTCATCAGCCTTTCCGTCGATAATCATTTCTGAATCGGTTTGATAAACTACATAATTACGAGGTGTAGAAAACAAGTGCTGATACTCATCAAAAATGTTTTGGGAATTTGAAAAAAGAATTGAAAAAAGTAAAAACAGTAATATGAAAAACTTAGCCATAATTTAAATCTGAATTCAAAAACCAAAAATAAGCATGAAAACTGAGAAATACCAGTTAAAAAAAAGTTTTAATTGTTACGCGATGGTTAGTGATTCCAATTACTTCAGTAAGTAAGTGGATAGATTTTTTACCCGTCTGAAAGTTCAAAACAGCTTAAAAAGTAAATAACTTGCTAAGGGATAAAATCTACAATTGCGACATTTGGAAAAAATAGCGACCCGTACTTCTGTCTCGCTGCCGAGGAATATCTGTTGAAGAATTTTGATTATAATATTTTAAAAAAACTGAAATAAAAAAATCCAGATAGCTATTATCCATTAAGTTACGGTATTTGTTTCATTACCAGTTTTGCTTTATCAAACTCTACAATTTTTGAAAAGAATTCAACAAATTCGGCATATTTTTCTTTTGGCCATTCGCCTTTGTTTATTGTAATTTCACGTGTATAGGTTATCGTATTATCAGTTTGGTTTATGTTGGAAATATAATCACCGAACCCGGTCTTTATTGTTTTTCCTTTAGGCAGAGTTTCGGTTTGATAACCATCAGGTAATAAAAAGGTGAGGGAGTCTTTATCATAATAAGAAAAATCCTGAACAACAGGTAATTGCCGGTTTTCAGTTTTTTGTGGTGCGTTATTTCTTTTATTAAAAACATTTAGTGGAATAAATAAACGGGTGCCGGTTTTCGTAGCAAATAAATCCGAGTTTATTGAAAATATTTCACTGGCAGACGGCAAAATATCTTTATCTTCCGAATACGTAATTCCATTTATTTTTAATCCTGGCAAAGCCATGTCATCCAGAAGCTCCTTTTCCTGTTCCTTGTAACTTTCGGTTATTACAGGGGCAACAAAATCATATTGATAACCTGAATAATAAGTATTAACCGATCCTTTCATACTGCCATCCGGAGCTATATTTATTTCGGCACTTCGCAGTTGCTGGTTTTGTTGGGCATTTAATTTTGGTGTTTTAGTAAGTATTCCGCCATTTTCGGTAATGAGTAAAACTGTTCGGTTTGCACTCGGTTCGCTAAAATATCCGAAAGGTTGGGTTTGGCTTGTACATTCGAGCCAGAGTGTATCTTTATTTACCGGGACACAAACCACCGCATGATTATTTTGATTTATGGAAGGAAACTCAGTGTATAGAATACCTGGATTGCTGGCAACACCGGCAATTGTATAAACCGATGGAATTCCAACACAGTTTAAAATTGCCCTCATATAGTTTGATAATGCTTTACAATCGCCATAGCCAAGCCGATCGACAGTTTCGGCCGGAAAAGGTTGAAAACCACCTATTCCCAACTGAATGCCAACATATCTTGTACGTTTTTGCATATATTCATACAGCTGCTTTACAACACTGACAGTATCGCTGAATTCACCAACCAGATTTCTGATTTCTGTCTGCCGTTGCAGTGGAAGTTGATCGCGACCTTCGTTCAATTTCCAGATCCAGGTTCCAAATTCATTCCAGGTTGTCATTTTCCCCGGAAAACCGTCGTAAGTAAATTGGGTGGGAGCAATTAAAACCTGTGGCGTAAATGTGTAAATTTCAGGAGAATAAGGTTCTTCGCGGATGGCAGATAAAGTGTCGAGTTTCCATTCCGAAATATTTTTTCCGTTTTCTTTTTTCGAAGTCAGGCAATTGTAAGGTAAGTTCAATTCCTTTATACGGATTTCCATTCCTTCGGGCCATGAAACCACAAACGTTGATTTTTCAATTGCATAGCGAAAGTCTGAAACAGGTTTCCAATTCGGATAAGCCAACAATCCATTGTGTTCAATTTCGTATTGATATTCAATTGTATATGGATAAGTATCGGTTTCAAAATGTGCAACCTTCATTCTGTAACCATCATAAAGTGATCCTGCTGTGGTAATATTTACATCGTTGATTGACGAGTTTTTTAATTTATCGTCCTGAAATCCGAGGGCATCGTAACTTTTTCCTGAAATACTTGTGACTTTTACCAGATTATCATAAAAAACCAGCAGATTTCCAAATTGCTCCCCCTTTTCATTTAGTATTGTAACAACCATTTTTACCCGTTCGGTTGCTTTTCCGTAATCTTTTAATTCAAATTCGTGTGTGTATTCGCGGCACACCGCGTTGGCATCCTTTTTAAGTTTTTCAGAAATTGTGAATGCAGGATATATAGATTCTTTTTTATCCCTGGCACTGGAAATGAAAATAACAGATACAAAAATCAGAAGGAATATTGATTTCATGTTTTTATATTTTCTTGAAAACAATTTGTTCCGATTGTTTTAATATCATCCGGTCGTATATATTCTTTAGGCTTTCGTATTCTGCAGGTAAAAAAACTGGCTTATCAACACTTAGTTTGTAATTAAGCATCACTGAATTTCCAATCTGGCCAGTTTGACAAATGAACCTAATGCTTTTATCGTCGAGTACCAGAGTCAAACTTTGCGGGATTTCTTCAACCATATATCCTTCAGGAATTGTTATTGAAATTTGATATGATTCATTAAAAATGTTTCCAAAATCTACCGGATATTCGCGTTTTGGCGCGGTAAAAGGATTTTCATCAAGTTTACCTTCAATAATTGGATTAACATACAGGAAATCTGCAACCTCTTCTCCATCTCCGGGAATTGATACCGAGTATTTTGTTAAAACACCCTTATTTATGCTGTCTAAATCTTCTACTGAAACCGCATCATATTTCAACCCGGTTGATTTATTTTTTAATTTTTCGAAATATTCCGTTTCACCGCCACTTTCCTTTACTACCTCCCTGAAATTGTATGCAGCATTTGCTGAACGTTTTGTTATAAGCGATCCTGAAAAGGAACCATTTTTATATTCAAGGGATGCCATTGTTCTTTTTTCACTTACAGGATTTTCCAACGCAATATTTCCGGCTTCATCTTTTTTAACCAACGTACCTTCGCCGTTTAAACAGCGATGAGGTAGTAATCCCAGTGAAAGATTAGGTTCAGTAGCATCAAGAAGGATTGGCTTTGTATCAATTACTGCCCTAACTATCACATAATTGCATTCAGTAAGTGAAGCATGCGCGGGGTTAATAATTCCATGATTTCTTGTACTTAAAATTACGGGATTCGATTCAATCCCAGCCTCAATCAGCATTGCATTCAACAACATATTAATGTCTGCTGAATTACCCGTTTTGTCAGAAAGAATCTTTTTCAAAGATTTTGATGGCCATAAAGTCAGATTTTCATCCCATTTTATATTTTTTTGAATATAGCCGTAAATAGTTTCGAGTTTTAGTTTTTTATCATCAATATTTTTTGTTTGTAATTCAACAGTTTCGCTTACCTGTCGTGTACTTCTTATCATCCCGCCAAAATCTTCGTCATCGATTAATTGATTTACAACCTCTTTCCATGAGTTTGTGTAATTCTTATATTTCCCGCCTATTTTGGAAAAATCTACACTTGCAAGTTCAAATTTTATTTTTGTAGTATAATTTTCGATGGTAGTTAAATACGGCTCTTCATCAATTGCCGGTACTTCCGTTGCAGCGTAATTAAATATGTTTGCAGTATATGTTATTTTGTTGTGCTCAAAATTGCTTTGAACCGGACTAAAACCACCTGCAGACGACCGGGTTGTTGTAGTAAAATTTATATCGTCACTTTTAGTTTCTTTACGCAGGGGAAGCATGGGATGATATCCGAGCGATGAATGGTTGTAGTAAAAATATTCAGGATAAGTAACTTTATACTGACTCCATTTAACCGGGATACTATATTGAAACTTCCACTCCTGAAGATTCCACAAAAGAGTGGAATTGATTTCGTATTTCAAATCAATAACAGACCCAACCTTAACTGAAGGAAATGCAATTCGGGCCATTTCATAATATTTATTTTCACGTTCTTTTGAAATTGATTCCTTTTTTAAACTGGTTTCCACAGTTTTTCCATTTTCAAGATTAAAGGTTGCACCTTTTATATTTTGAATGTCTTCTTTGTTCAGGCCATTTGAATAGACTGGAATCCTGAAATTGCCCCAGTTTGTGCCATTTTGTTTCAGAATTTTTAACCTCACAAAACGCGAATAGTATAATTTGAACTCATCTTCGGAAACGTCATATCTAATTTCCGTACTACCTTCGTCATAGAGAATTACAGCTTCCGCGGCTGTGTCTGGTTCATAAACAACCATTTTCAACTCTGCATCCGAAATTTTTTCAAACTTGATTTTTGGGGCTTCCTGTGAAAAAAGCTTTGAAAACAGTACTAAGGAAAGTACAAGGAATGTCAATTTAGTCTTCATCATATTTTGTATTTTGAGATTCGCAAATGAAATTGAAATATTGATTTTAACAATAAAAATTTATATGTTGTACAATATAATTTTGAAGAATTTTATTTTCATTTTGCTACAATTCAAAAGTTTCGTTTTTGGATTATCGCTTACACTTGAATAACCCGGGTAATTGTACTTTTTGAAATTTATTTTGTAAATCGCATGTTATAAAATTGATTGTATGCGCTGCATCTCCCTGAAAAATACCGATCCTTTTTTCTGTCTCGCCGCCGAAGAATATCTTTTAAAGAATTTTGACGACGATATTTTTATGCTCTGGCAAAGCGAAAATACTGTCGTGGTTGGAAAACATCAGAATTTGCCGGCAGAAATTAATTACCGGTTTGTGCGCGAAAACAATATAAAAGTTGCCCGTCGTATTTCGGGAGGAGGCACTGTTTTTCATGATGCCGGAAATGTGAATTTCTCTTTTATTAAAAACGTGAAAAGCCCGGCTGAAATTTCATTTAAGCAGTTTACTGCGCCGGTTGTTGAAGCACTGGCAAAACTGGGAATTACTGCAACTACTTCGGGCCGGAATGATTTGTTAATTAGCGGGCTGAAAATCTCGGGCAACGCCGAACACGTTTATAAAAACAGGGTTTTGCACCACGGAACTTTGCTTTTTAATTCAGATTTGGAAAATCTCGGGCAGGCAATTAAAGTTGTTCCCGGAAAGTATGAAAGTAAAGCTGTTCAATCAAACCGCAGTCTGGTGGCAAATATTTCCCAATTCCTGAAATCCGAAATGTCAACTGCTGAATTTATTCAGTTTATGCTCAATGTTCAACTTGAAAAAACTGAAAATTCAATTTATGAACTGACCAAAACCGACATTCAGAATATTGAAAAACTCAGGACTGAAAAATTTATAACATGGGAATGGAATTGGGGTTATTCACCGAAATATTCGTTTAAAAATGAGGTGGAAATAGATGGGAAGGTATTGAAAATTGAAATGTTTGTTGAAAAGGGGAGGATTGAGAAGTGTACGATTTCAGGGGAATATTTTGATGATGAAACAGCAAATGAAATTGCTGTTCAAATTCAAAATAGAAGACATTCTTTACAAGATATAAATGGTTGTTTGAGAGATTTAAGAGTTTCAATTTCAGATAATTTAATTTATTCTTTTTTTTAAAAAAAATCGCCGAAACTAAGTTGTCCCGGCGATTCTGATTTGTAGCTGTTTGACTATTTCGGTAACGGATACCCTTCCAGTTTTTTTAGATTTCTTGCAATTTCTGCTTCAGGATATTCATAATCCTGTAATTCGCCGCGCATGTATTTGTTGTAACCTACCAAATCCATCAAACCATGACCGCTAAAATTGAAAAGGATAACTTTTTCTTTTCCTTCTTCCTTGGCTTTTAAAGCTTCGCGGATAGTGGCAGCAATGGCATGATTTGTTTCGGGTGCAGGAATAATTCCTTCGGTTTTTGAGAACAACAAACCCGCTTCGAAACATTCGCTTTGGTGGATTGCCTGTGCTTCCATTAATCCATCGCGTAGGGCAGCGCTCACAAGCGGCGCCATTCCGTGGTAGCGCAAACCACCGGCATGAATAGGTGCCGGTACAAAGTTATGCCCCAAACTATACATCGCGAGCAGTGGTGTCATTTGAGCCACATCGCCATTGTCGTAAATAAAAGGAGCTTTTGTTAAAGTGGGGCAACTAAATGGTTCAGCACCAATGATCTGAATATTTGCGCCATGCATTTTTTCATACATAAATGGAAACGAAATGCCGGCAAAGTTACTTCCTCCACCACAACAACCAATTACAATGTCAGGGTTTTTAATTCCCACTTTTGCCAATTGTTTTTTTGCTTCCAGGCCAATAATTGTCTGGTGCAACATAACATGATTTAAAACTGACCCCAGCGAATAACGCGTTCCACCGGTTGGATCGGTAACTGCAGCTTCAACTGCTTCCGAAATGGCAATTCCCAAACTTCCGGGTGTATCAGGAAATTCAGCTAGAATATTTCTTCCGGCTTGAGTTTCCATACTTGGGCTTGCAATACAGTTTCCACCCCAGGTTTCCATCATCATTTTACGGAAAGGTTTTTGGTCGAAACTAACACGGACCATAAAAACCTTACATTCGATACCACCAATCTGGGCACAGGCATACGAAAGGGCTGAACCCCATTGACCGGCTCCTGTTTCGGTAGTAAGTTTTTTAATGCCGAACTGTTTGTTGTACCACGCTTGCGGAACTGCAGTATTTGGTTTATGGCTTCCCGCGGGCGAAACACCTTCGTTTTTATAGTAAATTTTTGCAGGTGTACCAAGTGCAGCTTCCAATTCGTAAGCGCGAATCAGCGGACTTGGTCTCCATTGTTTTAAAATATCGCGGATAGGTTCAGGTATGTCAATCCAGCGTTCCTGGCTTACTTCCTGCTCAATCAAATTCATGGGAAAAACTGGCGCCAGCATTTCCGGGCCAATTGGGTTGCCGTCAGGGCCAAGTGGCGGATTTAATGGCGAAGGCAGATCAGGTGCTAAGTTGTACCATTGTTTTGGCATTTCCGATTCATCGAGAAAAATTTTCTTTATTCTTGTCATGATTTTTGGTATTAATTAATGTTTTAATTTATTTTTTTTGAACTCAATACTTTTCTCATTTTTCCTAAAACAGAAGAAGGGATTTATCGCAAATACGCAATAAACCCCTTCTCCCGGCTTTTATAACCACAAGTCGATATGTTGTTCCCGCGCTTCCATTTTCACGTTGCGCCAGCTCCACTCTTTTCCGTATAAAGGCATTTTGTACATAACACTCATTTGTTCAGAACGTAAAACTAATACTATTTTTTTTTCAATCAAATATTTAGGTTTTCTAATCTGTATTCAGAAACATTCTAATCTCATTGGGGTTAGTTCCCCGCTGCTTGCAGCGTAAATTTAGTAAATTTGTGTATGCGTGAAAGTACATACATCCACAAATTACATAATGTATCGGTCTTGTTGTATCATTATGTTTGTCCCGCGAAGTATCGCCGAGTAGTTTTCATTGAGGCAGTAGATCAAAGTTTGAAAAATGTTTGTTTAGAGATAGAAAAACGTTATTCAGTATATTTTTTAGAAATAGGGACAGACAAAGACCATGTACATTTTTTGGTTCAATCAGTTCCGACACAAAGTCCGACTCAGAT
>JBGSMW010000057.1:0-82810 GCA_041739985.1 Draconibacterium sp. | reverse complement strand
ATTATGTCCAAAAAATTGAATTTTGAGCCTCAAAATTGATGGAGTCCAAAACATAACTCAAAAACGAACCAATAAGCATAAAAAATCCCTTCTCGTATTTAACCAAAAGGGATATATTTTTTATTTAGCGAAAATGCCTATAAAAATAATTGTAAAAAGAAAAGCTCCGACTATAAAGTCGAAGCTTTTCTTAGCTCCTCTCCCTGGAGAGGTGGGGGAGAGGCTTTTTAATTATACTCATCCCAACTTTTTATCGAAATATCTTCAATTTCGTATTTGCAAATGGCATAAATAAATGCACTTGCAACACGTGAATTTGTAATCAGCGGAATATTGTAATCGATTGAGCTCCTTCGAATCTGATATCCATTTTGAAGTTCGCGGTTAGTATAGTTTTTGGGAATATTTATTACAAGATCAATTTTCTTTTCTTTTATCAAATCGATTGTATTTGGCGATTGATCTGCTTCATCGGGCCAGTAAACGTGTGTGTTTTCAACCCCGTTATCACTGAAAAACCGGCTTGTTCCTTCTGTGGCAAAAATATTGATTCCACGATCCCGCAACATTTTAGCGCTTTTCAGTAGTTCAACTTTTCCGCGTGAAGGTCCTGATGAAATCAGTACATTTTTTACCGGAATTCTGTATCCTACAGAAAGCATTGCTTTTAAAATTGCTTCGTAATAATTTTCGCCAATACAGCCTACTTCACCTGTTGAGGCCATGTCAACACCCAAAACAGGGTCGGCGTTGAGTAAACGGGCAAAGGAAAATTGTGGCGCTTTTACTCCCACATAATCCAATTCGAAAAGCGATTTGTCAGGTTTAGGAACGTCAATCCCTAGCATTACTTTTGTCGCAATCTCAATCAGGTTTAGTTTCATCACTTTCGAAACAAAAGGGAAACTTCGCGAAGCGCGTAGGTTACATTCAATTACTTTAATGTCATTGTCTTTCGCTAAAAACTGCATGTTAAACGGACCGGTAATTTCAAGTCCTTTTGCAATTTCGCGTGCAATTTTTTTGATTCTGCGTATGGTTTCGATATATAATTTTTGAGGAGGGAAAACAATTGTTGCATCACCCGAATGAACTCCGGCAAATTCAACGTGTTCAGAAATGGCGTAAGCAATCATTTCGCCTTTGTTGGCCACTGCATCGATTTCTATTTCCTTGGCTTCCTCAATAAATTCACTTACCACCACCGGGTGTTCTTTTGAAACATTTGAAGCCATTTCAAGGAAATGTTCCAGCTGGTCGGGATTTGAAACCACGTTCATTGCAGCGCCAGATAACACATACGAAGGACGAATCAACAGTGGATAACCAACAATTTCAACAAATTTGTGAATTTCTTCGATAGTGGAAAGTCTCGCCCAACGCGGTTGGTCAACTTTTAAACGATCTAAAAGCGATGAAAATTTTTCACGATCTTCGGCATTGTCAATTTTTAGTGGCGAAGTTCCAAGAATTGGCGCATTTTGTCCGTGTAGTTTCATAGCCAGGTTGTTCGGAATTTGTCCACCCATTGAAACCACAACTCCATGCGGGTTTTCAAGGTCGATGATATCCATTACACGCTCAAACGTAAGTTCATCGAAATACAACCTGTCGCAGGTATCGTAATCGGTACTCACGGTTTCGGGGTTGTAGTTAATCATAATAGACCGGTAACCCTCTTTGTGAATGGTACTCACTGCATTTACACTACACCAGTCGAATTCCACAGAACTTCCAATCCGGTAAGCTCCCGAACCCAAAACAATCACCGATTTGTCGTCGTTGTTAAATTCGATATCGTGTTCGCTACCGTTGTAAGTAACATACAAATAGTTGGTTTGTGCCGGATATTCCCCTGCAAGAGTGTCAATTTGTTTTACAAAAGGTGTAATTCCGAGTGTTTTTCGGTGCTCGCGGACTTTAATTAAATCGGCATGAATATTTTTGTTTTTACTTTTTAAAACGAGTCGGGCAATCTGGAAATCAGAAAATCCGGCTTGTTTCGAAATTTTTAGCAGGTTGATTGGTAGTGATTCAAGTGTGTCAGCTTTTTCCAGTTCATCTTTTATGTTGACAATATTTTTCAGCTTTTGTAAAAACCAGCGGTCGATTTTTGTTTTGTCGTGAATTTCGTCAATCGTATAATTTTTATTGAACGCTTCGGTGATGGCAAAAATCCGGCGGTCGGTGGGATTGCTCAACTCCTCGTCAATAGCTTCAATACTTATTTCCTCTTTATTGGCAACAAATCCGTGCATTCCAATTCCAACCATTCGGATTCCTTTTTGAATAGCTTCTTCGAAACTACGACCAATGGCCATAATTTCGCCTACACTTTTCATTGAGCTGCCAAGGTTTTTCGAAACACCCACGAATTTAGTTAAATCCCAGCGTGGAATTTTCACAACACAATAATCGAGTGCCGGTTCAAAAGCGGCGGTTGTAACTTTTGTAACCGAATTTTTAAGTTCATGCAAACCGTAACCCAGCCCAAGTTTTGCAGCAACAAATGCCAGTGGGTAACCGGTTGCTTTTGATGCCAGCGCCGATGAACGCGACAAACGCGCATTAACTTCAATAACCCGGTAATCTTCGGAATGTGGGTCGAGTGCAAACTGAACGTTACATTCGCCAACCACACCCACACGGCGAATAATTTTTATCGAAATTGCGCGGAGTTTGTGATATTCAGAGTTTGACAATGTTTGCGATGGCGCAACAACAATACTTTCGCCGGTGTGAATTCCGAGCGGGTCGAAATTCTCCATGTTACATACCGTAATACAATTGTCATATTTGTCGCGTACTACTTCGTACTCGACTTCTTTCCAGCCTTTAATCGACTCTTCAACAAGAATTTGTGGCGAATAGGAAAATGCTTTCTGCGCCAGAACCTTCAATTCTTCCTGGTTTTCGCAAAAGCCCGAACCCAGTCCGCCGAGTGTGTAAGCAGCCCGAATAATAATTGGGAAGCCAACAATTTCAGCAGCATTAAAAGCTTCGTCCATGGTTTTGGCTGCAATACTTTTTGGGGTTTTAATATCTATTTCGGCCAACATTTTAGAGAAGAAATCGCGGTCTTCGGTTTCGATAATCGATTGAACCGGTGTTCCAACAACTTTCAGATTATATTTTTCGAGTACTCCTGATTCGAATAAAGCAACGCCACAATTCAATGCGGTTTGTCCGCCAAACGCTAACAAAATACCTTGGGGCTTTTCCTTTTTTATAACCTCTTCAACAAAGTATGGCGTAATTGGGAGGAAGTATATTTTATCGGCAATATCAACCGAAGTTTGAATTGTTGCAATATTCGGGTTGATGAGAATGGTTTCAACTCCTTCTTCTTTTAAAGCTTTTAACGCCTGTGAACCCGAATAGTCAAACTCCCCGGCTTCACCAATTTTCAGAGCTCCCGATCCTAATATTATTGCCTTTTTAATATCTGTTTTAATCATTGTTTCAATTATTTAAATTGCCCTTCTTACTCCTCCCCTTTTGGGGGAGGTTGGGAGGGGGCACCTACTTTATACTGTCAATAAAATCATCAAATAAAAACTCCGTATCAGTTGGCCCGCTTGATGCTTCGGGGTGGAACTGAGTTGAAAAGAAGGGTTTGGTTTTGTGCCTGATTCCTTCGTTAGTATTGTCGTTCACATTGGTAAACAGTGGCTCCCAGTCGTTAGGAAGTGTTTCTGTTGCAACGGCAAACCCGTGGTTTTGCGAAGTGATATAACATTTGTTTGTGCCGGTCAAAAGTACGGGTTGGTTGTGGCTGCGGTGACCATATTTCAATTTATAGGTTTCAGCTCCGGCAGCGCGTGCGAGCAACTGGTTTCCGAGACAAATTCCCATTATTGGCTTTTCGGCATCGATTACCATTTTTATGTTTTTAACCGTGGCATCGCACATGGCCGGGTCACCAGGGCCGTTGGAAATAAACAAGCCGTCATAATCTTCGCCTGAAAAATCGTAATCCCAGGGTACCCGTATTACTGTTGTTTTCCGGTCGAGCAAACAGCGGATAATGTTGTTCTTAACACCGCAATCAATTAAAACCACTCTTTTTTCACCGTCACCGTAAATTTCTTTTTCATTGCAGCTGGCAATGGCGACTAAATTTTCCTTGTTAGGGTCGTAAAACTCAATCTCTTCTTCTTCAAATTCAATTTTTCCGAGCATCGAACCTTTCTCACGTAAAATTTTTGTTAAGGCTCGCGTGTCGATTCCAAAAATACCCGGAACTTCGGATTCTTTTAACCAATCCGACAAACTTTTTTCGGCATTCCAATGGCTGAATTCAAATGAGTAATCAGAAACAATTAATCCGGTAATGTGAAGTTTGTGTGATTCATAATAGCGGTGAATCCCATTTTCTTTTTTGTCAAACGGCACACCGTAATTTCCAATCATCGGGTAAGTCGAAACCAAGATTTGCCCAGTGTACGAAGGGTCAGTTAAACTTTCAGGATAGCCCGTCATTGCAGTGTAAAAAACCACTTCTCCGGCTACAGATTTTTCACCGCCAAACGATTTTCCGGTAAAAACCGTTCCGTCTTCCAATGTTAGTTTTGCTTGTTTAAAATTCAACATATTTCAGTTTTATATTAAAAAAAATGCGTTTGCCTTAAAAAAAAGTTCAAACGCATTTTCCTCCATCTATTATATTAATAAGTTTTATTCTCTTTCTCATCGAACCCGAAATGATGATATATAAATTTTTGACGGTGCAAAAATAGAAATAAATCTGAAAAGAATGTAGCATGGAAAAATGAATTGCATAAAATTACATTTGCAATGAATATATGCAGTACAGAAGACTTTTATGGACATAATTTGCAATATTAATTTAGATTGGATTGTCCATTGTATTTTCTGCCAAATTACAATCAGGAATAATGATTGAAAGGGCAGAAATATAAATTCCAATGGGATAATATATAGTATTAACTTTGAAAAAAAAACATGAATTCAGAAATCGCCTACCCAAAAGAAAAGTACTTGTGGAAATTCCTCGACTTGTACAAATTTTTAAGTTTTGTTCAAACAAAGCAATTGTATTTCAGTAATCTTAATGATTTCGAGGATATAATGGAATCAGCTACAAAGGATCATTATTGTTATATAAACGGCAATAGATTTATTGCCGACACTGATGTTAAGATTCGTAACCCGTCAATGCCTATTGCAGAATTCGAACAAAAGGAAAGAGATATACTGAACATTTATACCGAATTAAGTAATTATAGGAAAAATAAATTTTGTAGTTGTTTCTTTGAATCGAATAGTGAATCGATTGCAATGTGGAATCTATATTCCAAATTTGATGGTATAGCGATAAGATTTGATGCAGAATCATTAATAAATTTTGTCAAGAATTATCATTTGGAAAATTTGTGTAATGACTTTCGATTAACTACTAAGAATGTGACATACGATAAGTTAAATATTAAATCTCCATATGATGAAGTTGGAAGAATTATTCTGACTCATGAATTGCCTGATTCATTCAAAAAGGATAACGTATTTTCTCATGAAAAAGAATTTAGAATTTTATTTGAAAAGATAAATATTGAATATTACAACCCGATTGTACAGCTTCAAGAATTGTCCAATGTTAATTTTGAAGTGTTCGTAAACAGTACTCTTGAAGAATGGAAAATCCAAGTTTTAAATAAAATCCTAGCAGAAAATGAATTTTCCAAGCCTGTTATGAGGTCAGATATATTATCAAAAGGCTTAATTGAAAAATACCAGAAAAACTACTTAAAAAAAATTATAGATAAACACGGGTATTACATACAGCCATATTAAAGTTTTGAGCTGTGCTTCGTTACAGGAATCACAAGTAAAAGAAATTCTCTATAAATGCAAGGCTTTATTTTACATGTGTTTACCCGTTTTTTAACCCAGGTTTTTGGGTTTCTGCTTGTGCTTATCACAGCCAATATTTCAACAGTTTTATTTTCGTCATTTATGAAGAAGTGAACCAGATAAATATTTTTTGAGCAGATGTGGTCTGAGACAGGTCTTCTTTTTCCTTTTCCTCTATAAATTTCATGATTCCTGCAATAATTCTCAAACTTTTAATTCAATATTAAAATAAATGAATAAATTTGCAGCCAAAATGTATAAATATACAAAATGAAAAAACGGTCGCAACGACAAGTGGAAATAATGAAAATAATTCGGAATGGAAATGTAAACAGCCAGGACAAATTATTGGTTGAATTAAAGTTGAAAGGCTTTGATTTAACACAAGCTACCTTGTCACGCGACCTGAAAGAACTGCAAATTGCAAAAGTGCCTCATGCGGTAAAGGGATATATTTATGTTTTTCCGGAAGTTGAAATTAATTCAAATGCAAAGGAAAAAAGTCAGTTTAACTTTTTAGCCGATGGGTTCCGGGATTTGCGGTTTTCCGGAAATCTGGCTGTTTTACGCACTCAGCCAGGTTATGCAAGCAGTATTGCGGCGGTTATCGACAGGGCAAACTCGTGGGAAATATTGGGAACAATTGCCGGCGACGACACGATTCTGATTATACAAAAAGAAGGAATTTCGAAATTGGATTTAATAAATACACTGATTTCAATAATGCCAAACTTAAAAGGCAAATTATAATTGAGAAGATTAATGAAAGAGTTGAAAAATATTAAAATTGAGGTTGCTACCGAAGAACATGTAAAATATGTTGACGACATTAACGATGCCATTGACGTTGCTTCGAAGCAGCGGGGGACGGGTATTGCGAGAAGGACATTTGAATATCTTTCAGGGAAAATGACAGAGGGAAAAGCGATTATTGCGCTTGACGGTGATAAGTTTGCCGGTTTCTGTTACATCGAAGCCTGGCAGGAAAAAGGGTTTGTTGCCAACTCAGGGTTAATAGTTGTTGATGAATATCGTGGATTTGGACTTGCCAAGGAAATTAAAAGAAAAGCGTTCAATTTGTCGCGTCAAAGATATCCCAATTCAAAAATATTTGGGTTAACAACCGGTTTGGCGGTAATGAAAATTAACCACGAATTGGGTTACCGTCCTGTAACTTTTTCGGAATTAACGATGGACGACCAGTTTTGGAACGGTTGTAAAAGCTGTGTAAACTACGATATTTTAACCCGTACTGGCCGTTCGAAATGCTTGTGTACCGGAATGCTTTACGACCCGGCCTGGGAAAAAACCGCCAAAGGAGCCGAACCCGCAATAAAAAAACGGAGTTTAATGGATATCATCAAAAAACTGAATCCGGCAAAAATCAGTTTAAAAAGTAACAAGGAAGAAAAAGACAGTAACAACAAAAAAGTGATTTCAAGGATTTTTAATTCATTGTTTTGAAATAGAATTCTGAGTAATTATTGCTTTTTGCAAGAAAATATATCATGAACAAAAAATTGGTTTTGGCGTTCAGCGGGGGTTTGGATACCTCGTTTTGCGTAAAATATTTAAAAGAAGAAAAAGGTTTTGAGGTTTATACAGCCATTGCAAATACTGGCGGATTTTCCGATGAAGAATTAAAAGCTATCGAAGCGAGGGCATACAAATTGGGCGCGGTAAAACATGTTACACTCGACGTTACAAACGAATATTACGAAAAATGTATCCGCTACATGGTTTTTGGGAATGTTTTGCGCAATAATACATACCCGATTTCGGTAAGTTCGGAGCGCGCTTTTCAGGCAATTGCAACAATAAACTATGCCAAGGAAATTGGAGCAGGTTACATTGCGCACGGCAGTACCGGTGCTGGAAACGATCAAATTCGCTTCGACTTGACTTTTCAGGTTCTTGCACCCGAAATCGAAATAATCACACCAACCCGGGATTTAATGTTGAGCCGTCAACAGGAAATCGATTATCTGAAAAAGTTTGGCTACGAAGCTGATTTCACAAAAATGAATTATTCGGTTAATCAGGGTTTGTGGGGAACAAGCGTTGGAGGAAAAGAAACCCTTAAATCGGGAACTAATTTGCCAAACCACGCTTATCCAAGTCAATTGGAAGCTACTGATGAAAAGGTAATTGAACTTGGTTTTGTGACGGGCGAATTGAAAACTATTGATGGGAAATCATTTGAAAACGGGCCAAAAACCATCCAGGCTTTAGACGAAATAGCTTCGAAATATGCCATTGGCCGCGACACACATGTTGGTGATACAATTATCGGAATTAAAGGCAGGGTTGGTTTTGAAGCTGCCGCACCACTTATAATTATTAAAGCGCACCATTTGCTCGAAAAACACACACTTACCAAATGGCAGAGTTACTGGAAAGAGCAACTGGGTAATTGGTACGGCATGTTTTTACACGAAGCAATGTACCAGGAACCTGTGATGCGGAATATCGAAACTTTCCTCGAATCGACACAGGAAAATGTTACAGGAAAAGTGATTGTGAAACTGAAGCCCTATCATTTTGAACTGGTTGGAATCGAATCGGAACATGATTTAATGAACTCAGCATTTGGCGAATATGGCGAAACAGTAAAAGCCTGGACTGCCGATGATGTAAAAGGGTTCACAAAAATTCTATCAAATTCGTTGAAGATTTATAATGCGGTAAATAAGAAAAACTGAAAAATGAAGAATGATGAATTTCGATTAACGAATATCGAAGTTTTTGCTATATAGTAATTGCGATTTTATTATGAACAATAAGTATGATTTAGAAGAAAGGTTGATAAAATTTGCTGTTAAAATTATCGAACTGGCTAATTCTCTTCCCAACAATCCTGTTGGAAATCACATGAAAGGACAGATGGTTCGTTCCGGTACTTCGCCTGCCTTAAACTATGGTGAAGCTCAAAGTGCCGAATCAAGGAAAGATTTTGTTCATAAAATGAGTATTTGCCTTAAGGAACTTAGGGAAACATTTGTGGCAGTGAAAATAGTTAAATATTCAAACTTGACAGATAAACTGGAATTGCTGGAATGGTGCTTTGGTGAAAATAATGAACTGATTTCAATTTTTGTAAAAAGCATTGAAACAGCAAATAAAAATGCAATTCAAAAATGAGTTCTGAAATGAAATACGAAACATGTTCGAACGCTCATTCGAAATTCAACATTCGTTAATCGAAATTCGTAATTCGACAATTGTTAATTGAAATTCATATGATAAAAATCGGAATAATAGGAGGTGCAGGTTACACAGCCGGAGAATTGCTCCGGATTTTGTTGTATCATCCAAATGTTAAAATCGGTTTTGTACAAAGTTCGAGTAACGCGGGAAACCTGATATCTGACGTACACGAAGATTTATTGGGTGAAACGGATTTACTCTTTACTGATGAAATGCCTTTCGAAACGGTGGACGTTGTTTTTTTATGCATGGGCCACGGGAAATCGGTTGAGTTTATGCAAAAAAATAATCTGCCTGCTTCTTTGAAAGTGATTGATTTGAGTCACGATTTCAGATTAAAAAGAAGCGGGAACAATTTTGTTTATGGTTTGCCTGAACTCAATCGGGAAGCAATTAAATCAGCAAAATACATAGCCAATCCCGGATGCTTTGCTACGGGAATTCAATTGGCACTTCTACCACTTGCAGATAATAACTTGTTGGTTGATGAAGTACATGTTCAGGCAATTACGGGATCTACCGGCGCCGGGCAAAAACCGACAGAAACCTCGCATTTTAGCTGGCGAAACAGCAATGTTTCGGCTTATAAAATATTTGAGCACCAGCACGAAGGCGAAATTTTGCAGAGTTTAATACAGTTGCAACCTACTTTTAACAATGATTTCAATTTTGTGCCGATACGCGGAAATCACACACGCGGAATTTTTGTTTCGGCATACACAAATTTTAATGGTTCGCTGGCTGAAGCCAATGATTTGTTTGAAAGCTATTACAAAACACACCCATTTGTGTTTGTTACTAAAACTAACCCGGGTGTCAAACAGGTTGTAAATACAAACAAAGCTGTTATTTACCTTGAAAAACATGGTAACAAACTGGTTATTATCAGTATTACAGATAATTTGATAAAAGGTGCTTCAGGCCAGGCTGTTCAGAATATGAACTTAATTTTTGGCCTCGATGAAAAAGCAGGGTTGAACTTAAAACCCGTAGCATTTTAAAATAGAATAACCACAGATTACACAGATTTGCACAGATTCTATATCTTTTTATTCTGTGAAAAACTGAGAGATTTGTGGCAAAACAAATAAAATATTAAAAATTTGAAGAATCGGTTTTCGATTTGTACGGTTAAACTTCCGTCTTCGGTCTTCGATCTTCCAACTTCTTTAACATGAAACTATTTGACGTTTATCCACTTTTCAACATTACCCCTGTAAAAGCAAAGGGTTGCTACGTTTGGGATTCAGAGGGCAAAAAGTATCTTGATTTGTATGGCGGTCATGCCGTTATTTCAATCGGACACAGCCATTTTCATTATGTGCAGAAAATTACCGACCAGCTTTCTGATATAGGATTTTATTCCAATTCAATCCAAAACCCGTTGCAACAGGAATTAGCAAAAAAACTTGGTGAACTTTCGGGTTGCCCTGATTACCAGCTTTTTTTGTGTAATTCAGGCGCTGAAGCCAATGAAAACGCCATCAAACTTGCTTCATTTGTTACGGGCAGAAAGAAATTTGTCAGTTTTTCAAAAAGCTTTCATGGTAGAACTTCTGCTGCGGTAGCTTTAACTGATAACCCAAAAATTATAGCTCCTGTTAATGAAACAGAAAATGCTGTTATCTTACCTTTTAATGATTTGACTGCAACTGAAAACGCATTGAAAGATCGCGAAGTGGCTGCAATAATTGTGGAAGGGATTCAAGGAATAGGAGGGATTCATGTTCCCACAAAAGAATTTTTGCAAGGATTAAAATTATTGGCCGAAAAGTATGGCAGCCTGCTGATTTTGGATGAAATCCAATCGGGTTACGGGCGAAGTGGGAAGTTTTTTGCCTACCAATATTCTGATGTTCAACCTGATATTGTTACAATGGCAAAAGGGATGGGCAACGGTTTTCCTATTGGTGGGGTTTTAATTCAACCTGAAATAAAACCGTGGTCGGGTATGCTGGGAACAACTTTTGGCGGTAATCATTTGGCGTGCGCTGCAGGAATTGCGGTTTTGGATGTTATCAAAAACGAAAAACTTGTTGAGAATGCTGAATTTATTGGGAATTATATCATGAAGAAACTAGCCGAAATAAGTTCTGATTACGAAATACGCGGTTTGGGTTTGATGATTGGCATCGAATTCAAATTTCCAATTAAAGATTTAAGAAATAAGTTACTTTTTGAACATGGCATTTTTACAGGAGTTTCCGGTCAAAACATTATTCGTTTATTGCCACCATTAAGTTTAACAATTGAGCAGGCTGATATTTTTCTTGCGGCATTTACCAAAGTTTTTACCGATATTTCAACTCAATAAAATAATTAGATAGAAGTTTATCTTTGATGAAATGAAAGTTACTAAAAGATACGATTCAGAATATATTGAGTGGCTTGCAGAACTAAAAAAGAAAATAAAAAGCACTCAAATAAAAGCTGCATTATCTGCAAATAAAGAGGTTGTTGAATTGTATTGGGGTATTGGAAATGAATTGTACGATAAACAAGAAAAACAGGGTTGGGGAAATTCAATAGTTGATAATCTTGAAAAGGATTTAAATGCAGAATTTCCTGATTTAAAAGGTTTCTCGCGTCGGAATTTGTTTTACATGAAAGGTTTTTATTCATTTTATAAAAATGATTTTGAAAAAGTGCAACAACTTGTTGCACAAATTCCATGGGGTCATAATATATTGATTATAAGCAAGTCAAAGACAATAGAGGAATCAATATTTTATTTAACTGAAACGATAGAGAATGGTTGGTCAAGAAGTATTTTGAATTTGCAGATTGGAACAAATTTGTATTCAAGACAGGGAAAAGCAATTACTAATTTCACTAAAACCCTACCAAACCCTGACTCTGATTTGGCTACTCAAACGCTGAAAGACCCATACCTATTTGATTTTCTAACCTTAAAGAAAAATGCGGATGAAAGAAGTATCGAAGACCAATTAACGAAACATATTACTCAATTTTTATTAGAATTAGGAACTGGTTTTGCTTTTATTGGCCGTCAATATAAACTTGAAATAGGGGAAAAAGATTTTAACATTGACCTTTTGTTTTACCATACAAAATTGAGATGTTATGTTGTTGTTGAATTGAAAGCAAAAAGTTTTAAACCTGAATATGCAGGAAAGTTGAGTTTTTATTTATCAGCTGTTGACGACAAATTAAAATCTAACTCCGACAATCCAACGATTGGGATTATTTTGTGTCAAAAGAAAAATAAGATTGAAGCAGAGTATGCACTTCGAGGGATTTCTCAACCAATAGGAGTGGCGGAATATCAATTAAGCCGGGCAATACCGGATGATATCAAAAGTGAATTGCCAACAATCGAAGAAATTGAAAAAGAACTTGAAGCTACAATGTTTAGTAATGATTACTCTCAAAGTGGATAGTTTAAACAAAATATGTAAGAAAAGAAATTTGAAATAATAATTATGAAAACAAAAAAAATAGTAATAATCGGTGTTGGAAATATGGGCAGTGCCATCGCAGTAGGACTGATAAAATCGGGTTTTATGCAACCTGCCGACATTTTTGCCACGGATAAGAAAGAGGCAAGTCTCGATGGAATGCAAAAGCTGGGTATTTCCGTGGGTTCAGATAATTTTTCAGCTGCAAAAAATGCTGATGTCGTGCTTTTAGCCGTAAAACCTTACCACATTGCACAGGTAATCGAAGAGATTAAACCAGCCTTAAATCCTTCAAAAATTCTGATTTCGATAGTTGCCGGGGTAGGTATCAACGAAATTGGAGAAATGGCCGGGAAAAACCTGCCCATTTTCAGGGTGATGCCAAACACTGCCATTGCATTGCAGGAGTCATTAACATGTATTTCTTCAAATGAAAATACTACCCCGCATAAAAAGTATGTAATCGAAATGTTCGAAAAACTTGGCAAAACCATTGAAATTGGCGAGGAATTAATGGCAGCAGCAACAGTACTTTCATCTTGCGGAATCGCTTTTGCACTTCGTTATATAAGAGCGGCCATGCAAGGTGGAATCGAAATTGGATTCGGTGCTGAAATGGCTCAGTTAATTACTGCGCAAACCGTAAAAGGAGCTACCGAACTGATTCTTCAATCGGGTAACCACCCCGAGCGCGAAATAGACAAAGTTACAACGCCAATGGGTGTTACTATAACAGGCCTGAATGAAATGGAACACAAAGGATTTAGTTCTTCACTGATACAAGGTGTTTTGGCGTCGTATAAAAAAATAAAAAGAGATTGAAAAGAGATTGAAAAGAGATTGAATGGAGATTGAAAAAGGAGATTGAAAAAGGATTGAAAAAAGAGATTGAAAAAAGGAGATTGAAAGAAATTGATTGAAAATCAATCTCTATCAATCTCCATCAATCCCCTCAATCTTAAATACCATAAAAATGCAATTTCGATATAATAAAATAACCGTAAAAATAGGCAGCAATGTGTTGGCCAAGTCTGACGGAACATTAAATGTTTCGCGAATTGCGCACCTGGTTGACCAAATCGCTTTCCTCCGCAAAAACGGAGTTGAGGTGGTTGTTGTTTCATCGGGAGCAGTGGCTGCAGGCAGGGCAGTTTTACAACCCTCAAAAAAAACCGATGCCGTTTCGCGACGCCAGTTGTGGGCAGCGCTTGGCCAGGTAAAACTAATCAGTCGTTATTCCGATTTTTTTAACGAACACGGTTTAGTTTGTGCGCAGGTCCTCACAACCAAGGAAAATTTTTCGAGCCGGGCACATTACCTGAACATGAAAAACTGTTTTACAACTTTGCTCGAAAATAAAGTAATACCGATTGTAAACGAAAACGATACAATTTCGGTAACCGAGTTGATGTTCACCGACAACGATGAACTTTCGGGACTAATTGCATCAATGGTAAATTCAGATGCATTGATTTTGCTTACAAATGTGGATGGAGTTTACAATGCCAATCCGAATGACGAAAATGCACAACTGATTCAGCAAATCGAAATAAACGATAACGAACCTGAAAATGCAATTTCAACAGAACGATCAGATTTTGGTCGCGGTGGAATGTTGACAAAATTTCGCATAGCACAAAAAGTGGCAGGTGACGGAATTGGCGTACACGTTGCAAACGGAACGTCGGAAAATGTACTTATTGACTTGATGAATACACATAAAGAACTAAGCCACACCTTTTTTGTGCCGAACCCAAAAGCTGCAAATGGAGTGAAAAAGTGGATTGCCTACTCCGATGATTTTGCAAAAGGAGAAGTAATCGTGAACCAGGGCGCATTAAAAGCGTTAAATTCTGAAAAGGCGGTGAGTTTGCTGCCGGTTGGAATTGTGAAAGTGAAAAGCGAATTTAAAAAAGACGATTTAATAAAAATTACAGACGAAAACGGGAAAGTGATTGGTGTTGGAAAAGCGAGTTATGGCTCTGATAAAATTGAGACAGAGAAACAATCAGGCAGGCAAAAACCAATTGTACATTACGATTATTTGTATTTGGAAGGGAAGAAGTAGATTTTTTCCATTTTTTGATTAGCGACTTGTGTCTGTAAATCTTGAATCTATAAGAAAATGAAAATACAACAACAACTGCAAAACACCCTCAACGCATCACGGAAACTTAATCTGGTGGAAAATGATGTGGTAAAAAAAGTGTTGCTCGAATTGGCAAAACATGCCCGTGCAAATACTGATTTCATTCTTGTTGAAAACCAAAAGGATTTGGAAAGAATGGATTCGAATGATCCGAAATTTGATAGGTTGAAGTTGACAAAAGACAGAATTGAAGGAATTGCCGGTGATATTGAAAATGTAGCCAATTTGGAAAGTCCTGTTGGTAAAATACTAAAAGAATCGATTCGCCCCAACGGTTTAAAAATCAGTAAAATAACAGTTCCTTTTGGGGTGATTGGAATAATTTATGAAGCCCGTCCAAATGTAACTTTCGATGTTTTTGCCTTGTGTTTAAAATCGGGAAATGCCTGTGTTTTAAAGGGTGGCAGCGATGCAATTTATTCAAATACAGCCATTGTTTCCATTATTCAAAATGTATTGAAGCAGTTTGGTTTGGATGAAAATACTGTAACACTTTTACCTGCCGGTCGCGAAGAAACTAACGAAATGTTACATGCCCGGGGTTATATCGATTTAATTATTCCGCGCGGGAGCCAGAGTTTGATTGATTTTGTGCGCGAAAATGCAACAATCCCAGTAATTGAAACCGGAGCAGGAATTTGCCACACTTATTTTGATGAATTTGGCGATGCTGAAAAAGGAAGAGAAATCATTTTTAATGCCAAAACCCGCCGGCCATCGGTTTGCAATGCACTCGACTGTTTAATAATTCATGAAAACAGGTTGGATGAATTACCCGGTTTTGCAAAAAGATTGGAAGAGGAAAACGTACTGATTTATGCCGATGAAAAATCGTTTGAAAAATTGGCAGGAGTTTATCCATACGATTTGCTTCATAAAGCATCTCCCGAATCGTTTGGCACGGAATTTTTATCCTTAAAAATGTCAGTTAAAACTGTTTCGAATTTTGATGAGGCTTTGGCACAAATTAACAAATACAGCTCCAAACACAGTGAAGCAATAATTTCAGAGAATGTCGAAATCATTCAGAAATTCAGGAAAATGGTGGATGCATCTTCTGTTTATTCCAACGCTTCAACTGCTTTTACTGACGGTGCACAATTCGGGCTGGGTGCAGAAATCGGAATCAGCACACAAAAGCTGCACGCCCGTGGGCCAATGGCTTTGGAAGAACTCACCAGCTATAAATGGATTGTAGATGGCGACGGACAGGTAAGGCCAAAATAAACTGGTAAATGTGTATATTTGTGTAAATCTATTATTATGAGTACAGTTGAATTAAGGCATATAATTTCGGAGCATTTGATGCAAATCGAGGATGAATCCTTTTTGAGTGCCATAAGAACAATTATTGAATCAAAAATTTCAAGTGGTATATATAAATTAAGCGAGTATGAAAAGGAGCGGATTTATATAGCAAGAGAAGAATTGAAAAATGGCCAAACAATTTCGCATGAAAATGTGCAACGTGAAATTGAACAATGGTTAAGCGAAAAATAGAATGGTTAGCTGATGCGAAATTGGATTTAAAGGATATTCTTAATTTCTACATTGAAAGAAATGGGTCAGCTAATTACAGCAAAAAACTAAATACGAAATTAAATAAAAGTATTCATCTCATTGCAAAAAATCCATATATAGGTTTTCAAACCGATTTTAGCAAGGTTAGATCTCTAATAACAGATGATTATCAGATAATTTACGAAATATTTAATCAGGTGATTCTAATAATTAAGATTTGGGATTGCAGAAGAAATCCTGCAGACAAAAGGATAGGTCAAAGAATTAAATAAAATAAAAATTCAGGAAGTCAGTCTTGGGCTTTGATCTTCCATTTCAATATTACATAAAATGAAAAATTTCACGTCAGTTAACGATGTTCCCAATTTAAAAGAAGCGCTTAAAGTGGCTTTCGATGTAAAGAAAAACAAATTTGCTTACCAACACCTCGGAAAAAATAAAACCATGGTTTTGATTTTTTTCAATTCGAGTTTGCGCACGCGTTTGAGTACCCAAAAAGCTGCTATGAATTTGGGAATGAACACAATGGTTCTTAATGTTGGAGAAGAAAGCTGGCAAATGGAATCGGAGTTGGGTGTAATTATGGACGGCGACAAACCTGAACATTTATTGGAAGCCATTCCGGTAATCGGGCAATATTGCGATGTGATCGGGGTTCGCGCATTTGCTAAATTCAAAAGCCGAGAAGACGATTATTCTGAAAAAATATTAAGCCAATTTGTAAAATATGCAGGTGTACCCGTTGTAAGCATGGAAGGCGCAACCCGCCATCCGCTGCAAAGTTTTGCCGATTTGGTAACCATCGAAGAATACAAAACCAAACCTCGCCCCAAAGTAGTTTTAACCTGGGCACCACATCCGCGTGCATTGCCGCAGGCCGTTGCCAATTCGTTTGTTGAATGGATGAGCAAAACCGATTATGATTTGGTAGTTACACACCCGAAAGGTTATGAACTTGCCTCCGAATTTATGGGAAATGTAAAAGTGGAATACGACCAGAAAAAAGCTTTTGAAAATGCCGATTTTATTTATGCAAAAAACTGGTCGGCATATAACAATTACGGGCAAATCCTTTCAAAAGATTTTAACTGGACAGTAAACGAAGAAAAAATGGCACTTACAAATAATGCCAAATTTATGCACTGTTTGCCAGTCCGTAGAAATGTGGTGGTAACCGATGGGGTAATCGACAGTTCTAATTCAATTGTAGTACCGCAAGCCGCCAACCGCGAAGTTACTGCTCAGGCAGTTTTGAAAATGATTTTGGAAAATTTATAAATTAACTTTGCGACTTAGCGACTTTGCGAGATTTTTGTAAACTATGACAAAAAAGATTGAAATCATTCCCGCCATCGACCTGATCGACGGCAAATGTGTACGTCTTTCTCAAGGCGATTACAACAAGAAAACTATTTACAACGAAAATCCGCTTGAAGTGGCAAAAATGTTCGAAGATGCAGGAATCAAGCGTTTACATTTGGTTGATTTGGACGGTGCAAAAGCCAGTCATATTGTAAACCACAAAGTATTAAATCTACTTTCAACAAAAACAAACTTGATTATCGATTTTGGTGGCGGTTTAAAATCTGATGAAGATTTGGAAATTGCTTTTAACTCAGGTGCACAAATGGTTACTGGCGGAAGTATAGCTGTTAAGGAAAAAGATACATTTTTGAGATGGCTTGAAAAATACGGAAGCAAAAAAATCATACTTGGCGCAGATGCCAAAGACGGCAATATTGCAGTTAGCGGTTGGCTGGAAACCACCAAACTGCCTGTTGTTGAGTTTATTTCAGGCTTTCATGAAAAAGGAATTATAAAAGTTATTTCAACTGATATTAGTCGTGACGGGATGTTAACCGGTCCGTCAATTGAATTGTACCAACAAATACTCGATACACTTCCTAAAGTGGAAATTATTGCCAGTGGTGGAATTGCGACAATGAACGACATTTTAAAATTGGCTGAAATGGGCGTGCCCGGTGTTATAACGGGTAAAGCGATTTATGAAAACAGAATTTCTTTAAAGGTAATAGAGAAGTACATTACAGCCTCCTCCTACTCCTCCAAAGAGGGAGAGTAAGAGTTGGCCATGCAATTAGATAAGTAATAATATTAATAATTACCCTTTTTTCTTAAGGGAGTAAAAGGGTTTAAACTCCCTCCCCATTGGGGAGGGTTGGGGAGGGCTTCTATATGTTAGCAAAACGAATAATACCATGTCTTGATATCCGAAACGGGCAAACCGTAAAGGGGATTAATTTTGTAAATATCCAGGAAGTGGGCGATCCTGTGGAATTGGGCGCAAAATATGCTGCCGACGGTGCCGACGAACTGGTTTTTCTCGATATCACCGCAACGCATGAAGGCCGTAAAACTTTTGTAGAATTGGTGAAACGTATTGCTGCCCATCTGAATATCCCATTTACAGTTGGTGGTGGAATTAGTGAAATTGGAGATGCAGAGAAACTTTTGAGTGCCGGGGCAGATAAAATTTCAATTAATTCATCGGCTGTGAAAAACCCAAAACTGATTGACGAGCTGGCTCTGAATTTTGGTAGTCAGTTTGTTGTTGTGGCAATTGATGCACGTGGCGATGAAAATAATCGTTGGACAGTTACTGTAAATGGTGGACGAATACCTACAGATAAAGAACTGTTTTCGTGGGCAAGGGAAGCTGAAAACCGTGGTGCGGGCGAGATACTTTTTACATCGATGAACCACGACGGAACCAAAAATGGTTTTGCAAACGAACAACTGGCTCAACTGGCCGATTCACTAAAAATACCGATTATAGCATCGGGTGGGGCAGGTGCAAAAGAGCATTTTGTTGATGTATTTACAAAAGGAAAAGCCGATGCAGGCCTGGCAGCAAGTATTTTTCATTACAATGAGATTCCAATCCCTGTGTTGAAAAATTATCTTCGGGAAAATGGGATTGTAGTTCGTTAGAGTGTTCAAATCTTATGTTAACGTTTAACACAAAAACTAGCAGCAAATATTCTAACTTGTTGATTCTTTTTTTCCACTTGAACCAGGTCTTGATACTTGATACTAAAATCTCAATACTTATTTTGTACCTTCGCGTAAATTTTTAAAAAATGAAAGAACTTAAAAATATTTCCCAAATCGATTTTAAAAAATTAGACGGACTTGTGCCGGCGGTAGTTCAGGACAGCCAAACAATGAAGGTTTTAATGGTCGGTTTTATGAATGAAGAAGCCGTGGCGAAAACGCAGGAAATCGGTAAAGTCACTTTTTTTAGCCGCACAAAAAATCGTTTATGGACAAAAGGAGAGGAATCAGGAAACTTTTTGAATGTTGTTTCGATTTTGATTGATTGTGACAACGATACACTTTTAATAAAGGCTAAACCGGTTGGTCCGGTTTGTCACACTGGAACCGATACTTGTTTTGATGAGGTAAATCCCAAAGGCGATGTACAGTTTTTAAGTTACCTGCAGGATTTTATAGATAAGCGCAAAGCCGAAATGCCTGAAGGTTCATATACTACTTCTTTATTCACAAAAGGCACGCGCAAAATCACCCAGAAAGTGGGCGAAGAAGCTGTTGAAACTATTATCGGAGCGATGGCCAATGACGACGAAAACTTTATATACGAAGCAAGTGATTTGTTATATCATCTTATTGTTTTGCTCTCGCACAAAGGTTATCGCATTGAAGATATTGTAAGAGAATTGCAAAAGAGGCATACTTAACTATATGTGGAATATTTTAAGGTTTCATTTTATGGTTAAAATAAAATGTTTTATAAAACATAGTTTCATAACATAACTGTATAACATTCAATATTTAAGCCATTTTATTAGGTTTTTTTAATGCGAAGTTGGTAGCTTTGTAATCATCATCTAACTTAAAAACCGTATAAAATGGAAACAATGATTGCTTGTCCAACCAGTACCCTGACAATTTTAGCTTGTGCGAAAATTGCAAAAACTTTCAAGGAAAACATATATGAACTCAGCAGAATCCGAAATGACTGGGATCCGGGTTATGCTACTTCTATAAACGTTTGGGTTAACGACACAATTGATAAATATTATTTAGACAATAAGGAATCCATCGACTATTCCCGGTTTGTAGAATGGCATGATATAATGATAGCAGGAATGCAGGGGCTGAAAGTTCTTCGTGCATCAATTAAAGTAGACTTTAAAAACGATAAATTGTTTCTTAAAAATTTCTTTGAAAAACACGGTTACACCGAGTATTTTAGCGATGCCAAAAATGGCGATCACCTGAGTTTACACAAGTTTCTGACAACTTTTGCAGAAAACCTTGACGACGTAACACGGAAAAAAATAATTTCGAAAAACACGCCGAATACAGTAATTGAAAAGGTTTTAATCAGTGCAAAACAGATAACAAAATTTACAGAGTGTTTCGAAGCTCTTGAAGGCAACACACAGCTAAATTCCTACGGTCAAAAGGAAGTTAAGGAAATTTATGAAACCATTCAGGATATTAGCCGGATTGCAATGGCATATTATCAGTTTGACCCGGTGAAACGTGATCTTTTCAATTTTTACAAAGTGCTTGTAAATCTATAATTAAATCTACTTTCAGTTAATTTTTATCATTGATTTTACGCTTGTATAAGAACCGGAAATCATCTGGTAAAAGTAAACCCCATTTTTAAGCTCTTCATCCAAAAAGTTTAACATGTAAATTCCTTTGGGTTTCAACCCTTCATTTTGTTCAAGGATTAATCTATAATTAATATCATAAAACCGAAATGTTATTTTGTTGATCCCGTCGGATTTATATTTGATTGTTGTAGAACTACTGAAAGGATTTGGGAAGTTTTGATAAAGGATATCATCAGTTTTAGCTTTGGAAATATCAGATAATCCGGTAGTTGAATAATGAAAGGAGTCAGACCAGTTACTCCATTTTAAATTATTGTCACGGTATCTTATTTTTAAATAATTTGATTTTGTATTGAAAAACCTGATTGGATGCTTTGTTTCATAAATATTATTGTCTTTGTTTAAATCCATGGGTTTTTTTGATGAGTCAACTCCGTAGATATTAACTTTTTGAATTAGTGTATCAAAAGCAATCGTATTATTTTGAGTTCCATCGATTACTTGAATTTGAATCGACATCAAAGAGTCCATGCCATCAAATTGAGAAGTATTTACTTGAACATATTCATTCAAGTTTTCAATATTTTCAATAAAAGGAGTATGCGGAGCCGGCTGGTTCATTTTTTTGTACCATGAATCAATGATTACGCCATTTTTAGGTAAGTCTAAAGTTCCCAAACTAAAAGCTTTGTTTTGCCATGATTTGTTAGCAATGTCAATTTCAAGAATCTGAAAAACATAATTGCTGATAGAAGTAGTAATTTCGTTAAAATCGTGGTTTTCGCCAGGTGCCCAGGTATCTAAATAACCACCACTGCCACCACCACAAATAATCCTGAAATCGCCATCCGGGTGTTCCGATTGAATATTTCCCCTTTCAAAACCATGCGTATGACCGTAATGCATTTGTTGAACTTTGCTGTATTTTTTAATAATTGGGAGTAAAACATCCCGAACGTAAGCAGTACCGGCATCTTTTGTGTTTGTATAATCCCAAAGCTCCGACATTGGCGGATGATGATGAAAAAGAAAAATAAAATCAATGCTGTCATTATTCTCAGCTTCTTTCAGTTTTGCATTGAGCCAATTGGATTGAGTTAAACCATATTCTGCAGTGATATTTGTATTGAGTCCTAAAAACAGGGTATTTCCAACATGAAGTTGAAGTAACTTTTCATTCAAATCAGGAATATGTGGGTAAGCCGACAATTCATCAACTTTAAGATATTGATAAAAGTATTGGCTTTCAACTTCATGGTTGCCGGCAACTACAGTAGTTGGAATGTTGGCAGTTAAAGCTGACAAGGGTTGAAAGAATTGCTTGAAATATTGGCTGGGTACATCGCCACTCATTACAACATCGCCGGAATGAATTATTCCTGCAACCTGGGTTTCAATTTCAGGACCATATAATTCTGTAATTGTTTTTTTGGCCTGTCTAATTATTTTGCCTGCCATTGTAGTGTCAGAACTGTGGGTGTCGCTCAACAAAATAAATCTTAATTTTCCATTATAGTCATTGGCGGGCAATGTTTTAAATGAATAAGTATTTGAAAAAACATCTCCACTGAAAACTTTGTAGAAATAGCGTGTTCCGGGCATTAAGGAAGATAATTTAACTGTATGCCAATACAAAGGTGAAATTATAAATTCAGATGAACCGGTGGTTTCCAGACTCATATTTGTGGAATCTATGCCATAAATAACTTTTGTGTTTTGTTGCACAGTGTCATGCCAGCAAATAGTCATAAATGTTTTTCCCGGACTTTGAATGAAAGGGTTTTGGGTTAGTATTTTGGGATTGCTGTGGCTAAAACCACCCAATTCAAATGCTTCATGTGCAGTTAAAGCTTTGTCCCAAATTGCGAGTTCAGCGCAATAAACTAAGCCATCTTCTCCATCTTCGTCAGCGAAAACAAGCAATTGATTTTCAAGTGAAAACCTTCCGTCACGGGTTTGTGTGACACCATTTGTTAATAATTTTCCATCAAGATAAATATTAAACTGGGATCCGTTTTTTACTGAAATAATTAATCGGTACCATTCATTTGGGGTAACCGAAAAACCGCTGTAACCAACGGCAGCCACTCCAACTTCACCGTTTGGATTTATAAAAAAGTCGCCATCACTATTATTGCTTGCATCAGTTTGAAAAAAACTCCGCCAGGCACCATTTTCTGTTATCTTAAAATCAAACTGAAGTGTGTATTCATTTACCCTGCTATCTCCGTTTTTTGGTGAAATTGAATGATTCATTTTATAATAGCTACCAACGCCAATTTGAACAGCATCATTTTCATTTTCAGGTCCTTTTACCGAAATATTACTTCCAACAAGAGTCAATGGCATTCCAAATCCTGTCTCTGATTTAGTCAGATCAGTTGGATTGTCGAATTTCCACCAGCCAATTCTTTGTGGAACAGTTGATTGGGAAAATGTTGTCAGGTAAAAGAGGATGAGCATCAGAAACAAAAACGAAATTTTCTTCATTGAGATTTATTTTTTTAAAGCAGTCTTTTAATTTGACTAATTTTTAGAACAAATCAACTTCAAATTAAGTTAGCTTTTGAAATGAAATATTTAAAAAGTAAAGAGGATGCTCCAAATTCTGAAGCATCCTCTAAAATATATTTATAACACACATCAATTATTGTCGGACAATAATTTTGCGCGTACTTGAGCGGTCTCCGGCTTTCATTTCTACGAAGTAAATCCCGTTAACAAGTTTTTCTGAATTTAATTCCAAAGTGTAATTTCCGGCAGCTTTTATGCCTTCGTTTATTACTTTAATTTCTCTTCCGGTAATATCGCGAACATGAAAACTTACGTTCTCTGTTTTCACAACACTATATTTGAATGTTGTCGAATTTTTAAATGGATTTGGGAAATTTTGGCTCAAATCATTGTTTTTGTTTGACTGAATGTTCATAATTCCAGTAGGAATCGTAGTTGCATTGCCTAATTTTGCAACTTGTTCATCAGTTAAAACAACATCCCAAATACTTACTTCAGAGCAAAGGATAGTTCCATCATCGCCATCATCATCAGCAAACAATAAAAGGCTTTCTCCAAGTGCATATCTTCCGTCAACTGTTTGTCCTGCCGAAGCTAACCAAGGTTCTCCATCAATAAAAATTTTGAAAAAGTAGCCATTCTTAACAGTAACAACCATACGATACCAGGTATTTGCAGTAATTGTATTTGTGGTGTAAGTAGTGGCTTGTGTTCCAATTGAATTGTTCGTATTGGTAAAAAGGTCGGCATCTCCTGAGTTTGTTGGTTCAGTTTGAAAAAATGCATGCCAGATCCCTGCTTCCGGAACTGAAAAATCAATTTGGAGTGTATATTCATTTACCATGTAGCCGTCTCCGTTTCCATACATTCCGTGAATCATTTCAAAGTAACTTCCAAGCCCCACTTCGGCAGCTAAATTGTAGTTAGCTGGACCGGCAGCCGAATTTATACTGCCATTCAGGATTAGATCTTCGCCGATGGAAGCTTTTCCGATATCGGAAGCATCATCAAATTTCCACATTCCGATTTTTTCAGGTAGCCGGTTTGTTGGGTCTGTTCCCAGGTCATAAACTTCCTGCTCTGTAAGAGCCACTTCCCAAATGCTAACTTCCGAACAAATAATACTTCCGTCGTCACCATCATCATCAGCAAATAAAAGTGTATTTTGAGCCAGGGCAAATCTTCCGTCAATTTCTTGTCCTTCGCCGTCAAGCCAAAGATCGCCATTCAGATAAACCCTGAAAAACTCACCGTTCTTTACTGTTAAAACCATTCTATACCAAGTGTTGGCTTCAACAGCATCGGTTGTGTATGTTGTAGCCTGTGTGCCAATATTGTTTGATAAATTGGTGAAAAGGTCGGCATCACTGTTATTCGCTGGGTCAGTTTGATAGAAAGCGTGCCAGATTCCTGATTCCGGCATTAAGAAATCGATTTGAATTGAATATTCGTTTACCATTCCCCCTCCACCGTTTGGCAGAATTCCGTTGGTAATGTTCAAATAGCTGCCTACATCAAGCTTAGTAGCTTTGTTCCCTGCATCTGGTCCTTCAACCGATTCCTGGGTGCCAACCAATTGAAGAGGTTCACCTATTTCTGCTTTTAATAAATTCGAAGGATCATCAAATTTCCAGACACCTAATTTAGTCCTAACCGGAACCCGCGCACCGGTTGCACCACCCAATGAAAGTACCTGTAATTCATCAAGAGCAATATCCCAAATTCCCAGTTCAGAGCAATTAACTGTACCATCTTCGCCATCATTGTCAGCAAATATCAGAAGTTTATCAGTTAATCCAAACCTGCCATCTACATCCTGTCCTGCCGCATCAAGCCAAAGACTACCATCGATATAAATTTTATAAAACTCTCCGTTTTTAACTGTTACAATCATCCTGTACCAGGTATCTGTAGAAATGCCTTTTGAAGTGTAACCAGTTGCAGAAACTCCGAGAGTATTCGCCGCGTTTGTAAACAAATCAGCATCATCATCGTTGTTCGGTGCTGTTTGAAAAAATGCGTGCCAGATACCTCCTTCAGGTATCGAAAAATCAATTTGCAGTGAATATTCATTTACTGTTGTACCACCTCCATTTGGAGCAATGCCATGATTCATAATCAAATAATTGCCCAATGTAATTTGGGTTGCCTTATTATCATCCGCTGGACCAGCTACCGATTGTTGTGATGCAACAATAAAAAGTGGTTCGCCTACTTCGGCTTTCACCAGATTTGCCGAATCTTCAAACTTCCACCAACCTTTTCGATCAGGAATTTGAGCATTTGCTGATAGATTTATCACAAATGCAAAAAGCAATGTAAAAAGTAAAATTTTAGATTTCATAATTGTAAATATTAATGTATTGTTATTAATGTGTTATATGTAACTGTTTAAATAATTGTAATTTGTCAATGATGATTTCAGCCGAAAAATAAGGAATCAAATTTTAAATGAACGCGACATTGATTTTAAAAATTAATGTGCTGAAAGTTAGGGAAAATTGTTCGACAGTTGTTCTGTAAAGTTATATAAAAAAGCATATGTCAGTAAAAATAACTGGACCGGCAAATATTTCCGCAAATAAAAAAGCCGCCAAATCTTTTTAGAAAAGGCAGCTTTATTTATATAGGGTAATTGTTATTTTTTCCCTTTAAACAGAGGATCTGCACCGATTGTACCAACCAGGTTTTGTATGTATTTTTCTGATTCGATAAATTTCAACTCACTTTTTGCTTTATCAATTCGTTTGGCAATTTGCATTTCTGCCGCCAGGGTTTCGTTGTTTGATTGAGTAATAAAATCTGTTAAATAGGCAATTTGCTTTTTCAGGAAGACAGAATCTTTGGATTGTTTAAGCAGAAGACGTTGTTTGTACCAATCAGTTTGAACTACATAATCACGTTCAAATTGTTTCCTTAAATCAGGATGACTTAGTTCTTTCCCCTCATAATTACCAAATGCCATTATGTGGAGCAATATTTTTAACGGTGGAATTGCTGAATCCACACTTCCTTCTTCGAAATATTGTAACGCAACTTTTTGCTGAGCTTCAACAATATTATTTATTCCATCTACATATTCCTCCATTCCCTGAAGTTCCGGTTTGAGCATCTTTTCATTAAAAACTGCCAAAGGTTCATCAAACAAACGGTTCATACAACGAAATGCAAAGTTTTTGGTAATGCGGTAACCTAAACGGCTTGCCAGTATCTTTTTCCCATCGTATTCAAAATCCACCAGTTTTTCAAGGCAATTATTTTTAATTAAAAGTTTGGCGTCCCGATCTTCAGGTACAAGCCGAGCCCAGATTTCAGGTATTAAAATGCTGATATCGTGGTCGAATCGTTTTTCCTGTCCAATATAACCAGCGGCAGAGCTAAAACCCTGATATTCGGACAAAATATACGAAAGCAGCGCATTGTTTAAGTCGGTTGTGGGAACCAGCATATTAAACGGTCCTTTAGTTAATGCTCCCTCCGAACCAGCTCCTGTAGTTGAAGGAGATTTACCGGTAAGGCTGCAGATGAAATCCATAAACAGTTCCGGAATTTCCTGATAATGAATAGGGTTATATACACTCAAGGATCTGATCCCCGCCTTTTTATTTGCAGGATTGTTTCTTCTGCCTGGAAGAACAGCATTTACCGGGAAATGTGCTGCATCTTCAGATTCAATTTTTCGGTGCAGTCTTATTCCAATTTCAGCTAAATAGGTTGCCTGAGTTTCATTTTTGAAAATATTGCGCTGCAAATAACGCGGATTATTTGTAGGTATTCCATCTACAATTCTTGTATGCGATGGAGCAACAAAATAACAATCTTTGTCGCTTTCAACCACTCGTGTAATCAGTTCTTGAACAGGTTTAGTATATTGATCGAAACTGATTACATTATCATATAAATCAATAGCATCTTTTTTTGTGAGTGGTTCATAGTTGGTAAGGAAGGTATTGTTGGAAACAATGTCGGCCTCTGAATCTTTGTCGTAACCACGAATTATTGCTTCGTCGGGTCGCTGGAAAAGATAACTTTCGCAATTGGTTACCAACTTTACACTCTTATTGGAATACTCGGGATTAAGGTTGTTTAGCTGATTTGAAGGCAATGTAATTGTTGCAGAAATGTCATCTTCCATTTGTATTTTTTCACTTGGAACAAAATCAGATCTTAACTTGTGAATATACCATTTCCCTTCGGGGCTAAAACCAATTCGAACATAACTTGCAACAATTTTATTGTGTTTATACCGAAGTGAGTTTCCACTTCTTCCGTTTACAATTTCCACACTTAAATGTTCTTTCCATGATCCTTTGTCCTGCTGACTTCGATACATTCTTTTAATATACAACGCCAGGGTTCGAATATAAGCAGGAATACTTTCAAGAAATTCATTGTATTCATCGGTGTATTGATCAGAAGGAGTCAGTAATTTTACTGCCGAACCTAAAGTCCGTTCAGGACTTAAAAATGGCCTGGATGGTGTTGCATCCGGATAAATCGTTTTCCAACGGTGCGAGAAATCATAATTAATAAGAATATCTGCTTTTTTCGAATCTTCTTCCAAATCGCGAATATAAAAAGTACCATATTTAATAGCATTTTGCATCGACTTTGAAATTTCTGACTTACCTCCACCTGATACGGTACTTGGCTTATGGCAGAACATTCCTTCGGGAGCAGTGTCAATAATCCTCCACAGGGGTTGTTCCGGGTGTTTCACCAACTGGAATTTGTGACCGGAAGGATGTACATACGTTTTTTTGGGCGAAAGTTTTAAATTTTGCTTTACTCCATTGTGTTCCCAACTTATTGAGTTTTGTTCAATGTTAATGTCAGCATATTCAGGAATGTAAATTATATCCGGGTATTTTTTGTCGATTGCATAGTTTTCAGGTAAAACGTCAATTCTTTTACCCAAAAGCTTTTTAACTTCTTCAAAGGAATATTTCTGTTTTAATTTAGCTGTAAATGGTTTCCCATAAACTGTATCTCCCATTATTCCCCTTGGAAATGCAATTGCACCCCCGGCATGTTCTTCTTCAACTAAACCAAATAAATTGGCGGAATAGCTAATTTGCGTTTTTATCTCTTTTTTTGAATATCCATAGTAATTGTCGGCAATTAAAGTAACCACAATTCCACGCTCATCCCGACAGGTAATTTTGAAGGCACTGCCATCATTATAAAGTTCATCTTCATTTTCCCAGCACATTCCATCCCTTCTTTGTCGGGCAGTAGCGTCGTTAAAATGAGGTAAGCCAACGTCTTTCTTTTTTAAGCTGGCAAGTTGGGGTGCAAGTATTATACATCCGGTGTGTCCTGTCCAGTGCTCAAAGTCAAGAGCAGCGTCGTTTTGAGCAAGATTATGATCGCCGGCATTTCCAAAAATTGTTTCCACAAAGTCAAGGTTACTAACCAAACTTCCGGGAGCAAAGAATCGAACTTCAAGACTTTTTTTACTGATTATTCCTTTTACTTCAGGGCAAACTACCGGGCGAAGCAACAACGAAACCATGATTTTTGCCTTATTTTCCTGGTTGGCAGTAAATGGCAATATGTTGATTTGGTCGTCGGGGTGCAGTGCTTCGTGAAGTAAATTGGCAAAAGCAATTTTAGGCACCTCAATTTTATCGTGTGCAACTGGCAATCCGCCTTCAACAATATGAAAAGTGCCTTTTGTGGTTCGTTTATCTTTGGCTGGGTTATTTAAAATGCCTTGCTTTAAACGATAAGTACTTAGCAATTCACTTTTGAAAGTATCCCCATTGGGAGGTAAACTAATTTCGCGTGCTAAACCGGGCTCATTTAACACGAATGTGGTTGCAGGCAAACGATACGGTTTTTTAAAATGTAAATCTTTTAAATAGTCGTTTATAAAATTTTGAATTCGCGTGTCAACTGGCGACAAATGATCGGAAAGTAACCGTGTTTTTTCACGGAAACTATTTATTAATCCTTCAGTTAAATTGTTAAAACGGTCGTTTGATAATTTTGTACTGTCATCGGTTTCATTTATAAATGTTGGTTGTCCAATTGATGCCAGCTGGAGATTTATGTATTGAATCATTTCTCTCCTGTCTTTTTTTCTGTTTCTGGGTAGAACTTTTCCATTGTTGCTCATTGCTTTCAATTTTATTGTGATTGTACGAATTTATGGAATAAAGATTTATAACCGGGTAAAAATGTACAAATACAAATTTGAAATTGAAAATTTAGGGTATGATTAACCTCGAATGATAAAAGAAGTACTGAATGTTAATGAATAGTTTTTTTAATGAAATTAATTAGAAATGAATAAATTGAAACCTTTTTAAGCCAATTGATTTTATCCCGAATAAATTCAATCAAAAACAATGAATTTGATTGTTAAAAAGAAATACCAAATCAGTATCTATTCCTGGTCTTCTTCAAACGGATTCTTGCCATCAGTGAATATTGGATTATCCTCTTTTTTTACTGGTACGAAACCTTCCGGAATCATTGAATCGCCGGGAACATAAGGAAAAACATCAACGATTGTGCTTACGGTTATGGCAGAAACTACGTAGGGAATAACAAGAAAGGATAAACTTTCTGCTAATCTGTCCAAAGCTTCCTGGATATCATCTGCCATGATCAGATAATAGGCGCGCAGCTTTTTTTCCTTGCCTGCTTCTTCATCAATGGTTACAAGATTAATAGTTGCTTTAAACCACCATTCACCTGCTTCGAAAGGAAATACTTCGGCAATCCGCGATTTTTTAATATCCACAATTTGGAATTCTCCACCTTTTACCGATTGTTGCATTTGGCGGATGATGCGCGTTTCAGCATCAGTATATGAAACTGCATCGAGGAGGAAGTTTTCGGTTACCATTTGCTCGTTACCACTTTGGGCAACCTTGTTATATTTTACTTTGCTTTCAAACCAGGTCTGCATCATTGAGTTTTATTTTTTAGAATTGTGTGTGCAAAAATAGGGTTAATCGATTTATAGTTGCTATTTGAATCTGATTTCTTTTTCCAACTTTTCAACAAAAAGAAACCGGGTGCTTTTTGGCTACCCGGTTTTTTTCAAACTAAACTAAACTAACAAACTAAACTAACACAACTTTTCTTTAATGTTTGAATGTATTTGAAACAAAATGGTTTTTTATTAACAAGCTGGTTTTCAGAAAAAGCCCGCCTCGCTTGGCGGGCTTTTTACAGACAGCTACAGACATAAACGATATGAGGGTTTAATTGTAAGCAGTTTCACCGTGTTCGTAAATATCAAGTCCTTCTTCTTCAATACGTTTTGGAACACGTAATCCAACAGTTGCTTTTAATATTTTAAATAGTATAAATCCCATAATGAAAGCCCATGCAGCAACCGCAACAACTCCAATCAATTGCGATACCAATAAGCTTGATCCTCCACCATATAATATACCGGATTCCTGTGCAAAAAACCCAACCATGATTGTACCAAACAAACCACAAATTCCATGAACAGAAATAGCTCCAACTGGATCATCGATATGTAATTTATTGTCGATAAATGTAACAGCATAAACAAGTAATGTTCCGGCCATTAATCCAATTATAACTGCACCGGTGTCGCTAACCAAATCGCAACCGGCCGTTATTGCTACCAATCCGGCAAGGGCGCCGTTTAATGCAAAACTTAAACTGGGTTTGCCATACCGAAACCAGCTCACAAGCAAAGCAGCAATAGTACCTCCAGCTGCAGCAAGGTTCGTTGTAACAAAAATATGTGAAATTGCACCGGCATTGGCAGATCCTGAGGCAGCCAACTGAGAGCCTGGGTTAAAACCAAACCAGCCAAACCATAGAATAAATACCCCGAGAGCACCATAAGTCATGTTATGACCAGGTATTGCATTCGCTTTTTTGTTGGTATATTTTCCTAAACGTGGTCCCAATATCATTGCACCTGTTAAAGCAATTATACCACCCACTCCGTGCACAACTGTTGATCCAGCAAAATCGTGAAATGGTGTTTCAAGTTGCGACAACCATCCACCGCCCCAAACCCAGTGACCTGAAATTGGATATATAAAGGCTGAAATAGCAATTGAATAAAAGAAATAAGCTTTGAATTCGGTCCGTTCAGCCATAGCACCCGAAACAATAGTTGATGCTGTGGCTGCAAAAACAGTTTGAAAAATAAGAAAAGCTTCTGCAGGAATAGCTCCTTGCCACCCGTGTAGAAACAAAATATCCGGTGCACCTATAAAGCCACCAATGTCTTCTCCAAACATAAAGCTGAACCCAATAACCCAGAATAATAATGAACCAACGGCAAAATCAATTAAGTTTTTGGTTAGTATGTTGACTGTATTTTTTGATCTGGTAAATCCAGCTTCAACTAGTGCAAACCCGGCTTGCATAAAAAATACCAGTGCAGCGGCAAGTAAAACCCAAATTGTGTCGATGGACATTGCAATGCCCTCTGCTGATTTGGCTAATGTATCTAATGTTAAAACTTCTTCCATGATATACTTTTTTAGAATGTTTTTGAATTGATTATTAAACCTCTTTACCTTTTATATAAAGAGACTCGTCGCCTTTCTCCCCTGTTCTAATCCGGTATGATTCTTCGATTGGGATGATGAAAATTTTCCCATCTCCGGTTTCACCCGTGTGAGCTGAAGATAGAACAGCTTTTACCGTTTTATCAACGTTTTTATCGCGAACAATAATTGAAAGTTTGATCCTTTCAATACTGCTGGTGTCGTAGATAACTCCGCGGTACATACGGCCTTCACGAGCCTGTCCAACACCACGCACATCCCAGAAGGAAAAGAATTCGATACCAGCATCTGAAAGTGCTGCTTTCACTTCATCGAATTTTGTTTTGCGTATGATTGCTTCAATCTTTTTCATTTTATTGAATTTAAGTGATTATTACAATGAAATACCTACAGTTATAAAGAATCCACCGGTTGAGGGATTTAGGATTACGGCTCCTGAAACAGGAAGTGAAAAACTATCAGTTAGTTTAACTTCTTTGGAAGTTCCAACACCTATATTGCAAATATTAAATTTGCCGTCTGAGTCTGAGTCTGTTCTAGTATACTGACCATTACCTGCACCCAAGGTTAATTTTGCATGTGAGAATGAATAAGCTGCTTCAACATATAGGTCACCAGATGATCCAAAGTTTGCAGCTTCAACGGCTTTTATTGCATCAACAGCTTCTATAGCAGGAGTAATTTCACCAGTTGTTAAATTTACCTTTGCCGGTGAGGCGTCTACAGCACTTGTTGCATCCTGTGCATCGGTAGCAGGGAGAAACATGTAGGCTGCCGTCAAAGTGAAATTGCTTATTCCATAGCTTAAACTTGGTTCCAGATTGTGCACAGCTTTATATTCAGTCCAATCACCACCAAAATAATAGTCGGTCAAACCAATTGTCAAGCCTCCTACTGTATAGTTTGTGTAAAGATCCATTTCAAACCCTTCTTCGGTTGATGAACTTACCGATCCCCATGCACCAATTTTAAATCCACCTGTGCTGAAACTTACTGAAGGTTGAAATGCCGGGCCTGACCCAAATTTTGCACCCCTCCAGATATAGCTGCTGTAAATATCAAGGCCAGCACCCCATGAACTTTCTTCTTCCTGTGCATTTACTTTTGGAATAAACGTAATAAGTAACAACACACTCGCAATAATCATTAAACTCTTTTTCATAATCATAATTTTTAAAAGTTAATTTCTAATTTTATTTAAATTCATAATATTTCTTCCTCTATAAAAAGTAATTTATATTTTAATACCCCCTATTAAATTTGTAGTTATTGTTCAAAATGCTTAAATTAATTTTAGACCCCCCTTTGAATTTTAATCACGGTTCAAAAATATGTTTGAAAATGAATATGGGGTATGTTTTGTTTCTGAAATTAGCATCTGTTAACATTTCGTTAATGTTAAGGTGCATTTTACTGGCAAATAGGTAGTAAATAGCTTGTAAAATAACAAAACAACATAAATAATGGCATATAAAAGATAAATGTCAATAATAGGGAGTGTTTCTTTTTTGATTTCAATTAGAGTTTTTTTTGCTTTTGGATAAAAAAATATTTGTGATAATGGAGATTCTGGTAATTATGTATTGAATTTTCACTGCGCATTAAGGATCTGTTTTGCTTGCAAAATAACATGCGTGGTTATTTTTCTATTTTTACATATAATTTTATCGATACTTTTTAGGGATTTGATTTATTCAGTTTGATTCGAATGAAAAGGTTGTCATTGGCATTTTTTAAGTATTACCTGTTTTGGATAGCATATTTTGTGTTGTCAAAAATTATTTTTTTGATTTACAATAACGATTTAACAGGATCGCTTTCATTATCTGAAATTGCCGGGATCTTTTTTTACGGTATGAAAATGGATTTGTCGATGGCGGGTTATTTAATGTTGATTCCCGGGATTTTACTTTCATTTTCATTTCTATTTAACCCAAAAATCTTAGGTGTTGTATTTAGGTTTTACACTTTTCTACTTCTTCTGTTTATCACGTTTATCAATATACTCGATTTAGGGTTATATCCGCATTGGGGGACTCGTGTCGGAGTTTCTGCATTCGATTATATTGGCGATCCTGAAGGAGTTATTTCGAGTATAATTTGGAAAGATGCTGTTGCTGCCATTTTTTTGTTTTTGTTTTATTTCGGTCTGTTTGCCTGGTTTTATAGTCGTTTCATACATCAAAGTGTATCAAAAGCCGCAGGCCAAAAATGGTATTTATTTCCAGTAATGATTTTTATTACAGCTCTTTTATTTATACCAATTCGCGGTGGACTTGGAACATCTCCCATAAATTATAGTACGGTTTCGTTTAGCAATAAATTGTATGTAAATCAAGCTTCGTATAATTTCTTATGGAGTTTCTTTAAAACCGTTGAACGGAAAAAGAAAATGATTAATCCGTGTTATTATTTTGACAAGGACCAGGCGTTAAGTAAATTCAGGTTAGTTGAAAATCAACGAAATGAGTCAGATTCAATTTTGGTAGAAATAGATAAAAACAACCCGCCTAATGTTGTGCTGATAATCCTTGAAAGTTTTTCAGACAAAGTTATTTCATCGTTTGGCGGGAAATTAAGTGTTTGTCCGAATATCGATTCAATTTGTGCCGAATCAATAATTTTTCCATCGTTTTATGCAAGCGGCAATCGATCAGACCGGGGAATGGCGGCTATTCTGGGAGCATATCCATCTCTACTAACACAATCCATAATTAATTATCCGGAAAAATCGAGCAAGCTCACAATGATGTCTGATTATTTTAATCGAAATGACTATTGGTCATCATTCTATTATGGTGGTGATATTGATTTTTATAATTTGAAATCCTTTATCTTACATGGCGAATACAAAGAAATTACAGGACTAAATGATTTTCCAAAGGAAATTAGAAACAAGAGTAGTTGGGGAGTGCCCGACGGATATCTTTTTGATCGTGTTTTAAAAGAAATAAATAAGCCACAGCCATTTTTCACTGTTGCCTATACTTTAAGCAGCCACACACCATACGACGTACCAGCTAAAATAATAAAAGGGGAAAGTACCCAGGATAAATATTTGAATTCAGTAGCTTATACAGACAGTTGCCTGGGCGATTTTATTCGGGCGTTTAAAAAAACAAAATACTGGGACAATTCACTTGTAATAATTACAGCAGATCATGGACATCTTCATCCCGGACCTACTGAAATTATTGAACCGGCAACATACCGGATTCCATTGATCTGGACGGGTGGTATTGTAAAAAAACCTGCAGTCATTAATAATATTTGCGGACAACCCGATTTGATTCCAACACTTATAAAGCAGTTTGGTTGGGAACGTGATTCTGCATTATTTGGACATGATATTTTGTCAACTCCTTCGTATGCTTTTTATATGTGGGACACTGGGTGGGGATATATTTCAGATGAAGGTGAGTTTATTTATGACCAAAATACAGGGCATTTCAAAAGCTTTGAAACCCGCGGGAATGATGAGCCCGATTACAATTTTGCAAAATCCTATCTTCAGGTGCTGCATGATGATTTTCTGGTAAAATAAAATTTACTACAACGGAAATAATCAAAATTACCTGTAATCATCAACATTAATTGCAACCATTTTACCACGATTTCTTTCCCTGGTTTGAGTAAATATCAAAATTGATTCTTTTAAATCAACTAAGTTCAAGGGAACCGAGTATTTGAAAGAAACCTTTTCCTTGGGCTCAAGTAGTTCTTTACCTGTAATTTCAAGTAGTGGTGTTGTCAAAATTTCATTCTTTTTATGCTGGTTAAAACCTATTAATGGCATTGACGAATGATTGAATTTAATGTTTTGATCAGACAGGTTGGTCAGTGTAATATGCATTGTCAGGCTATCGTTTGTGAGTGACACATTTGAATATTCCAAATCAATTTTTTTCAACGATTGAAACTCAGGGATTACAATTGTTTTAACCATTTTCCCATTTTTAAGCTGAATAAGATTTGTATTATCCATTCGATCGGGAATTATTATAAAAAGAGAATCACCTTCGGCAGCAGACTCTTCATCCCATAAATCGAACTGGCAAAAGCGATAAACAGGAGAAGCCAGGTGAATTGCCGCATCTCCCGTGTAAAACTGGTAAGTTCCAGGAAAATCGAAGTTATTAAAAGATGCCACTTTCTTTCCGTCAGCCATTTTCTTGATTTGCTCTGCTGCCGCCTTATGATTATAGAATGATATCTTGAATTGTTTATAATTGGGAATAAAATCGGCAGCCAGATAAAAACGAAAAATGAAAAGGATGATTACAACAGGTAGCGCCAATCGGGTGAACCACTTTTTTAGAACTGGCTTTTTTGAAATAATCGGATAAGTTGCAATCATGAGTAATGGAGTGATTGCCGTGGTGTAATGTGCTTCAATCCGGTTTTTAAAACTCATCAGAAAAAAGAAAATATAAAAACCTAAAATGCTAAAAATGATTGCTCTTTTAAATGGATCTCCGTTAGTTCGAAATTTACTTAATCCAAAAAACACAATTAACCCGGTGAGTGGCCCCGCAACCAATAGCTGGCTGGTAATGTTGTTTTGAACTGTCCAAAACCTAACGGGTTTTGTTCGATCGCTTAAATGATATTTAAAAGTTGGGAAGTTGTTTTCAATTTGCCATAAAATATGTGGAGTCAATAACAGTATGGCAACTATTACTGTTATCCAAAAATATTTGTTTTTTAATAGTTTTAAATTCGATAAAACAACCAATCCCAAAGCTACAAAAGCGTGATATTTACTATAAATCATTGCTGCAGCCACAAATGCTAAAAAAAGTGCAATTTTTAAATTGGGTGTAACAACAAATTTTTTGTACCCAAGGAAGAAAAGCAATGTGAAAAACACGAGCGGGGTGTCAGGAAGTGCCATGAAACCTCCAATGTGTGTATGAACCAACGGAAATGACAAAATAAACAGACCAAGAAAAAAGATATCCTTTTTTTCATCCAGTTCATTTATTATCATCGCTAATGTTAATGTCGAAATCACAATGAAAAACAGTCGTACACCAAGTTCAGTGTGCATTATAGAATCGCCAAGGAAAACAAGGAATGCGGCCATTGGCGGATGATCAAAATATCCCCATGCCAGGTGCTGCGAATACATCCAGTAATAAGATTCATCGGCATGCATATTTGTAAATGCCGATTGCAGGATATTTACCAATATCCAACCTGCCAACAGTAAATAATGTTTTTTTTCAAGGTTCGAAAAGAGCTTCATCTTTTACTAATTAGGTATTTTTATCAGATACATGGGTTGTAAAACTTTGTCCCTTGTTTTGGGATTAATAAAGCGCCCGCCTCTGTTTAAGTAAAGGTGTTTATATTCAATAATTGTGTCAGATTTTATTTGAAGTGCTTCAAATTCGTCGAATCCTTCCGGATCCGTAAAAATCCAGCTGCCTTTTTTACTTGCTGCAATTTTCAATTCACCAACCGATTTCAATTGTGTTGCCTGCGGTTCGCTGTAAAAAAAAAGTTCGTATTGGCCATATTTGTAATTGTAAAGTATGTTGTTTGGACCAGCACTGGCCGTAAAATACCGGGCTACTTTTGGCGGAGCCTGAAGACTAAACATGTATGGAAAAACGTGTATGTTTAATAGTAAAATTAAACAAGCAAAAGAAATTAAAGTAGGAGCTATAAAACGGATCACAACATCTTTTATTTTGAAGAAAACATACAAACTAAAAGCCATCCCTGTTATTGCTACTATCCAATAAGCAAATTTTGGTGAAGGAAAAAGATAAAATGCAACAGTAAAAATCATTAGCCACAAAACAATAACTACAACATTTTGAACAGATAGAAACACCTTGAACAGTTTTTGCTTGTTTTCGATTGCTATATCTACCCATTTTGCTGTTAATACTGCTATTAAAGGCACAATAATAAAAATATAATTGGGCAGTTGACTGCTCGCTGAATTTAGTATAATAAAGAAAATCCAGATTCCTGTTAAGGTAAAATACTCGATTGACCGAAACTTATTTTTAAATAAAAATTTGAATTCAGAAAATGCTGAAATAAAGAAAAGCAAACTCCAGGGTAAAAAAAGATAAATAAGGCTGTGAACGTAAAAAATAGGGTCGTTTATTGCCTGAACATACGATCCGGTAATCCGGCCAACATTGTTTTCCCAAAAGAAAAACCGGATTCCCGCCCAGCCGAATTGATTCATTAACCCAATTAATGCAGGACTAGTAACAACAAATGCCAGGATAATTCCCAAAAACCAGCGATAGTCGAATAAAAACCGAAAATCTTTTTTCAATAAAATATGGCCAATAACTGCAAAAGCCGGGATTGCTGCGCCAATTGGTCCTTTGCTTAACATGGCCAGGCCTATTGCAATAAATCCTAAAATCCAGTGTTTGTTTTTTCGGGTTTTTATAAATTCGAACAGTTGCCACAAAGCCAGAGTTACAAATGCCTGGAGCGGAGTGTCGGCATGAATGTCCATGCTGTAAAGCGAGTAGATAAGAGAAAAAGCCAGAAAAGTTGCTGTAAGATAACCAACTCTTGTATTGTATAAACTTTTACCAAGTTTAAATGCCCAGTAAAAGCCACTGAAAACCAACAAAAGAAAGGGTAATTTGAACCAAAAATTTGAAATTCCGCCAATTGAAAAACCCATTGCACCCAACCAAAACATCATAGGAGGTTTTTGGTCGTAGGCATCACCGTGGATGGTTAAGTTAATGTAATTACCATTCTGAAAAGTTTCTTTTGCAACAGTAGCATATTTTCCGGCATCGCGCGTTACATCAATCGGCAAACCTGAAAAATAGCTAAAAAGTACAACCCCAATTACAAAAATTAGTATAAGCCGTAACATTGTTTTATTGGGTATGGTTTTGCTTGTAAGTGACATTCAGTATTAATATTAAAAACCGCGATAAAAGTCGCAATTATTTTGCACAAAGTAAAATATGACGATGAAACCAAAACCGGAAGAATACTGCGTTTCAAGTTGAATTCGATATATTTGCCAAAAAACAAAATATAGAAAATGAAACTCTGGGAAAAAGGAATTCCTGTAAACAAAGCAATTGAAGAGTTTACTGTTGGCAAAGACCGGGAACTTGATTTATATCTTGCACCTTTTGATATTTTAGGTTCTATGGCACACATAAAAATGCTTGAATCGGTTGGGTTGATTGAAAAAGATGAGTTGCCGTTGTTACTTCGTGAATTAAGAAAATTATATCAACTTTCTGTTGATAAGAATTTTTTAATAGAGGAAGGCGTTGAAGATGTTCATTCACAGGTAGAGTTTCTGCTCACAAAAGAGTTGGGTGATTTGGGAAAAAAAATCCACAGTGGACGATCGCGTAACGACCAGGTTTTGCTCGATCTAAAACTTTTTACGCGCGATGCGATAAAGGTAATTGTTGAAAGCACCTCTGCTATTATAGATGTTTTGCTGAAAAGAGCAGAGGAAACAAAAAATGTGCTGATGCCTGGTTATACGCACCTTCAAATTGCAATGCCATCATCGTTTGGGTTGTGGTTTGGTGCGTATGCTGAAAGTTTGGTCGATGATTTGGAATTATTACTTTCTGCTTTTAAAATCACAAATCAGAATCCATTGGGTTCGGCGGCAGGATACGGATCTTCATTTCCGTTAAATCGCCAGATGACTACCGATTTACTGGGTTTTTCGAAAATGAATTACAACGTTGTGTACGCTCAAATGGGGCGTGGTAAAGTTGAAAAAATAGTTTCATTTGCCTTGGCTAATTTAGCCGGAACACTGTCTAAAATGGCGTTTGATGTTTGCTTGTTTATGAGTCAGAATTTCAATTTTGTAAGTTTGCCTTCTGAATTTACAACAGGTTCGAGTATTATGCCACACAAAAAAAACCCTGATGTATTTGAGCTGGTTCGTGCAAAATGCAATAAATTACAGGGAGTCCCCAATCAAATTTCGTTAATGACCAATAATTTGCCTAGCGGGTATTTTCGGGATTTACAAATGGTAAAAGAAGTATTTCTGCCTACGTTTAAGGAGTTAAATGATTGTTTGAATATTACTGCACTGGCCATAGAAAACATGACAGTAAAAAATGATATTCTAGATGATCAAAAATATGATTTTATTTTTAGTGTTGAAGCAGTAAATGAACTTGTTTTACAGGGAGTTCCGTTTCGTGATGCATACAAAATTGTGGGTGAACAAATTGAAACTGGTAACTTTAAGCCCGAAAAAGCGGTAAAACATACACACGAAGGCAGTATTGGAAACTTGTTTCTTGAAAAAATTTCGGATTATAAAAATGAAAAGTTGAAAGATTTTAAATTTAACGAAATCGAAAATGCAATAAAGCAGTTATTAAATCAGGGAGTTTAATTGCATAAAATAATACCAAAATATCTTTATTCTTGCTTTCGTAGTCTGATTTCCCCCTTAATTCGTCGCTGATGAAAGGTTAAGAGTATGTTATTAAGCATGTTTTCAAGTGGTATAAATTGTAGAATATAAGGCATTTCATTAATTTTGATTTCATATTGTAAGACAAATACGATTTTTGCTTTCATATTTACAGCGATTGATTCATTTGCAATCAGTTAGCTGTTATTTTGTGCAAAAAGGTTTAAAAAAAGACAAAAATGATACAAACAAGATTACCTGAGGCGCAGGGATTATATAATCCTGAAAATGAACATGACAATTGTGGGATTGGTTTCGTAGCCCATATCAAGGGTAACCCTTCACACGATATCGTTCTCAGAGGTTTGGATGTTCTCTTAAATATGGATCACCGTGGAGCTACCAGCGCCGACAATACAACTGGAGATGGTGCAGGGTTGCTGATGCAAATACCGCATGAATTCATTACTGAAGTATTGAAACTGGATGTTGGTGAAAAAGGGAATTATGGCACCGGAATTATCTTTCTCCCAAAAGATGAAACAGAGGCTGCATATTGTTTGGATGTGCTAAGTAAACATATCAGGGAAGAAGGTTTAACATTGGTGGGATACCGTGATGTTCCTGTTGACAGTTCAGCACCGGGAGAAATAGCCAAAACAACTGAACCCATGGTAAAACAGGTTTTTATCCGTGCAAATCTCGAAAGAGAAGCCATGGAAAGAAAGCTCTTTATGGTACGCAAACTTGCTGAAAAGGAGATCCGCGAGTCAAACCTGAAATTTAAAGATTGGTTTTATCAACCTAGTTTATCAGCCAAAATTATCGTTTATAAAGGCATGTTTACGCCCTCGCAATTGCGCGATTATTATCTGGATTTTAAACACGAAAAATTTAAAAGTGCAATTGCGTTGGTACATTCACGTTTTAGTACAAACACATTTCCTACCTGGAGTCTGGCGCAGCCATTCCGCATGATTGCACACAACGGTGAAATTAATACAGTACGTGGAAACAGGCTTTGGATGCAGGCACGTGAAGGTTTAATGAAGTCGGATGTTTTTGGTGAAGATTTAAAAAAGCTACTTCCAATTATCGAACCTGGAAAATCTGATTCAGCTTCCTTTGATAATGTTCTTGAATTTTTGAACATGACGGGTAGGTCGATTCCTCATGCTTTGTGTATGATGATTCCGGAATCATTTAACCAGAAAAATCCTATTCCCGAAAGTTTGAAAGCTTTTTATGAGTACCATTCCACAATCATGGAACCATGGGACGGACCAGCTTCAATGGTTTTTTCGGATGGCAGATATATTGGTGGAACACTTGACCGAAACGGTTTAAGACCATCAAGATATGTAATTACCAAAAGCGATTTGATCGTAATGGGTTCCGAAGTAGGAGTTCAGACTTTCGAACCTAAGGAAATAAAAATGAAGGGCCGTTTGCGTCCCGGAAAAATATTACTGGTTGATACTCAACTTGGAATTATTATTCCCGATGAAGAAGTAAAAGACCAGCTAAGCCGCCAAAATCCTTATGAAATGTGGCTGAAGGAAAATCGCCTTATGATGGACGATATCAAGGTGAAGAACAGGGTTCCTTCTTCAATCGAGAATTTCGAAATCTATTCAAAAGTTTTTGGTTATTCGAAAGAAGATATGTATGAAATCATCCTGCCCATGAGTGATTCAAGCGTTGAACCGACAAGTTCGATGGGTAATGATGCTCCTTTGGCAGTATTTTCTGAAAAACCAAAGCGATTGTTTAATTACTTTAAACAAATGTTTGCCCAGGTTACCAATCCCCCAATCGACTCAATTCGTGAAGGACTAGTTATGGCGCTTACCAATTATATTGGCTCTTTAAGTTCAAATTTACTTAAAGATTCACCTGAACATTGCAGGTTGGTAAAATTCATGGGGCCAATCCTTACCAATACTGATTTGGGTAAGATTAAGGATTTAAAAGATGAGCTTTTTACGCATCAAACTATTCAAATGGTCTTTCCCGCTGAGGAGGGGCACAAAGGTCTCGAAGCGGGTATTGAAAAATTGCTGGCAGAAGCAGAAAAGGCTGTAGATGATAAAAAGAATTACATTATTCTTTCTGACAGGAATATTTCAAAAGATAATGCACCGATTCCTTCATTACTTGCAGTAGCAGCGGTTCATCATCATCTGATTAAAACCCAAAAAAGGATGCAGGTGGGTATAATTGTAGAAACTGCTGAAGCACGTGAAATAAATCATTTCGCCCTTTTACTAGGTTATGGAGCAAGCATAATTAATCCTTATCTGGCTTTTGCTGCTATCGATCACCTGGTTAAAGAAGGTAAAATTGAGAAGGAATATAACGAAGCGAGAAAAAATTATATAAAATCTATCGATAAAGGTCTTTTGAAAGTAATTTCAAAAATGGGGATTTCTACCCTGCGCAGTTATCATGGCGCTCAGATATTTGAGGCTATAGGAATTAGCCAGGAATTGATAGATAGATATTTTACAGGCACTATTTCAAAAATTGGAGGTGTTGGGTTGGAAGAAATTGCCAAAGAAGCAATTATGTTCCACACAGAAGCATATAAAACGGAAGTTGCTCCTGAACCCTTTGGTTTTGAAAATGCGGGAGTTTATGCCTGGCGAAAATATGGTGAACATCATGCCTGGAATCCCGAAACAATTGGACTACTGCAATGGGCAACACGTACAAACGACTATTCAAAATATAAAGAATATAGCGCTCTGGTTGATAATGAAAATAGAAAACCTGCATTTATTCGTGGATGTTTTAATTTGAAAAGGAACCCAATTCCTATCGACCAGGTTGAACCAGTTGAAGAAATATTGAAACGGTTTGTTACAGGTGCAATGTCGTATGGTTCGATTAGCAAGGAAGCCCATGAAGCCCTGGCAATAACCATGAATACAATTGGAGGCCGAAGTAATACCGGTGAAGGAGGAGAGGATCCGGCACGTTTTGGCACAATAAAGAACAGCAAGATCAAGCAAGTTGCTTCAGGTAGGTTTGGTGTAACAAACAACTATCTGATCAATGCAGATGAATTGCAAATAAAAATTGCACAGGGTGCAAAACCAGGCGAAGGTGGTCAGTTACCGGGTTATAAAATCAATAAAATCATTGCAAAACTCAGAAATTCGACACCTGGAATTACTTTAATTTCACCTCCACCGCATCACGATATTTATTCAATTGAAGACCTGGCGCAGTTAATTTATGACCTGAAAATTACAAATCCGCGAGCTGCTGTATCTGTAAAATTAGTTTCAGAAGATGGTGTTGGAACCATTGCAGCAGGTGTGGCAAAAGCTTATTCTGATGTTATTATTATTGCCGGTGGTGATGGAGGAACAGGAGCAAGCCCTGCCAGCTCTATTAAACATGCTGGATTGCCGGTGGAACTTGGAATTGCTGAAGCACAGCAAACACTGGTTTTAAACAATTTACGTGGTAGAGTTAAACTTCAGGTTGACGGGCAACTTAAAACTGGTCGCGATGTAGTAACACTGGCTTGTCTTGGTGGCGAGGAGTTCGGTTTTTCAACTTCAGCTTTAATTGTACTTGGATGTATAATGATGCGCAAATGCCATATGAATACCTGTCCGGCCGGGATTGCTACTCAGGATAAAGAATTACGCAAACGGTTTATTGGAAGGTCTGAATATTCTATTAATTTCTTTCGGTTTATTGCTGAAGAAGTTAGGGAATACCTGGCGGATATGGGATTTGCAAAATTCGATGATATTGTTGGTCGTACCGATTTGCTTGAGCTCAACAGGAACGTGATGAACTGGAAAATGAAGAATGTTGATTTTTCAAAATTACTTTACGTTCCGAAAGAAGCTGAGCAAAATGCAATTCATAATACACACAAAAATGCAAAACTTGGTGAAAATCATCTCGATCTGGATTTAATAAAAGAATCAAAAAGAGCAATTCAAGCTGGTGAAAAAGTATGGATCTCGCGGAATATTGTAAATGTTGACCGTACAGTTGGTGCGATGCTGTCAGGTGAAATTTCACGGAAATATGGCGAAGCGGGATTGGCAAAAGACACAATTAACTGCATTTTCAACGGAACAGCTGGCCAAAGTTTTGGTGCCTTCCTTGTGAAAGGGGTAACATTCCGTTTGGTAGGTGATTCGAATGATTATATAGGTAAAGGTTTATCGGGAGGTAAAATTATCGTTGTGCCACCACCTGAATCAACGTTTAAACCCGAAGAAAATATCATTATCGGTAATACATCGTTTTACGGTGCTACCAGTGGTGAAGCTTATATTCGGGGTGTTGCCGGCGAACGTTTCTGCGTAAGGAACTCAGGTGCAAAAACTGTGATTGAAGGAACCGGCGATCATTGCTGTGAATATATGACTGGGGGACGAGTGGTTGTTCTTGGAAAAACAGGGAAAAATTTTGCTGCTGGAATGAGCGGTGGAATTGCTTATGTACTGGATATGTCAGGTGATTTCGATTATTACTGTAACCGTGGACTCGTAGATTTAGGTCCTGTTGATGAAAAGGCAGATATTCAGGAATTACAGGAATTAATCAACAAACATCTTTTATATACACAAAGCTCATTGGCTTCAAAAATACTTACACACTGGGATGAATATCTTCCCAAATTTGTGAAAGTAATTCCTTTTGAATACAAAAAAGTTTTGGAAGAACAGAAACTGAAGGAGTTACAAAAGAAACTTCAGTTAACGGAAGATGATCCTTCACGTCACGAGTAAACAATTATTTAGTTCAATTTAAAAAACAGGCAAATAAGATATGGGAGATCCAAAAGGTTTTATGACAGTGCCCCGCAAAGATGCGGGTTACCGCCCACTAAACGATAGAATTCATGATTACGGGGAAGTTGAACAAACGCTAAATGAAAAAGACCGTGCATTACAGGCATCACGTTGTATGGACTGTGGAATACCTTTTTGCCACTGGGGTTGCCCCGTTGGAAGCAAAATACCTGAATGGCAGGATGCGATTTATAGGGGCAGAAAAGATGAAGCCTATTTTATTCTTCATTCAACCAATAGCTTTCCTGAAATAACCGGGCGTATTTGTCCTGCTCCATGCGAAAAAGCATGTGTTTTGGCTATTCACGAAGAAGCAGTTACAATTCGCGAAAACGAATGTGCAACAGTTGAACAGGCATTTGAAGCAGGTATTGTTGTTGCAAATCCACCCAAAACAAGAACCGGGAAAAAAGTAGCAGTTATTGGTTCAGGACCTGCTGGTTTATCTGCCGCTGATTTGTTAAACAGAGCTGGTCATTTGGTCACAGTTTTTGATAAAGCGGATGCAATTGGCGGTTTATTGCGATATGGTATTCCCGATTTTAAACTTTCTAAAAATGTTATCGACCGCCGTTTACAACTTTTTCTTGACGAAGGCATGATTTTCAAAACCAATGTAAATGTTGGTGTGGATTTATCGAAAGAAGAACTGTATGGTGAATTTGATGCAGTACTTCTTGCTGTTGGAGCAGAACAACCACGTGATTTGCCAGTTGAAGGGCGCGATTTGGAAGGCGTTTATTTTGCAATGGATTTTTTGACCCAGCAAAATAAAAAAGTATCAGGAAAACTAAACGGCAATGAATTCAGAATTTTCGCTAAGGATAAAAATGTATTCGTGATTGGCGGTGGTGATACTGGTTCCGATTGTGTGGGAACATCAATCCGTCAAAAGGCAAAAACGGTAACTCAAATCGAAATTTTACCAAAACCCGCTGAAAAACGCGACAATAATAATCCCTGGCCTTACTGGCCAAATACTTTACGCACATCGAGTTCTCATCAGGAGGGCTGCGAACGCCGTTGGAATCTTTCAACAAAAAGGTTTATTGGAGAAGGTGGAAAGCTGAAACAGATTGAACTGGTTCAGGTTGAGTGGTTAAAAGACGCAAATGGTCGCTGGAGTATGAATGAGGTGCCAGGTACAACTGAAATTGTTAATTGTGAACTTGCTTTGCTTTCAATGGGTTTTACACAACCCGTGCATATTGGTTTACTTGATTCATTGGGAGTGGAATATGACCAGCGTGGAAATGTTAAGGTGAACGATAAAAAGCAAACTTCGGTTGCCAAATTATTTGCGGCCGGTGATGCTGAAAAAGGCGCAAGTCTTGTGGTTCATGCTATTGAAGCCGGTAAGGTTGCTGCAAAAAATATTGATGATTTTTTGCGGGAAGCGTAAAAAGCAACTGATTTAATTTTAATGCCATATTTCGTTTTGGCAGCCATAAAGGAGTTTTCGGCAAAACTTAAATTTGCAGAAAACTCCTTTTATTATTGTGTTAACTGAATGTCTTCCGGCCTTTTATGTTTCCAGCGGCGGTGCGACCATAAATAATATTCAGGTTCAGCACGTATAATTTCTTCACATTTTCGGATATATGCAAGCAGTATGTCTTTTTGCTCAACTTGCGCCGGGTTTTCAAAAAGCAAAGAAAATTCCATTATATATTTTCCCCGGCCAATTTTTTTTGTGTGCTGAAAAAATACAGGAAGATTGCCGTTTGCTGCAATTTTTTCCGGCCCCGAAAAAAACGGGGTTTCCTGATTCAGGAAAATGGTCCAGAATTTAGAATTAGCCGGTGGCGTTTGGTCAGCAATCAGATAAAGTCCGGTTAACTGTCCCTGAATATTATACTCAATTAAAGTTCTGGCAGTTTTATGAACGGGGATACTTTTACTTCCCCATCTTTCACGATTATGTGTTAAGAATTTCTCCATTGCCTGATTTCCACGTATCGGATTATAAACCGGTAATATAATATGTTTTAATTTTGACTGCGTGAAACCAGTCCATTCCCAGTTGCTGTGGTGCATTGCCAATCCAATTATACTTCTCCCTTCGTCAAAAAAAGAGTTAGCTAGTTCAGCTCCTTTCACCAATACCCTTTTTTCCATTTCCTTGTTTGAAATGCTGTATATTTTTATGGATTCGACAATTAAATCGCAAAAATGGCTGTAGAATTTATTTCTGATTTCATTGATTTCCTTTTCGGTTTTTTCGGGAAAAGCATATCGAAGGTTTTCTGTGATAACCCTAAAACGGTATTTTACAACAAAACGCAACACCAGATTCAATAAATTAGAAATTCCAAATAATACCCAAAAAGGCAAATAGGATAGGGCAATAATTAAATTAGTTAAAATACGGTTTTTCAAACGCTTTAAAGTGCTTTCATGGAAGCGTTTGTCACGTTGTTCAAGTTGTGCCCTGTTCATTTTTAAATTTGTAAAGTGTTGTATAGTGGTTTATTTCTGTAGTGGAATTCCCTTGGATCGTTTCCGTTTCCAGCGTTTGTGCGACCAAAGATAATATTCAGGTTTCTCCCGGATTATTTCTTCCATCTTTTCGATATAAATTTTCAGAATTTCATGTTCGCTTTTTTCTGCCGGATTCTCACATAGTAGTTCAAAAGTTGTAATATATTTTCCCCTACCGGTTTTTTCCAAACGTTGAAAAAATATGGGTTGATTGAAACGTTTCGAAATGAATGCCGGTCCCGGGTAAAACATGGCCTCCTGGTTTAAAAATCGAAACCAGTATTCATCTGCCGAAATCGGTGATTGATCACCTGCCAGCCACACAAATACAGGAGTTTTTTGTTTTTCATATCGTATTAAATGTCGAAGAATGTGTTCATTTTTTATCAATTCAGCATCAAACCGCGAACGGGTTTCATTCATAAATTTATCGAACTCATTATTTGCCAAAGGCTTGTACACAGCCAGTGATTTGTGCATTAAATATCTTGAAAGGTAGGTTCCCCACTCCCAGTTGTTGTAGTGCATGGTCAAAACCAGTACACTTTTCCCTTTTTCGAAATAGCTGTTTATCAAATCGGCATTCGCCACTTTCATCCTCTCCCTGAAATCAGCGTCATTCATTCCTCTCATTTTTATGGTTTCCAGGGTCAAATCGGCAAAATGATGGTAAAATTTTTTCGCAATTGTTTTTATTTCCGCATCACTTTTTTCAGGAAACGAATTTCGCAGATTTTTTAAAACTACCTGTTTTCGGTAGCCAACAACATAATGTACAATAAGGTAAAAAACAGAAGAAATGAGATAGATAAACCAAAACGGAAATTTTGCCGCAATTTTGGTGAAAATTATCCCAATTTTTGTTGAAAAACCTGATTTCATTGATATAAATAAAGAAAAGCAAAACTACATTTTTTAACGTAAATCTGATTACAATTATTGGTTTATGGACTATCTTCGGGCTGTAAAAAAAGATAATCATGAAAATATTTGTAACTTCTTTATTCGTTTTTTTTGTATTTCATATTATGGCACAAAATACATTTATAGCACACAGAGGGGCTTCATATAATGCACCTGAAAATACTGTTGCTTCAGCAAAACTGGCGTGGGAACTGGGAGCAGATGCCGTGGAGTGCGATATCCACCTCTCTAAAGATAACCGTATTATGGTGATTCACGATAAGGACACAAAACGCACGTGTACTGGTAAAAAGAACCTTACAATTGAAGATTCTCCTTCCACTTTATTGCGTGATTTGGATGCAGGAAGCTGGAAAAATGAAAAATTCAAAGGTGAAAAAATCCCTTTTCTTTCTGAAATAATTGAAACGACTCCTGTAGGAAAATCGCTTGTTGTTGAAATAAAATGTGGAATCGAAGTGATTCAACCTTTGGAGAGATTAATGGAAAAGTGCAAAAAGGAAGAACAGATTGTATTTATTTGTTTCGATTGGAAAACAATTGTGGAAACAAAAAAAGCCTTCCCGAAAAACAAGTGTTATTGGTTGAGTAGCTCAAAAAACGGACTTGGCAAAAAAATCAGGGAGGCTGCCGAAATTGGTCTGGATGGTGTGAACTTGCACTATTCTGTAATAGATGAGGAAATTGTAAATGTAGCCAGGGAAAATAATCTTGAAGTCCTTTCCTGGACTGTTGACGACCCGGCTGAAGCAAAACGGCTTATCGATATTGGCGTTACAAAACTCACAACAAACCGCCCCGCCTGGCTTAAAGTGGAATTGGAGAAACTTTAGTTTTAGGTTTTGAGGTAGGGGATTCTAACCTTATATTATCAGTTGGGAAAGGATGGTGTTGATAAAAGTTACAAACGGGTTGTAATTATTAATTTGTGATATAATAAATTAGAGATTGGTGTTTTCAACTGCTGTTTGTTTTATTTCATTACATCTTTTAAATCACAAACCACCAATTGGAAAGCCTTTTCTGCCAGAAATCTCGATTTTTTAATTGTCAGATTATTTGCTGGTAAAATTTGGTTTAATCCGCCTAAGCTGTAATAATGTTTAAAATTTCTGTTGTGTTCCCTCCCGGCAAAAAATTCAGCTACTCTGCTACCAATCCCGGCATAATTTTTTGGTAATGGCACAGCGTAATCAACAATGATAATTTTATTTGCCACACGTTTCATCTCATTCAAAATTGCCGGATATAAATTTGGCGGAAACTGGTGTAATGCAAGTGTCATTAGGGCAACGTCAAATCTTTTTTCCTTAAAAATGGAAAGGTCTGTAGCGTCACAAACAATAAATGCAGTATTTATAATATTTCTTTTCCGAGATGTTTTTGTTGCAAAATTTACCATTGATTCTGACAAATCGACTCCTGTTACAAATGAAGCGATTTTGGCAACTTCAAAGAGTTGCATTCCTGTTCCGCATGCAATATCGATTACCTTCTCATTTGGTTTTATTTCAGCAGTTACCCGTTTTCTTAAAGGTGCTAAAATTGGGTCGATTATAGTGTTGTAAAATGGGCCTGATTCTACCATTTGTTTTTATTAAAAGAATTAATACGTTTAACTTAAACCGAAAAAGCTTTCTTTTGTTGTTACCAATAATTAAAAACAAGGGTATGAAACAAGCCATGAGCAAAATGCTAACACAGATAACCATTATATGGCGAGTTCTCCCGATAATTATCGGGATTACCTTAAAAAATTAATAATTATAACGAGATGAAAAGTTCTACAATTGCATTTATTGCAATATTTATTTTGTTCACAGCTTTTAAATCTGATAAACCTGCATATTCTCTTTTTAGTAAAGAGGGTAAAGATATAAAGTATGAAAAGTTACTGAAAATGGCAGCAGATGCTGATATTGTGCTTTTTGGTGAGAGTCATGATAATCCGGTTTCCCATTGGTTGCAACTTGAACTTACAAAAGATTTGTTTGATTCGAAAAAAGACAAACTTGTACTTGGTGCTGAAATGTTTGAAAGCGATAACCAGGTGATTTTAAATGAATATCTGGCGGGCTTAATTTCGCAAAAAAGTTTTGAGGATGAAGCCCGGCTTTGGCCCAATTACAAAACCGACTACAAACCACTGGTTGAATTCGCCAAAACTAACAATCTGCAATTTGTGGCATCCAATGTTCCGCGCAGGTATGCTTCGGTGGTGAATAAGAGCGGTTTCGAAGGTTTGGAGGAACTTTCTGACGAAGCAAAACGATTTATTCCCCCACTTCCAATATCGTATGACTCTACTTTAAATTGCTACAAAAGTATGATGGAAATGGAAGGAATGGGCCCACATATAACTCCAAATTTCCCGAAAGCGCAGGCAATAAAAGACGCAACAATGTCTTATTTCATCCTTAAAAACTGGTCGGATGGAAAAACACTGATTCATTACCATGGATCATATCATTCTGAAAATTTCGAAAGTATTTACTGGTATTTGAAACAGTCAAATCCTGATTTAAAAATTGTAACAATTCACACAGTTTCTCAAAAAGATGTTTCTGAACTGGAAAAAGAAAATAGCGGAAAAGCAGATTTTACGATTTGTGTAGATGAGGACATGACAAAAACGAGATAGTTTAGTATTCTTCGGTTCTTAACTGTTTGCCGGATACTTGCAAATTCACCTTCTGTAAAAATTCATCTCGTCCAAAAATTCCCACGCTTTTTGTGGCATAAAATGGCGAATATCTTTTCTGTCTTTAATCGAATTTCGAATAAATGACGATGAAATCTCCATGAGTGGGGCTTCAATGGCAACTGTAATATTTTTATGTACAGGTATTTTTGACTGATCGAAACCCGGTCGTGGATAAACAATTATACCGTAATTTTCTATAATAATTTCACTGTTTTTCCATTTGGGAAAATTCTCCAGGTTATCCGAACCCATTAATATAGAAAAGCTGTAATCCGGGAAGCGTTCATGTAAGTACGTTAGCGTATCAATAGTATAGCTTGGTTTTGGCAGGTTGAACTCAATGTTTGAAGCCCGAAATCGGTCATCATTTTCAATTGCACGATTTACAAGTTCCAAACGATGATAATCAGCCAATAAATTTTCTTTCTTCTTGAATGGGTTTTGTGGCGAAACCACAAACCAAAGTTGGTCGATATCAGTAAATTCGACCATATAATTGGCAATTACCAAATGCCCAATATGAATTGGATTGTACGATCCGAAATAGAGGCCTATTTTTAACCTGACAGGTTTTGGTGATAATATGTCGGTAATTAGATTACTCATTATTTGAATTTCGATCAGCAAGATACAAATAACAAATAAAATCAAACCCTCTATTTTTAGAAAACTAAAACCGATGATTAATGTCTAAACGAATAAAATTTTTATTTTTAGAGAATTGATTAGGGCTATTGTTTAGGTTTTGGTTTTAAAGATTTGTTATTTCTTTACAAATTCACGAATAATTTCTTCTGCCTCATTACAAGCTTTTGTCAAATCGTTATTGGTTACAATAACATCAAACAGACCGGCAAAACTCAGTTCGTGTTTTGCCTTTGCAATTCGCATCTGTATCTTTTCTTCGGTCTCGGTTGATCGGCTAATCAGCCTGTTACGTAATTCTTCAATCGATGGTGGCTGTACAAAAATCGCAAGTGCATCATCACCATAAAACTTTTTGATATTCAACCCGCCAAAAACATCTACATCAAAAATTACATTTTTACCATTGTTGCAAATGCGTTCAACTTCATTTTTCAATGTTCCGTAGCAAATTCCGTTGTAAACTTCTTCCCACTCAAGAAATTCATTGCTTTCTACCTTGTGCTGAAACTCATCATTCGTCATAAAGTAGTAATCTTTTGCATGAATTTCATTGGGTCGGGGTTCCCGGCTTGTAGCTGAAATCGAAAATTCAAGGTTTAAGTCCTTTTGAAGCAGATACTTTACAATGGTCGTTTTTCCTGCTCCCGATGGCGCTGAAAATATGATGAGTTTACCTTTCATTATTTAAATTGAATTTTTGACTTTCCTAACTCTCCCCCTTGGGGGAGTCGGAGGGGGCCGCCTTACAACACATTCAGCAATTGCTCCTTAATTCTTTCCAGATAATCCTTCATCTGTACAACTATCCGTTGAATTTCAGTATTATTTGCCTTTGATCCTATTGTATTGATTTCGCGTCCAAGCTCTTGTGAAATGAAACCTAGTTTTTTTCCTGTCGGAAAAGGTTCTGCAATCGTTTCAAGAAAATATTCGCAATGGTTGGCCAGCCTCACTTTTTCTTCGTTGATATCGAGTTTTTCAAGATAAAAAATCAATTCCTGTTCAAATCGGTTCTTGTCAACATTTCCATTTAATGCGAGCTTTTCAAGGTTTTCAGTTAACCGTGTCCGCAATAAATCAATACGTTGTCCCTCAAAAGGTTCAACCTGAGTGAGAAGTGATTGAATTGTCTCAATGTTTCGTACAATATCAATTTCTAATGCATCGCCTTCCTGCACCCTGAATTTGTCGATATCTGCAACAGCATTTTTTATGTTTTCAAGAATTATTTCCCACTCTTCTTCATCAAGTGTTTGATATTCCGTTTTTACTACATCAGGCAATCTCAATGCGGCTTGTAATATTGACTGATCCGTTGGCAAATTTAAATCGGCACTTACTTTTTTCAGTTGGTTGAAGTAACTTTTTAAAATCGGTTCGTTTATTTTTGAGTTCGATTCGTCACCCAGACTTTCTACATAAATATTAAAATCCACTTTGCCACGTTCCAGTTTATCTGAAAGTTCTTTTCTGATTTCAATATCCTTTTCGCGATAAATCGCCGGAATTCGGGTATTAATATCAATCTGTTTGCTGTTTAACGATTTGATTTCGATTGTAAATTTTTTGTTGTTTACCTCGAATTCGGCTTTACCAAAGCCAGTCATTGATTTTATCATTTGAAATAATTTTTTGCTAAAATAGTATAAAGACGGGAGACCGAAGACCGAAGACCAAAGAAAAAGTTAAAAGATGGAAGTCAGGTTTTGGTATGACCAAAAATCATTAACTGAATTTCTTCACTTTCCATTTTTCAATTTGTTATTAGATATTCCTGATTATCTTTTCAGACTTCCGGCTCTAATCTCCGTTCAACCGTCCTTCTTCAGGAAATAACCCCAGAGCCTATCAACTCATCACCTACATACCAGGCCGCAAACTGACCGGAAGTAATTCCCCGTTGTTCATTTTCGAAAAGAAACCAGGCGCCATCTTCTTTCATGTGTATTGTTCCTTTTTCGAGTGGTTGCCGATAGCGGATACGAATATCAAATTCGCGTTTTTCTCCAGGTAACATTTTTAAATCTGTTCGAATCCAGTGTATTTCGTTTGTAGCAACAAAAAGCCCTTTTCTGTATAAACCAGGATGGTTTTGACCTTCGCCCACATAAATAATATTTCGTTGAACATCAGTTTCCAAAACAAATAGTGGCTCTTTGTGTCCACCAATATTTAGCCCTTTTCGTTGCCCAACAGTATAATAATGAGCGCCCTGGTGCTCGCCTATTACTTTTCCGTTCCATGGTTTGTATGGAAACGGGAAGCAAAGCTTTCTGTAGTTATCTTCTAATACTTCAACCTGCTTTTTCTTTTCCATAAAACCAGAGGGAATTTCAATGATATTACCGGTTTTGGGCTGAAGTTGTTGCTGCAGAAAAGTGGGTAAATCAACCTTTCCGACAAAACAAATCCCCTGTGAATCTTTGCGTTCGGCAGTGGGCAGGTTTTGTTCTTTGGCAATTTTCCTGACTTGGGGTTTTAACAATTCTCCAATGGGAAACATTGCTTTTGAAAGCTGGTTTTGATTGAGCTGACAAAGAAAATAACTTTGATCTTTATTTGGATCTTTACCCGCTAAAAGCTGATGAATTGTTTTGTTGCCAACTTCAATTTCGCTTTTCCTGCAATAATGACCTGTTGCTACAAAATCGGCATCAAACTTTAAAGCTTCTTCCAAAAAAGAATCGAATTTGATTTCGCGGTTGCAAAGTACATCGGGATTTGGAGTTCGTCCAGCCTGGTATTCAGCAAACATATAATCTACTACGCGTTTTTTGTAGTCAACGCTCAAATCAACAATATGAAACGGGATTTCGAGTTTTTTAGCTACCATCCTTGCTATTAGCGCATCTTCTTCCCAGGTGCAGGCACTTGTAATATTTCCCACACGTTCGTGCCAGTTCACCATAAAAAGTGCAATCAAATCGTGTCCCTGTTCTTTTAACAGATATGCAGCCACACTTGAATCAACTCCTCCTGAAAGTCCGATAACTACTCTTGCCATTTACTTAAAATCAAGCCACAAAAGTAAAAAAGAATGCGATAAACAGGGAAATTGATTTTTGGTGTATTTTATTGTTCAGAAAAATAAAATTGAATGACTAAGGAAAAAATCGGATTAATTAACTTGTTTTTCCGAATGGTAAACTAAACCCGAGCCATGGAATGGCAATTTCAATTCCATAGCCCCCAAACGGAATTACCAGGCCATAATCAAGCGCAACCTTTTTAAAAATTGTACGACCGCCAAAGGAAATCAATACAACACTTTCTCCCCCTCCGCTTAAAATGTAGTTCTCTGTAATAATATAACTGCTTTTACTAACCCTCATCAAACCGTTTATATTAATTGCAGGAGTGGAAGCCATTTCGCCACCGGCAAATCCGTATCCCAAGCCAAAAGTCACATTTACATCCGGAGAACCAAGTGTAGCTAGTCCGTATAAAATTCCAAATCCGGTTTCAGTTTCACCAATAATAGTTCCAGCTATTGCCCCGGCAGCAATATTAAATTTTTCATCAACAACAGGTATTGAAAACTTTACAGTTGCAAAAACAGGGGTTGGTACACTAAAAAGAAATAAGGGAATAACTCCTGCTCCAATTGAAAAGTTGTCAGATAAACCGTAAGCAAACTGGTTCCATATGACCCAATTATTTTGATAATAACCTTCTCCTTCTTTTAATCCGTAACCATTTGGCGACCAAAAATAGCGGGTTGATTGTGGATTTGGAAACCAGTATTTACCATCTTTGATTTGCTGAACCTCAACAGTTTTGGATCTTTTAATATCAGTCTTGAAAATGGAAATATCGCCAAGTTTTTCAGTTTTGAAAATAATTTTAAGAGAATCCTCGTGAACTATTTGACCCATAAATTCATTCCCGTCAAAAGTTTCAATATTAATCAAAGTGGAGTCGTTGGTTGTTTGCGATGATACTGATAATGTTTGAATGAAGGCAAACAAAAAAAGAAAAACAATTTTTGTGCTCATAACAGAAGATATTATCGAATTGAACAATCAGAATGTGGAGTAAAAGGTACGATAATATTTTTATTAATTGATCAGATAAACAAATTGTTTATCCTTTATTCGGCCTGCCCTTGTAATTCCTTGATGGCTTTCCACTTTTTTTCCCTTTTGAGAATCCACCACTTTTTCTGAATGGGCGATTTGAACTACTTATTTTCCAAATCGGACCTTCACCAAAATGAGGAGGAAGCGGTATTTTGAATACTTCACGCTCAATTAGTTTTTCAATCTGATGGAATTTGAACATATCATCCTCGTTCACTAAAGTAAGTGCAACACCTGTTGCATCGGCACGGGCAGTTCTACCAACACGGTGTACATAATCTTCAGCATCCTGCGGAACATCGTAGTTAATTACAAGATTAATGTCTTTAATATCAATTCCCCTGCTCATCACATCTGTTGCTACTAAAATTCGGGTGCGTTTCGAGCGAAACCCAAGCAAAACCTCTTCGCGCTGAGCTTGTTCCAGATCCGATGAAATTGCTTCAGCAGCAAATCTTTGCCTTTTTAAAACCTTCGCAAGCTCGTTAACAGCGCGTTTTGTTGAACAAAAAATAAGAATACTGTTGTAATCCGGATTCTCAGAAATTAAATGCGCAATCAGCCCGTTTTTTTGCTGGTTATAAATTAAGTACGCAGCTTGCAATACTCCCTCCGCAGGCTTCGACATTGAAATATTTATTTGCCGGGGATTAACCAATACCTGCGAAGCAAGAGTCCTTATTTTAGGAGCCATAGTTGCACTGAACATCAGAGTTTGGCGCTCTTTTGGAAGATAGGAAATGATTTTTACAATGTCGTCATAAAATCCAATGTCGAGCATTCTGTCTGCTTCGTCAAGAATCAGGAATTTGATTGTGTCGAATTTAACGTATCCCAGGTTCAAATGTGAAATAAGTTTTCCGGGAGTGGCAACCACAATGTCGGCACCTTTAGTAAGCGCAGTTTTTTGCTGGCCCCAGTTATCACCATCTCCACCGCCATATATCGCAATCGAGTTAATTCCCATTGTATATCCAATTCCCTGCACCTGTTGGTCGATTTGCATGCAAAGTTCGCGGGTTGGGACTATGATTAGGGTTGAGGTTTCAGCGCTGGGCAAATCGGCTATTAAATCGAGAATGGGCAATAAAAATGCTGCCGTTTTCCCTGTGCCTGTTTGTGCGCAGGCAATTAAATCGTTTCCTTCTAATATTATTGGTATGGCTTGTTCCTGTATCGGGGTTGCTTCTTTAAAACCCATGTAAGAAATAGCATCTAACAGATCATCGTGTATTCCTAATTCTGAAAATTTCATCTAACAATTTTATTTTTTTATGAGAAATCAAAAGTACAAGAAAATAATGGATTAACTTGTTACTGATATTTTTACGGGTTGCATTCTTAATAATCTCACAAAAAAAACGAGGTTTTTGGCTCATCTGAAAAGCAATTTCACTTTTTCAGAAATGTGAAATTTCAATTTCTTAATCAATCCTAACTTTTATTATTCTGTATATTTCAAAAAGAACTCCCGTGACACACAAATGTTTTGCTCAAATAAAATTTGTTTTGCATTAAATTAAAATATTGATTTTATTTCCGCATGCGCTGCAGGCTCCGATTTGATTTAACCCAATCACATTTGTGTTGAAACGATTTCGTGAAATCAACAACTTTCCGCATTGAGTACAATAAGTTGAAGAACGTTTTTCATCATTCACATTTCCAAGATAAACGTGCTTCAATTGCTGTTTTGCCAATTCATAAAGCGTTTCTAATTTTTTTGTCGAAGTTGAAGGCAGGTCCATTTTGAATTGTGGGAAGTAGCGCGAAAGATGAAGCGGAACCTCATTTCCAAGAACCGAAGCAATCCATTTTGTCATTTTTTCGAATTCAGTTTCGTCATCGTTTAAACCCGGAATTATAAGGTTTGTGATTTCGAGGTGTGCATGGCTTGACGCAATGATCTCAAGGGTTTTCAAAACCGGTTCGAGCTTCCCTTTTGTTTGTGCCTTGTAGAACTCTTCACTGTAAGCCTTTAAATCAATATTAAATGCATCGATAAAAGGTAGCAGTTTTTTAAGTGGATCAGGATTTACATACCCGTTTGAAACGACAACATTTTTTAGTCCGTTTTTTTTTGTCAATCGTGCTGTTTCGAGCATGAATTCGTAAAAAGTGAACGGTTCATTATAGGTATATGCTATGCCAATATTACCTGGTGATTGTAGCGCTTTTTCAATGATTTGTTTTGAATCCAGTTCATAAAACCCGTTAAATTCGCTGGCAAAACATTGTGAAATCCGGTGGTTTTGGCAAAAACTACATTGCAGGTTGCAACCCACTTCGCCAATCGAAAAAATATTCTTGCCTGGATAAAAATGATAAAGCGGTTTTTTTTCAATGGGGTCGATTCCAAAAGCCGCAACTTTATTGTAAACATGCGTAAACAGTTTACCTTTTTCGTTGCTTCGAACTTTGCAATTTCCAGTTTGCCCGGGTTTTAATTCACAATTCCATGGACAAAGGTCGCACTGTACAACATAGTTTTCAAGTTTTGTGTAAAATTGGGCCTCATGCATTTTAAAACGTATTTTTTTCAATGGTACGAAAAAGGGAGTTGTACGTTTCTTTTCCTTTTTATTACTTTTTTAATTCCTGTAACTCCCATTTTAAAGCATTAACGGAATGCAAGATCTTTTGAATATCTGTTTCCGGCTCCGGAATTTCGGTATTCAGATAACACACAAATTTCCATGCCTCTTTGATTTCGTTAATCGGCACTGCAAAAGGTTCAAATTCGGTGTTTAGTGAAATCAGCCGCAATGATTTGTTCTCAGAAATATTGTTTTCAGCTAGTTTAAAAACAATGCCTTCATCACGTGTAACTATTATAAATGCATCTCCTGTTTTTATGTCATAAAAATCCTGGATGAATTCGCCAATTACTACTGAACCGTTGGGGATAGGTAACATTGAATCACCGGATATGGTGAAGGCACGGTACTTTTTCTCCTGCGTTAAAAACGGTAACTGAAAAACAGGAAGGTTACCAATATATTCAGGGTCGGCAAAACTTGTTACGTAACCTGCTTTGGCTTTTTCACTCACAAACTCAATGTTGTCAGCGTTCTTTCTGTCAACTGTAGTGGCTATTACACGCAGGTTTGTTCCGCGTATGAAAACATCGAATCCATTATGCAAATCAGTAAACTGACTTTCGGAAAGTTGATTTAAATTGGTGTTGATCAATGTGTCAATTGCAATTCCGAAATACTTTGAAAATGCCTGTAATTGAGTTACTGTAGGCTGACTGATTGAATTTTCAATGGCGTTTACAGTTGTACGTTTTATTTCCAAAGCTGCGGCCAGGTCGTTTTGGGTGCGGTTTTTACGGCTACGGAGAAGTTTGATATTGCTTCCAAAATAATTCATGTTTAAAAATAATTTCTTCAAAATTATAAAAAAATGTTTGCAGTTTAAAAGAATTGATTAAATTATTATCGTCAAATATGATAATAATACTATCAATTGATGTGATTTTTTAAAGTTGTATGCCCGACAAAAAAGATATTTATTCCCCGGGATAGTGGTCCCATTTTTTTGAGGTTCAAAAATCCCCGGTTTCCCCGCCGGGGTTTTTATAAAAAGGTAATTGAGAAAAGTATGAAAAACGAAGACGTTCAATATAAATTAAGTGTACTTGCCGATGCAGCGAAGTATGACGTTTCCTGCGCATCAAGTGGAAGCAGCCGGAAAAACGAAACAAAAGGAATTGGGAATAGTGTGGCTTGTGGTATTTGTCACAGTTTTACTGAAGATGGACGATGTGTAAGTTTGTTCAAAATATTGATGACAAACCACTGCATTTATGACTGTGCATATTGTATCAACCGCCGCAGCAACGACAGGCAGCGGGCGACACTAACTGTTGAAGAAATAGTTGACCTGACCATTGGCTTTTACCGCAGAAATTATATTGAGGGTTTATTTCTGAGTTCGGGAGTAGTTAAAAGTCCGGATTATACAATGGAACGTATGGTTCGGGTAGCTAAAAAACTTCGGATTGAAGAGAATTACAACGGTTATATTCATCTAAAAGCTATTCCAGGCGCCAGCCAGGAGTTGATTCACGAGGCTGGTTTGTGGGCCGATCGATTGAGTGTAAATATCGAAATCCCAACTGAACTTCACTTAAAGCGTTTAGCGCCTGAAAAGAACTTCAAAGGAATTTTACTACCCATGAACCAGATAAAAAATGAAATACTCATCAGCAAGGAAGAACAAAAGAAATACAGAAAGGCTCCACGTTTTGCACCAGCCGGACAAAGTACACAATTGATTATTGGTGCAACTCCCGAAACCGACAGGCAAATTATTTTACTTTCATCGGGATTGTATAAAACTCAAAACTTAAAAAGAGTATATTTTTCAGGATATCTTCCGGTAAATCAATACGATCAGCGGTTGCCGGCACTCAACCACCCTCCGCTTGTGCGCGAAAACCGTTTGTACCAGAGCGACTGGCTGATGAGGTTTTATAAATACAAAGCCGAGGAAATCCTTTCTGAAGACCAGCCTTTTTTAGATTTGGATATCGATCCAAAATTGGGATTTGCCTTGCGGAATATGCACCAGTTCCCGGTTGATATTAATCGTGCTGATTATGAAATGATTTTGCGTGTTCCGGGAATCGGAGTGCAATCGGCACAAAAAATAATTATGGCACGCCGCCACAGAAAGCTGAATTCACTTCAACTGCAAAAAATTGGAATTGTTATGAAAAGAGCAAAGTACTTTATTACTTGTAACGAGCTGCCTGCCTCAACAACAGATTGGACTCCCGAACGGTTGAAGCACAAATTAATAGCTGAATCCGTTTCGAAAAACAAAAAACAATTAGATACACAATTGAGTCTTTTCACTGATTACAAACCGGCATTGGTAACGATGCAAGGATCGTAAGTTTCAGATTACGGTTTAGATTTTTACAGGTTTGGAAAAGTAGCTGAAACCTTTAGCCAATAACTGATTATACAAAAATGATAATTTATACTTACGATGGTACATTTGAAGGTTTTTTAAGCTGTATTTTCGAAACATATAATCGAAAGAATTTTCCTGTAGATATCTGTTCACGGAGGGGTGAACAAAAACATTTGTTTGCGCAGAAACTTGACGTTCAATCGGATGCGGTAAAAGCTGACAGGGTTTGGAAGGGGATTCAAAACAAATTGACAGGCAAAAACAACCAATTGATTTTTTACGCTTTTCTTTCAGAAGAACAAGGAATTGAGATGAAAATCTACCGCTTCATACGCCGTTTGTTTAGTGAACATTTCAGCATTGAAACCGATTTTGGCGATGCCGATGTTTTATACCTGACTCAAACCTCACAAAAAGTAAAAAAGGAAGCCATGCGCATGTTGCAGTTTGTAAGGTTTCAACATACAAAAGAAGGGCTTTGGTTTTGTGGTATCGAACCCCGATATGATGTTATTCCATTGGTTTCTGCCCATTTTCAAAAACGATTTGCTGACCAGAAATGGTTATTGTATGATTTGAAGCGAAACTACGGTTATTTGTTTGATAAGGTTAATTTGGAAGAAGTGGTTATTTCAGGAAAGGAGTTCAGTACAATAACCGGACAGGTTAACGAAAATGTGTTGCAGGAAGGGGAGGAGTTTTACCAAAAACTCTGGAAGTCGTATTTTCAACATATCAACATTCAGGAACGGAAAAACCTGAAATTACAACGCCAACACATGCCACGAAGATTTTGGAAGTATTTGCCTGAGATGTTGATTCTGAACTAAAATAGGAAAAATCATAAAAAAAGGGAATCAAGAAGTTAGTTTGCATACTAACTTCTTGATTCCCTTTTTCAAAAATCTTATTTGTTATTTCATTAATTCAGATGGAATTTTTGTTATCGGTTTAATCTTAATATTCCGGACAAACAATTCACCTCCTTCAGACTGGAATTGGATTTTTCCTTTTGTGAGTGGTTCAATATTTCCTTCGCCCAGATATTTACCTGAATTGTAATTTACCATATTCACATTTCCATTAACAACGTGAACGGAAGTTCCACCAAAACAGTATAGCTCAACTGTGTTCCATTCGCCCGAAGATTTTTCGTAATCTCCGTCCTTTCCGGCAATTTTTGTTTCGGTATCAGGTATCGACGGAATTGTTTCGGCGCCTTTTGTATAAACGTACTTGCCATCACTGTTTTTTACCATCGGAATTTCACAGTATGATTTGCCCATTCGATATGAATCGCCAACGCTTCCTGTTAAAAGTTGTAACTCGTGCGCGCTCATCCAAACGCCAAGTCCAACGCCAAAATCACCGTAACTGTGATATAAAAGTCCTGAGTTGTATCGAGTGAATACTTCGTCGCCCCATTTGAATTCTACCGTTAAGTGATAATTTTCGAAATCTTCTTTTGTCGCAAGAGATGCATTCACTTCTCCGGAAATTCTGATCACTTTTTCGCCTTCCAGATCAACTACTGAAAATAAATTCAATGGGTCTTTGTTTAAGCCAACAGGTTCGCTACCTTCTTCCAGGGGGCCAACCCAGGTGTCCCAACCTTCAAGGTTTTCTCCATTAAAAAGTGGCTGCCAGGGTTTCTCACACGACGAAAAAAGGAGAATAAAACTAAATAAAACTAATAGGGAAAATGATTTTTTCATGATTATAACAGGTTAAGTTGATAAAAAAAAACTGCCCCATAAATATAGGACAGTTTTACAAATATTTTAAATCAATTTTTATTTTTATTAAATAGCTTCTGTTTCCAACATCTGTATTGCTCTGTCTAAAATTGTTGAATCATCAAGCAGAACAATACCACCGTTTGGTCCCGGTTCCATATGTATTCCAACCGCTGCCCCGTTTTTATAATTAGCGCCTCCGAAATAATTTCTGACGGTTTCCTCAGTTACTGCAAATTCCTGCGCTAGTTTTTTGATGGAACCGTCAGGTAGGCTGTCTTTGATTTTTCTCAACTCGTTAAAGGTGATTTTACTTGTCATATCGCATATTTTTATAATGAATATTAGAAAATAAATTGGTCTCACCTGTAAAAGTAGAATTAATAATTTAATAACAAAAGGATAATAAGAAGGTATTTTTTAAAGACTTGAAGAAATCAGCTTTTGGTTCAAAATAAAGTTTTGCAGGAACGTTGTAAATCTTTGTTTGATAGTGAATAAGAAATTGGTTTATTTGTGTTTAACAGAATGTAACTGTCTAAATATTAACATATTTTAAGATTCAATTCAGCCCTGTGTTTATGCATTCAACTATACTTTGCAACATGCCTGAACGAATATTCAAATCAAAAATTTTCCCGTTTTCACGTGTTGGATACACCCTGTTCGACATAAAAATATAAAGCAACCCGGTTTCGGGGTCGGTCCAAACAAAAGTGCCTGTAAACCCGGAATGTCCAAAGCTGCTGCTGCTAACACCTTTTGCCGGATATGCATCTTTTTCCGACCTTGTTTTATTGTCAAGTAATGGTTTGTCGAAACCTAGCGCACGCCGGTTGTTGTTTTCAGGGAAACGGGGTTTTATGAATAGGTTCATTGTTTCTTCTGAAATATAGCGTTTGCCACCATAGTAGCCCTTTTGCAAATACATTTGAAAAATCTTGGCTAAATCAGTTGCCGAGCCAAAAAGTCCGGCATTTCCTGATATACCGCCCAGCATGGCGGCACTTTCATCGTGCACAAATCCAATTATGTTTTGTTTTCTGAACAAATTATCAGTTTCAGTTGGAATAATTTGGTTAAGTGAGTAATGCAAGTATGGGTTGTATGTTAATGTTTTGGCTCCAAGGGGTTTGAAAAAATTCGTCTTCACATAATCTTCATAATTTACACCAGTAATGTTTGTTATTAATTGCGGATAAATTAAAAAGCTTAAATCAGAATAAACGTATTTCTTATTGCCAACATTACAGTCTCTGATGGCATCGTAAATCAGTTTATTGAAATTGTCCTTTAAGTACAGGTTTTCTGATACCCTCATACGGTAACCGTCTATCGATTCGTGTTTAAAAATGTTCGGATCAAGTTCTCCCTTTTTATTTGAACCCATTTGCCACAGCGGCAGTCCTGACGGAATGCCTGACTGGTGGGTCAGATATTCCGAAAGTTTTATACCCTCTTTATTGCTGTTTTTGAAATCAGTCCAATAATCGCTCAATGGTCTTTCTACATCAAGTTTCTTTTCGTCAACCAATTTCATAATTGCCGGAAGTGGACCAGAAACTTTTGTTATTGATGCCCAATCATAAAGGTCGGTTTCAAGTACCTTGAGTTTTTTGTCATATGTGTGGTACCCGTAGGTTTTATGAAGGATTACATTTCCGTTTCTTGCAACAAGCACCTGGCAACCGGGATAGGCTTTTTCATTTAATCCGAGATAAGCCAGAGAATCAATTTTTCGGTTAAGGGTTTTCGAACTTATACCCTCTTCTTCGGGAATTGAGTATCCAAGGCTTTTATTTGCCTTGATTTCAAATCCATCGTTCAACTTAAACCATTCATCGACATTTACCGGTAGTTTTCCATTTGCATCAAATGCTCCAAATATCATTTGCGCAGCCAGTTCCTGAACAAGATCTGTATTTTGGTATGCAACAATCAACCCTTTCGAATAGTATATGTTTTCGAAATGTTTTAGCGCATATGCATTACCAAAAAATACTGTAACTGTATTGGTTGACTGGGTGATTTCAGATACAGCTTGCCGCTGCAGCTCAGTTGTTCCGTATTTTGATGAGGGATATATATTTATTCCCTGTATTCCAAGAATTATCAGGTTGTAGTTTTTAAGTTTGATTCGAATATTTGTCCAATCTTGTGCAGCAGCGTTTTTTGAAAGGACAAAATGATCTATACTGGTATATTTTTCCAGCATTTTCTGAAAAGGTGAAATTTCACTACTCCCAAGAACCACAGAAGCAATTCGCAAAGTATCCAAGCCTTGAACAGGTAGAATGCCGAAGTTTTGAAGAGCTGTAAATGAGCCTTTTATGAGTTTTCTGTTGGTAATTTCAAATTGTGGGGAATTTAATTTGTCAGTAAGATTCTCAATAGAGGAAGGTTTATAATTGTTCAGGTTTGCCCAACGTTTTAAGGCTAAAACTGTAGTGCATTTTTCATCAATTTCGGCAATCGTTAACCTTCCTTCATCCATTGCTTTTTTTACCGATTGAATTGCTTTTTGCAAATCGGGTACAAACTCTACCATATCGTTACCAGCAATCAGTGCTTCGGCTTGAGCATTTCCTTTATCAGTATTAACGCCTTTCATATTAATTGCATCTGTTACCACAAAACCTTTAAACCCAATTTCTTCTCTCAGGTATCCGGTGACTATTTTTTTTGATAGCGAGGATGGTGTCTGTGAATTGTCGATGGAAGCTACATTCAAATGCGCTGTCATAATTCCAATGATCCCTTGGTTGGTTAAAAAGCGAAACGGGTAAGTTTCCAGCGAGTCCATCCGTGCTTTTGAATGTGTTAAAAATGGTAGCACTTTATGCGAATCAGTATCGGTATCGCCATGTCCCGGAAAATGTTTTGCAACAGGTATAATTCCTTCATCCTGCATCCCTTTTGCAACCCACCATGCTTTTTTTGCAACGTTAATTTTGTTTTCTCCGAACGACCTGAAATTGATTACCGGATTGATTGGGTTAGTATTAATATCCGCTACTGGCGCAAAATTCATATGAATCCCCATCATCTTCAGTTGAGCTGCGAAATCCCGCCCCATTTGATAAATATAGGTTGAATCCTGAACTGCACCTATTGCCTGGGCGTAAGGGAATTTCATCACGCTATCTATTCGCATTGACATTCCCCATTCTCCATCGATAGCAACCAAAAGTGGGATTTTCGAGTTTTGCTGGAATTCGTTAATCCACTTCGCCGATTCTACCGGTTTTCCCTGCATCACAAGTATTCCACCGGGTTTGTATAATTTAATCTGATCGATTGTTTTGTTTTTGCTTATTTCACCTTGTTCAGGATAAACAGAAATGGTCATGAGTTGTGCAATCTTCTCGTCCAAAGTCATTTTATCCAATTGTTCGATAACCCATTTATCGGTTTTATATTTTAAAAAAAGTGGTTCTTGTTGTGCTTTGAGGTTAACACTTAAGGCAATCAATAGAAAAAAAACAATTAGAAATCTTCCCTGTAAATTCATCTTTCTTTTTTATTTTTCAGCAAAAATCAGTTTTTGCCTATTTTATTCTTGAAACGAAATATCAAATGGTATTTTCGCAAATATAACAACGTTTACATAATCATGTTTAAATTATTAGGATTCATACTTTTTTGGAGTTGCTTGGGAATTTGCCAAGCTGCAAATGGAAATGGCATTATTACAGGTGCCGAACAAGCAGAGAAGTATTTACCTCTGATTCAAAATAAAAGAGTTGGGCTGGTTGTCAATAATACTTCAATTGTAAAAAATGTTCATTTGGTTGATTTTCTGCTAACTAAAAACATAAAGGTGGAGAAGATTTTTGCACCTGAGCATGGTTTTCGTGGTGATGCTTCAGCGGGTGAAGAAATAAAGGACGGAGTTGATTCAAAAACCGGAATCTCTGTTTTTTCATTGTATGGGAAAACAAAAAAACCAACTTCTTCACATTTAAAAGATCTGGATATTTTGATTTTTGACATCCAGGATGTTGGCTGCCGGTTTTACACATATATCTCAACTTTGCACCTTGTAATTGAAGCTTGTGCTGAAAATAACCTGCCATTGTTGGTTTTAGATCGGCCAAACCCCAACGGAGATTATATTGCCGGACCGGTTTTAAAGCCTGGTTTTGAGTCGTTTGTAGGGATGGATCCAATTCCTGTTGTTCATGGTTGTACTGTGGGTGAATTGGCAAACATGATTAATGGTGAAAAGTGGCACAAAGCCAATAGAGAGTGTGATATAAGTGTTATACCTGTTCAAAATTATACACATTTAACCAGGTTTGAACTACCGGTTCGCCCTTCACCAAATTTGCCCAATTATATTTCGGTTAGGTTGTACCCGTCCCTTTGTTTTTTTGAAGCTACAAGTGTTAGTGTTGGACGCGGGACAGATTTTCCATTTCAAGTACTGGGAGGATTGAATAAAAATTTGGGGGATTTTCAATTTACACCTCAAAGTATTCCTGGTGTTGCAGATAAGCCATTAAACGAAGGCAAGGTATGTTACGGTATCGACTTGCGTTCGTTAAAAGAGATTCCATTGTTTACGCTAGAGTATTTTATCAAGTTTTATAATAAATATGATAATAAGAATGATTTTCTCATCCGCGAATCATGGTTTAATACGCTTGCCGGGACTGATGAATTATTAAAGTTAATTCGATCAGGAAAAAGCGAAGAAGAGATTCTGTCGCAGTTCGAACCTGATTTGGAGAAATATAAGGTAATGAGAAAAAAGTATTTGTTATATCCTGATTTTGAATGATATGAATCCATATTTGGTACTTGGAATTGTCATAGTTTATTTTTTGATGTTAATAGGAATCTCGATTCTTACTTCGCGGAAAGCCGATTCACAAACTTTTTTTACAGGAAACCGGAAATCACCATGGTATTTGGTTGCATTCGGGATGGTTGGAGCAACACTTTCCGGAGTTACATTTATTTCTGTTCCTGGCGAAGTTGGAAATTCAGCATTCTCATATCTTCAGTTTGTTTTTGGAAATATTGTGGGATTTTGGATTGTTGCAATGATTTTGTTGCCAATGTATTACAGATTAAACCTTATATCAATTTATTCTTTCCTTGAGCAGCGTTTTGGTTTCTTTTCCCACAAAACGGGTTCTTTTTTCTTTCTGATTTCAAAACTGATAGGTGCGGCTTTCCGCTTGTTTCTTGTTGCAGGCGTTTTGCAACTCGCTTTTTTTGATGCATTCAATATACCATTTGCATTAACAGTTACAGTCACAATTGGGTTAATTTGGGTTTACACTTTTCGTGGCGGTATAAAAACCATAGTTTGGACAGACACTTTACAAACCTTATTTCTGTTAAGTGCTGTAATACTTACAATTATAGCAATTTCGAAAAGTTTAGGGTGGAATGCAGGAAATTTTTTAAATGAAATTGCTAATGACTCAAATTCAAAAATTTTCTTTTGGGATTGGAGATCGGGAAATAATTTTTTCAAACAGTTTTTTGCTGGTATGTTTATTACAATTGTAATGGTTGGAATGGATCAGGATATGATGCAGAAAAATCTGACTTGCAGAAATATTCGGGATGCTCAAAAAAACATGTTGGTTTTTAGCTTTTCGTTTCTAATTACAGTTTTTCTGTTTTTGTGTTTGGGGGCTATGTTATACATTTTTGCTGAAAAGAATGGCGTCACAATTCCCGGTTCATCAGATGATCTATACCCTTTACTGGCACTTCACTATTTCGGGTTACCGGTCGGAATTGCATTCTTGCTTGGTATAATCGCCGCAGCATATTCAAGTGCAGATTCGGCGTTAACGGCATTAACAACTTCATTTAGTGTCGATTTTTTGAACGTGGAAAAACATGATGAAGAAAAAAGACAAAAAATAAAGAGATGGTCGCATTTAATGTTTTCGGTACTTTTAATTTTGGTAATAATACTTTTTGAAGCAATTAATAACGAGAGCATTGTTGTTGCTGTGTTTCGTGTGGCAGGCTACACCTATGGACCGATTTTAGGATTATTCGTTTTTGGAATGTATTCAACCAGAAATGTTAAAGATAAATGGGTTCCGGTTATTGCCTTTTTATCGCCTGTAATCTGTTACTTTATTTCAAAATATTCACACGTAATTTTCAATGGTTATGAATTTGGGTTTGAATTGTTGATTTTAAATGGATTGATTACTTTTTGTGGTTTGCTTTTAATTTCAAAAAAACATGTTGTTGAAAACCAATTAATGTAAATAAATGTTAAAAATTGTAAATTGATTTTTTATATTTGCAATAATAACCGGTACGCATAACCGTTATAATTACATTAAATTAAAAAAATTGGTCAGATATTTACTTCAACTTTTAGCTGTTGTCGCTATTGTAGTCATGGTGTATTCATGCCAGGATGAAGGATATTTGAATTCACCCGACGCTCAATTAAGATTCTCTGCTGATACAATTACTTTTGATACAATATTTACAACAATTGGTTCCACTACACAGCGTTTTACCGTACATAATCCTTATAGTGAGAGTGTTTTAATTTCGCGAATCCGTCTTTCGGGTGGCGATTTTTCCAGTTTCAGATTAAATGTAAACGGAGAAGTTGGCAACGAGGTATATGAAACTGACGTACCACCTATGGATAGTATTTTTGTTTTTGTTGAAGTTACAATAGATCCAAATGGGGAAAATTTGCCAATGGTCGTTCAGGATTCCATTGAATTTACTATAAACTCGAATGTTCAAAATATTCAGTTAATTGCTTATGGACAGGATTTTAAGCTGATTAAAGGTGAAACCATTAAAACAACAACCTGGACCTCTGAGAAACCTTATTTGGTATATGATTATGCATATGTTGACAGTGTTTCCGTTTTAACAATTGAACCGGGAACCAAAGTTCATTTTCACAAAGGGGCAGGGTTATACGTAAAAGGAAAAATTAAAGCCAATGGAACCTTTCAGGATCAAATCCAATTTTTACCGGACAGGTTGGAGAATTCATACAAAAATGTTCCGGATCAATGGAATGGAATAGTTTTATTTTCTGGAAGTCATGACAATGTTTTCAACTTTTGCACAATTAAAAACGCAAATATTGGACTACAAGTTGGAACTATTGAAAACGAAGGGTTTGCTTCTGTTAAACTGACTAACAGTATAATAGAAAACATGGCTTATGCCGGATTATTTGCTTTGAAATCAAAAATTTATGGGTACAACGATCTGATTGCAAATTGTGGATTTTATGCGGTTGCACTTTTGATCGGTGGAGAATATGAATTTTACCATACTACGATTGCAAATTACTGGGGTAATTATTCCAGTAAAGCACGTTCTACTTCCTCGCTGGTGATCTCAAATATTTTGATTATTGAAGGGTCGAAGGGTGAGAAGACAAGTTACATTGGAGATTTGGAAAAGGCTAATTTTAAAAACAGCATCATTTACGGCAATAATATGCAGGAAATAGAATTAGGCAACAACAATGAAAATACATTCAATTACCTGTTTGAAAATTGCATAATGCAGGTAGCTGACACTTTCAATACAACAAATGCCGAACACTATAAAAATATATGGAAGGGAGCTAAATTCGATCCTCTTTTTATTGATCCATACAAAGAATTTAATTATCAATTAGATACACTATCGCCTGCAAAGGATATTGGAAAAATAGTTTATGGTGAGCAGTTCCCATTCGATATCCTTAACAATGACAGAACAGAAGATAAAGGACCCGATTTAGGTGCGTACGAGAGAATTGAAAAGACAAATGGCAAGTAGGTTTTTTTTGCTCCTTTTGTTATTAGTATGTTTTGCATACAGTTCAAATGCCCAACAAAATAATACGCAGTATTCAGTACTTTTTTATAATGTCGAAAACTTATTCGACACTCAGGATGATCCGCAATCGGAGGATGACAATTTTACTCCCGAAGGTGAACTTCACTGGACAGGTAAAAGGTTATCGGAAAAACTTTTACATATCTCAAAAGTTATTGTAAGCGCTTCTGAATGGAATGTTCCGGACTTAGTGTTATTTGCGGAAATTGAAAATAGGAAGGTACTTGAAAAATTAATTTACGACACTCCCTTAAAATCATTTCCGTATAAAATTGTACACAAGGAGTCACCTGATCATCGCGGTATTGATGTGGGCTTAATCTACAATTCGGCAAGTTTTTCTCCCGTCGAATACAATTACTACCCATTGGAAGTTAATAATGCCGTACTCGATACGCGGGAGTTGTTGTATGTTTCAGGAGTTTTTAATGGTAATGATACAATTCATATTTTTGGTAATCACTGGCCTTCAAGGTACTCTGGATTTTTGGAAACCAAGGATCTACGAAAAACTGCTGCCACACTTTTACGAAATAAGGTTGATACTTTAAACATGAAATATAAATCACCTAAAATTATTATTCTTGGTGATTTTAATGATAATCCTGAAGATGAAACATTATCAATAGTTTTGAAAGCTGGAAGAGTTGAGCAACATATTGTAGATAATGAACTCTATAATTTATTTATTGATTTGAAAAGAGATAATCAAGGGACTTTAAAGTTTCAATCGCAATGGTTTATTTTCGATCAGATAATTGTATCAGGATCGCTTTTATCTAACGACTCAGGTTTATTTGTTAAACCTGAAGATGCAAAAATATTAGCTCTTCCATTTTTGTTGGAGGATGATAGGAAATTTGGTGGAAAAAAACCTTTCCGAACATATTATGGATTTACCTACAACGGAGGATTTAGCGATCATTTGCCTGTTTTATTGCAATTGAATTCAGCAAATTAATCTTTTCTTTTCAACCCAAGTTCGCTGGCTTTTTGTAGCATAAATTCGAATGCGTCATCAAAATTGTTATGAATTATTCCGTCCAAAATAGCTTCTTTAATAGCATCTTTAATGATGCCAACTTCCCTGCAGGGTTCCAAAGAAAAAATTTCCATAATTAACTCACCTTTTACCGGAGGTTCAAAATTGCGGATAGCATCTTTTTCTTCAATCTCTTTTAATTTTTCTCTGACTACAAGAAAATTTTTCATGTAACGCTTTACTTTATCTGCATTTTTCGAAGTTATATCAGCTTCACAAAGTGTCATTAAATCATCAATTTCATCGCCAGCCTCAAACAATAACCTCCGCACAGCCGAATCGGTAACAACCTCCTCTGAAAGCACGATTGGTCGCATATGAAGTTGCACCATCTTTTGCACATATTTCATTTTTTCGTTTAAGGGTAGTTTCATGCGTTTAAAAATTCCTGGTATCATTTTAACCCCAACAAAATTGTGTGCATGGAAAGTCCAGCCCTGACCTTCGATAAATTTCTTTGTTACCGGTTTTGCAATGTCATGAAGCAATGCCGACCATCTCAACCAAAGATTATCTGTGTTTGGTACAATTCTGTCAAGAACCTCAAGTGTGTGGTAAAAATTGTCTTTGTGACCAATCCCATTTATTTTCTCCACACCTTTTAATTGTAAAAATTCAGGAAAAATAATTTTGAGCAACCCGGTTTCTTCCAAAAGTTTAAACCCTACGGAAGGTTTATCAGACATTATGATTTTATTGATTTCATCAATAATTCTTTCTCCTGAAATAATATTTATCCGTTCCCTGTTTTTTGTAATCGATTGTAAAGTTTCCGGTTGAATTTCGAAACCTAGCTGGGTTGAAAACCGAATGGCACGCATCATTCGTAACGGATCATCTGAAAAAGTAATGTCCGGATCAAGCGGAGTTCGTATAATTTTCCTTTCTAAATCGTCAAGCCCATTAAAAGGATCAACCAATTGGCCGAAATTTGATTTGTTTAATCCAAGCGCCAGTGCATTTATTGTAAAATCACGACGATTTTGATCGTCTTCAAGTGTTCCGTTTTCAACAAGTGGTTTTCTCGAATCGCTTTGATATGACTCTTTTCTAGCGCCAACAAACTCGATTTCAAGATCTGTATGTTTTATCATGGCAGTGCCAAAATTCTTGAAAACATTTACATGGGGTTTATTTTTGAGTTTATCTGAAACTCGTTTGGCCAATTCGATACCACTACCAACAGTAACAATGTCAATATCTTTCGATTTCCGGTGTAAATAAATATCCCGGACAAATCCACCAATTACATATGTTTCCAATTGCATTTCATCGGCAGTTTCCGATATAATTTGAAATATTTTGTGATGTAGTTTCTTGTTCATTATATGTCAAAATTAATTGTGTCAGTGAGTTCTCACTGACACAATCTTAAAAATCGTGACAAAATTACAATTATTTAGCTGAATCTTGTCCGAAATCTTTCATTTCAGAAAAAGGTATTATATTTGATATTTATATATCGACATTTATAGATATGTTGAAATTATTTTAAAATTAAATATCATGTTGGAACATTTAACAAAAGAAACTTTCAAAGAGAAAGTATTCAATTTCGAAGCTAACAAAGAGTGGAAATATGAAGGCGACAAACCTTGTATGATTGACTTTTATGCCAATTGGTGCGGTCCATGTAAAATGGTTGCTCCCATTTTGGAAGAGTTGCAAAAGGAATACGGCGACAGTATTGTGATTTATAAGGTTAATACCGAAGACGAGCAGGAATTGGCCGGAATATTCGGAATCCAAAGTATCCCGTCATTACTTTTTGTGCCACAGGACGGTCAGCCACAAATGGCAATGGGCGCTTTACCAAAACAAACTTTTGAAAAGGCAATTGCCGATGTTTTAAAAGTTGAAAAACCAATGGTGAATTAGAAACAGTCTAGAACTTTTTCAAGCTGAATACCGCGGGATCCTTTGATTAGGATATCTCCTTCGGTAATTGGATTATCATGAAGGAAACTGCAAAATAATTCAACGTTTAGGAAAGATTGGCAATTGAATTGTTTGGCAATTTCCAGAAAGTTTTTACCCACTGTATAAACAGTGATTTCAGGATATTCTTTTAAAAGTTCCAGAATAGAAGTATGTTCAGGTTTTGAATATTCTCCAAGTTCCAGCATGTCACCTAAAATCAGGTAACTGTTGTTTGAACTGTTTATTATAAAACTTTTTATGGATGCTTGCATGCTGGTAGGATTGGCATTGTAGGCATCCATAATTATTTTGAGCCTGTTTTTACTGATCAGTTGTGAACGATTATTTTGTGGATAATAATTCTTCAATGCTTTTTGGATTGCAATTGGATCTACTTCAAAATAGTTCCCGATACATGCAGCAGCTAAAACGTTTTCGAAATTATAATTGCCGGTAAGGTTTGTATTTAAATACAAAACCCCTTTTTTAAAGTTTGCTTTTACATGAACAAATGGTGGCGATGACAATAGTTCTCCTTTAAAGTCCGCATCTTCGTTTCCATAACTGATTTTGAATTTTAAATCGCTGGTAAGCTCAGTTAAAAGGGGGTTTTCCCGGTTATAAAAAATGATTCCGTTTTTACTTTTAATGTAATGATATAACTCCGATTTTGTTTTTATAACACCTTCATAAGACCCAAATCCCTCCAGGTGGGCTTTCCCGATATTTGTAATAATTCCATAATCGGGTTCGGCTATCGCACATAAATTGGCAATTTCGCCAGGATGGTTGGCGCCCATTTCAACTACGCCGAATTCAGTGTCCATATTCATTTTTAACAATGTAAGCGGAACTCCGATATGATTATTTAGATTTCCCTGCGTATAGCTCACATTAAATTTTTCCGATAGTATGGCAGAAACCAACTCTTTCGTGGTTGTTTTCCCATTTGTGCCAGTAATGGCCAAAATTGGTAATCCGAGTGTTCTTCGATGTAAATTGGCCAGGTCTTTTAATGTTTGCAAAACATTATCAACGAGTATTGTTTTGTTAGGAATTGAATACTCGGGTTCGTCAATTACAGCGCAAACAGCTCCTTGTTCCAAAGCGGTGGAAGTAAATTTATTGCCGTTGAAATTTTCGCCTTTCAAGGCAAAAAAAATACAGTTCTTTTCAATTTTCCTGCTATCCGTTGAAATAATAGAGTATTCTGTAAAAAGCTGGTATATTTTTTCTGTTATTGTCATTTATCAAAAATAATTTCCTTTTGAAAATTTGCATAAAAAAAGCCTCATTCAATGAAAATGAAGCTTTTAAAATGTCAAAATATTTTAATTTAAAATCCTTGTGGGCTGCCCACTCTATTCATTGCACATCGAAACCCTAAATCGTTCTCTGATTTGTCCTGTTCCATATATCTTCTTGTTCCGGGTACAAGCCAGTATGCACGGTCTCTCCATGAACCACCTTTGTAAACACGTACATTGTCGGTTATTAGAGATGAATAATTACCTTGTCCGTTGTCCTGAATATACATATCCTTGGTTTCGTTATTTTGAATACTTAACCAATCTGTTCCAGACACAATTTGCGAATTTGGATCACCGTCTTCAAAATTCCTGTAATCCGCTACAGTGTCTTTTATCATTTCTCCAAATTCATTTCGCATCAAATTACCGCTGTTGTCACGGCGATATTCGGTAACTACATTACCCCTGAAAGGATTAAACTCATCAACATCTTTAAAAGATAAAGGTCTATAAACATCTGACACCCATTCATTAACGTTTCCTGCCATGCAATATAGACCAAAATCGTTAGGATCATATGAGAAAACCGGAGCTGTAATGTCAGCGTTGTCATTTAAAGCCCCTGCAATACCCATCATATCACCCCGTCCACGAACAAAGTTGGCTTTCATTTGACCTTTACCCTTTTTTGCATCTTCACGAAGATAAGCACCATTCCATGGATACAATTTTCTGTCAGTTAAAAGCTCACCATCCATATTCTCAGTTAATCCATAAGCTGCATATTCCCATTCAGCTTCGGTTGGTAAACGATAATTCGGGAGCATAATTCCATCTTCCCAGCGAATACGTTTTGCCGTCCCGTCAGGATTTTCCAATGGATTATCCCCATCTGTACCCTGATATAAACCAACCAAATATGATTTTGAATTATAAACATTTTGACCTGATTGCGTATTATCGTGAGCAAGAATTCCTTTTTCAACAAGTATTTGCTCGTTAACTCTGTCGGTTCGCCAGGCACAATAAGCTGTTGCTTGCTCCCAGGTTACGCCAACAACCGGATATTCACTGTAGGCAGGATGTCTGAAGTAGTTCTCAACATAAGGTTCATTAAAAGCTAATTCGCTCCTCCACACAGTAGTGTCAGGCAGTGCTGCATCTATTTTTGCTTTATTACCGGGATAAACACGGTTTAACCAATGGGTATATTCCCGGTAAGATTGGTTGGAGACCTCTGTTTCGTCCATGTAAAATGAAGCTACAGTAACCCTTCGGGGTGCGTTGTCCCAGCGATACATTACATCTTGTTCAACCCGGCCCATTGTAAAAGTTCCTCCCTGTACAAATACTAATCCTGGTCCGGCATCCTGTTCGTAGCCTGATTCATTGGGTATATTTCCAGTTTCTTCATCGTTATAACTCCAACCAGTGGTTCGGGAAACGCCACTTCCACCACCTTTCTTGCCAAATAAACCGCATCCTGACAGGGAAACGGCTAATAATACTATGAACAAAGTTTTTAACTTCATCATCTTCATTTTTAGTTACTTTTGTGAATGCACAAATATAACTAAATTGTTCAATTCTTATTGTTCACACATTTTAAAAATATTTCAGTTTTTTAGAACTATTTTAATATATTAGCCCGTCTATGGCGCATTTCAGTGGATTGATTAACGAAATTATTTGCTACAATATTAATGGGTTTGAGTCGTTTGTTTAGTATAAATTCAGTAGTTTATGAAAAGATTTGCATTTCTGTTGTTCATAATTGTTGTTGGTTTTACGGGTGGAGATGTGCAAAAGGAATTGATTGTGTTATATTGGAATGATGTAATAACAGAAGAGAATGGATTTACTGTTTGTAAAGAACTAAACTTCGAAAATGCTGGTTTTCCCGATGCAGAGACCAATCTCCCCGTTTTTTATAAATCCTTCGATTTAAAAAGCAATGATCAGGATTATAGTTTCGCTATTGAAAATGAAGTTTTTGAAGAAGTTAAACTTTCTGCAAATTTCCAAGGATTTCAAGCAATCGCTAATGATATTCAAATTGTTACAGAAAAGAACAAGTCAAACGGATTAGGTAAAATTCATTTGCAGATTTCGACTGTTAAAAAGGAGGGTAATCGAATACTACGCTTGAAAAGTTTCGAGCTAAAACAGATTACAATAAGGCATTCAGTTTCACAAAAGAGCGGACAAGCACTTTCAAATGCGCATGTTTGGAAAACGACTTCAGTTCTTAAAAATGGAAAATGGATAAAAATAGGGGTTACGGGTAAAGGTGTTGTTAAGATTCCTTATTCAAAATTAACTTCACTTGGATTTGCAGATCCGTCAAAAGTAAACGTGTTTGGTAGCGGAGGAACTATCCTGTCAGAAGATCCGGGGGTAATAGATTACGATGATCTTGAGCAATGCGCAGTTTGGCATGACAAAAATAATGGTACTGACTGTTTATTTTTCTATTCCCCGGGCACCACCCGATGGGATATTGATAATTCAAACAGGATATACAGGCACACATTAAATGATTACACAAATAAAGGTTATTTCTTTTTAACCGATAATGTAGGGAATTCGAAAGTCGCACAACTTTTACCAATTTTGCAGGACCCAGTTACACACTCTGTTTCAGCAGGTGACGCTTACCAATTGTACGAAAATGAAACTGAAAATGTGCTTGCAATGGGAAAAGGTTTGGGTTCCGGCAAGCAATGGTTTGGCGATAAATTTAAACATAGTTCTGTTAAGAATATTGATTTTGATCTGACAGATATTGAAACTTCGGAGCAAGTAAAAATCAGGGTAAATGCCATTGCACGCTCTTTTGCAGCATCTGAAATGAAATTGCTGGTAAATCAGGTAGAGCAGGGGACTTTGAGTTTTAATCTCGTTAATACAGGTAGCCAGACTGCAAGTTATGCTGATCAAAAAGAGGGAGTTTTTTCTACAACAATTCAAGGGAGTCAAACAAAACTCACATTAAAATATTTTGCAAATAACAATAACGGTAACACAGATGACAATGCTTTATCATGGCTGGATTTCATAGAAATAAATTATCAAAGGAAACTTAAATTTGGAAACGAACCTTTGTTTTTTAGCGATAGATCTTCGGTAAGTGATGGAAATATTATAGCGTTTTCGATTGAAAATGCTGTTTCGGGGTCACGGGTTTTTGATGTGACACAGGTAAATAATGTAATGGAAGTACCTGTAGAAATTTCAGGAAATGTTGCTGTAATAAAAAGGCCTGCGACTAAGCTTTTTGAATATGTTGCCTTTAATCCGAATGGTAATTACAACGAACCGGAGTATCTCGGCGAAGTAGCTAATCAGGATTTACATGCTTTAAGTACCCCGGAATTTATAATCATAACACATCCTAACTTTACTGCTTCTGCAAATAGACTGGCCGATTTTCACAGGAGTTATGACGGAATGGATGTTGAAGTTGTGACAACAGAGCAGGTTTATAATGAATTTAGTTCGGGAACTAAAAGTGCCACTGGAATCAGAAATTTTATTAAAATGTTTTATGACAGGGGCGAAAAACTTAAATATGTTTTACTATTTGGGGATGGCAGTTTTGACAATAGAAATATAAGGCCTGAAACCAAAAATTTTGTACCAACGTTTCAGTCGGACAACTCACTCTTACCCGTTCAATCTTTTGTTACAGATGATTATTTTGTTATGTTGGATGCCGGAGAGAGTGTTTATAATGGTGCCATCGATTTAGGGATTGGCAGGATACCTTCACAAACAACTTTTGAAGCAGAAACTGTAATTAATAAAATTGAGAATTATTATAAACCGGAAGCTTTGGGAAACTGGAGGAATATTGTTTGCCTGATAGCCGATGATGAAGATGGTGGATTGCACATGGCAGATACCGAAATAATTGATAAATTGATTAAGGATACCCACAGTGAGTTTGTCACAGATAAGATTTATTTTGATTCTTATCTTCAGCAGGTAAATGCAGGTGAAGAAAAATATCCTGATGTAACTGAAGCAATAAACAACCGTGTAAAAGACGGGGTATTGATATTAAATTATGTTGGACACGCAAATGAACGATATATGGCTGACGAACATGTACTTGACATCAGTAACGTTAATACCTGGTCCAACACAAATAACCTACCTATTTTTGTAACGGCAACTTGCGAATTCAGCCGCTTTGATGCGGATGAAGCCTCAATTGGCGAATATGTCCTTTTTAATCCAACTGGTGGAGGCATAGGACTTTTTTCTACAACTCGGCTTGTTTATGCCTATTCAAATTCATTGTTAAGTCAAAGTTTTTACCGTGTTGTTTTTGAAAAAGACGAAAAAGGAAACCGCTACCGCATGGGAGATATTATGCGACTTGCAAAAATAAATACACTTAATAGTATCAATAAAAGAAATTTCAGTTTATTGGCAGATCCGGCGCTTCGGTTGTCATACCCTAGGAATAAAGTAGTAACAACAACTGTAAACGGGAAAATGGTTGGTAATAGTACTGATACAATCCGTGCTTTACAGAAAGTTGATATTGAAGGTTTTATATCTGATTATTCAGACAATAAATTAAACGATTTTTCAGGAGAGATGATTGTTACTGTTTATGACAAGGAAACCACAGTAAATACTTTGGGCAACAATGGTGAAAGACCTTTTAAATATAATGTGCGTGAAAATATTATTTACAAAGGACAAACCACAGTAAAAAACGGTGAATTCTCATTTAGTTTTGTCGTTCCGAAAGATATTTCTTATGTAATTGGACAGGGAAGTATAATGTATTATGCACAAAATAAAGAAGTTGATGCCAATGGCGCTTTTAATAAATTCATGATTGGGGGATTGTCAAATCAAACAGTTGAAGATAATCAGGGACCGGAAATTGAATTGTTTATGGATAATCGGGATTTTATTTCGGGAAGCAAAACAAGTAAAAATCCTACATTGGAAGCATATCTGTCAGATGAAAATGGGATTAACACGGCCGGCACTGGAATTGGGCATGATATAACGGCGGTTTTAGATGGTGACTATTCAAATGTTCTGGTACTTAACAATTTCTATCAATCCGATATAAATAATTACAAAAGTGGAGTTGTGAGATTTCCATTTAAGAATTTGACACCTGGCAAACATATAATTACTTTAAAAGCATGGGATATTGCAAACAATTCTTCAGAACAGGAAATTGAATTTGAAGTTACAGGCGATTTTTATATCAGCCAGGTAATTAACACCCCAAATCCGGTCGTTGATAATACTTATTTTAGTTTCGAGCATAATCAATCGGACGCAAATTTAAAAGTCATGGTTGAGATTTTTGACCAGTTAGGCCGCAGGGTTGATTTCATAAGTACAGAAGTTGGTTCAGCAGGAACAAAAAGTAATCCCATTCGTTGGAACTTTAATGAAACTGGTACTTTGCCTTTAAATGGAATATATATCTACCGCATTACGGCTCAGAATGACGATAAATTTTATTTCTCAAAATCGGGTAAAATGATGATAGCACGTTAAATTATTCGATGAATAAAATTTTTCTTCATTTGTTACGTTTCCATTTGTATTATAATAATATAAATATGGCTGCAAAAACAATTATTATATCTTTGCAGCCTTAAATTTTTCTGAAATTATGAAGCAATTATTTAGACTTTTATTACTTCTGATAATGGTCGTAACCATATCGGAAAACGTTACGGCTCAGGCAACTACCTCAGGAGCAAATACAATTACAACAGCTGTTCCATTTCTTTCAATTACTCCTGATTCACGTGCTGGAGGTATGGGAGATGCAGGTGTAGGTTTAACCCCTGACGTAAGTTCGCAACACTGGAATCCGGCAAAGTATGTTTTCATGGAAAGTGATATGGGAATTGGTTTATCATATTCACCCTGGTTGCGTAATCTGGTGGATGATATCAACCTTGCATATTTATCGGGATACAAAAAACTCGACGATGTGCAGGCGGTAAGCGCCTCTTTGCGTTATTTCTCATTGGGTGATATTATTTTCACAAGTGATTATGGTGAAATTAACGGGCAACAAAGCCCTAACGAATTTGCAGTAGATTTGGGTTATTCCCGGTTACTTTCCGAAAGTTTTTCAGGTTCAGTGGCATTGCGTTATATCCGCTCTGATCTGACTGGTGGACAATTGGTTGGAGGTGTTGAAACACATGCCGGTAATGCTTTTGCCGCTGATGTTGCCTTTTATTACTATAAAGAATTAAGGGTCAACCGCAAAGACAATATTTTTTCCGCAGGTATTAATGTCCAGAATATTGGTTCAAAAATATCATATACCGATGGAACAATAAAGGATTTTATACCTACCAACTTGTTACTGGGTGCTTCATACACATCTAATCTTGATGATTACAACTCCTTTACTTTTTCTTTTGAAGCTAACAAATTGTTAGTGCCAACTCCACCCGCTGATTCAGTAGGTTTAGACCCTGGTGTTATTGTTTCTGGTGGTGTTAATTCTGATATTGGATCTATTGAGGGAATTGTAAAATCTTTTTATGATGCGCCTGGTGGATTTCAGGAAGAGATGCAGGAAATTAACCTGTCTTTCGGGGTTGAATACTGGTATAATAAACAATTTGCAATAAGGGGAGGGTATTTTTATGAACACGAAAATAAAGGTAACCGAAAATATTTCACAGCAGGAGCCGGATTGAAACTCAATGTTTTTGCACTGGATTTCTCTTACCTGCTGCCTACTCAACGCAATCATCCACTCGAAAATACACTTAGGTTTACATTATCGTTTGATATTGATGCCTTTGGAAATCAACGATAATGAATTTCCGGATTGGACAAGGATATGATGTGCACCGCCTGGCCGAAGGTGAAACTTTATGGCTGGGCGGTATTTTAATACAACACCATAAGGGTACTGTCGCTCATTCCGATGGTGATGTGATTATTCATGCCATTTGCGATGCAATATTGGGAGCAGCAAAACTAGGTGATATTGGAACCAATTTTCCTGATAACTCTGACGAATTTAAAAATATCGACAGTAAAATATTATTAACTAAATCATATCAACTTGCTCAAAAAAAGGGATATGAAATTGTAAATATCGATTGTACAATTAGCGCACAGCAACCCAAATTGAAACCTTTTATACCTGAGATGGAAAGTGTAATGGCCAGTTTGCTTCAAATTGAAGTCGATCAGATTTCAGTGAAAGCAACTACAACTGAAAAATTAGGATTCGAAGGACGCGAAGAAGGTATTTCAGTAAATGCCGTTGTACTTTTAAAAAAGTTGTAAAAAATTATGAAAACTCTTGTAATAGGTGCAAGTTCAAAACCAGATCGATTTTCAAATATGGCAATTCGGGCTTTGCGGGAAAACAACCATGAAGTTATTGGGCTTGCAAAAAGAGATGGAATAGTTTCTGATGTAATAATTCAAACAGTATTTCCAGCTATGGATAATATTCACACGGTTACAATGTATGTAGGAGCAAAACACCAGGTTGAATATTATAAATCTATACTCGAATTAAAACCTGAAAGGGTGATTTTTAATCCCGGAGCCGAAAACCTTGAGTTGGCCGAATTACTCGAATTGAACGGAATTGAAACCATTGAAGGTTGCACTTTGGTAATGTTAGGTACTGGCCAGTTTTGACTTTAAAGCTTTGTTGAAATGTTTATTGAAATACAGTCGTTTGAAGAATATTTGAAACTTAAAAAAGAAGAGCCTGCTTTATTGGCTTATTTCTCAACCGAGGCATGCAATGTTTGCAATGTTTTGAAACCAAAGGTTAGTGAATTGATTCAAAGCGAGTTTCCAAAAATCAAACTTGTTTGTATAAAATCAGATAAATTACCCGAGTTGGCTGCTCAAAATCAGGTTTTTGTCGCACCAACCATTTTAATCTTTTTCGAGGGGAGAGAGTACATCCGTAAAAGCCGGAACATTGGTATCAGTGAATTACAACAAGAGATTGAACGACCATATTCAATGATTTTTTCATAGTTCAAAATGGTCTGATTCTTTAATAACTATTTTCTGTTTTCAGTTCATCTTTTTATATTAACCTGAGTTCGATTCTTAATCACATAAAAATAAGTGGATTAGTTTAAAACTAATTGTTATAAAATTTGGCAAAAAACATGGATTTTGCTAATTTAACAGTCTGACAAACAATTATTTAGAAGCAAAACCCATGAAT
>JBGSMW010000040.1:0-171360 GCA_041739985.1 Draconibacterium sp. | reverse complement strand
GCAAATTTTAAGTGTTTCTGCTTTCGACAAAACACCTATCCGAGATTTACTTACCATGACTCAAGTCAATCAAAATGTCAAAGAACTACAGTATAATTTATTTAACAATATGTTTTAATTTTTAACGCACCAGCAGTGATGAGTAACAAACAATTTCAGTCTATGTTTTTCCCCTGAAAATTGAAAAGGTAATATAAAATAAAAAACAGGATACCAAAGGACAGCCCAACTCAATCGCTTTTGTTAATTTGCGTTGAAAATAGAAAGAATAAAAAATGACTGCAAATAATAGCATATTTACCGGGTTTCCTGAAACTCAGGAATTATTGGATTGGTATAAAAATGAACAAAAAAGCACAGTCCCAAATATAAACGGACACATTCACACTCCGCACTCTTTTAGCGCTTTTACAAGTATCGAACAGGCATTTCAATTGGCGAAAAACGAGGGTGTTTCAGTTTTGGGAATCAACGATTTTTACACAACCGACGGGTATGATGAATTTGCCGAACTCGCACAAAAACACAATATTTTTCCATTATTCAATATTGAGTTCATGGCTTTGCAAAACGATTTACAGGCAGCCGGAATACGTGTTAACGACCCAAGTAATCCGGGACGCACCTATTTTAGCGGAAAAGGTTTGCGGCAACCTGCAGAGATGAGCGAAACTTCATTTAAAAAAGTAAAAGATTTACAGATTGAAAGTAACCGCCAGACATACGAAATGATTGACAAACTCAATGCGTTTTTTGCTGAAAACGGAATCGACATTCAATTTGATGCTAATGAAGTGCAAAATCGTTTGGCAAAAAATCTTTTCCGCGAACGACACATTGCTCAGGCTATTCGGATTGCTGTTTTTGAAAAGGTGAAAAGTGAGCCGGAAAGAAAAGAATTATTCACAAAAATATTTTCGGGAAAAGAGCCAAAATCAGCAATGAACAACGTAGCAGGTTTGGAAAACGAAATCCGTGGCAATCTTTTAAAAGCCGGCGGCGCAGCATTTGTTCCCGAAGATCCAAAAGCTTTTCTGTCTTTGGAAGAAGTTCTGCAAATTATTACTGATGCAGGTGGAATACCGTGTTATCCGGTACTCCTCGATTTTGGCAATGCCAATTTTACCGATTACGAAGCCGATAAAGTAACTTTATTGAAAACATTAAAAAACAAAAATGTTTTTAGCATCGAACTAATTCCGGGCAGGAACAATTTCAATATTTTAAAAGATTTTGTACAGTATTTCAACCAAAATGGCTTTGTAATTACCTTTGGTACCGAACACAATACTCCACAACTCGACCCAATGAAAATAAGTTGCGGCGGTGGAATTAATTTGGATGATGAATTGAAACAAATCAATTATGAAGGAACGGCTGTTATTGCTGCCCATCAATATTTAATTGCAAACGGCAAAGAAGGGTATTTGAAAAACGGAATTGCCAAAACAAACGAAAAAGCAGATTTTATTGAGCTTGGAAAAGCTGTAATTTCAAAATTTATAAAATAACTATGTTTTCTATGTGCCTATATGGTTCCATCTTTTAAACCACATAGGCACATAAGACACATAGAAAATGACAGGCATTATGAATCAGGGAGTAAAAGATTTAATTGAAGTATCGCAATATTACGGTCAGAAAAAGGAGTATGTAATTGCGGGTGGCGGAAACACTTCGTACAAAGATGACAATCACCTTTGGATAAAAGCCAGCGGAATAAACCTGGGCGATATTAACGAAAATGGATTTTGTGTGCTCGACAGGAAAAAGCTTGCTGAAATTCCCAACCAGCAATTTTCTGTCGATTCTGACAAACGCGAAGAAGAGGTAAAAAATGCGCTTTTAAACAGCCGGGTTGACCCCGATTCAGGATTGCGTCCATCGGTTGAAACATCTTTACACAATTTATTCGAATATAGTTTTGTTGTGCACACCCACTCTACTATGGTAAATAGTTTGATGTGCAGCAATCAGGTTGCGGAAAAAACTTTGGAGATTTTTGGCGAAAAAGTTTTATACATTCCATATACCGACCCCGGTTATATTTTGTTTATCGCCGTTGAAAAAGAAATCAAAAAATTCAAGGAAAAATTCAATGCCGAACCCAAAGTAGTTTTGCTCCAAAATCACGGTATTTTTGTTGCTGCCAATTCAATCGAAGAAATCAAAACGATTTATACTGATGTAAAAGCCAGATTAATTGCCGCCTTTGATGAATTTCCCGAAGAAAAAGAACTGCCTGTTTCAGAAAAAATAATTAAAGTTCTGCCCGCAGTGAGAATGTTGCTTTCGAATGAAAATTTGAAAGTGGCAACTGCTTTTAACAGTTCATGGACAGCCAATTATATTTCCGATAAAAATTCTTTCGAAAAAGGTATTGAAAAACCTTTCAACCCCGATCAAATGGTTTACTGCATGTCGGAGTACTTATTCATTGAAAACAGCGGCTCGGTTGAAACAGTTATCGAAGAAGCAAAATTAAAAATTGCAGATTTTAAAACCCGCAAAGGAGCAGTTCCCAAGGTTATTTTTATTCAAAATGAAGGTGTTATTGTAGCTGAAGATTCACCCGTTTCTGTTAAGTATTTAAAAGACATTGTGAACGATTTTTGTCAAATCAGCAAACTCTCTGAAAATTTCGGTGGGCCACACCCACTTACTGCTGAGCAAGCGGCTTTTATTGAAAACTGGGAAGTAGAAAACTATCGTAAAAAAGTTTCGCTCGGCGGAAAAAATTTGGGACGGCTGGAAAATAAAATAGTTATCGTTACAGGTGCAGCACAAGGTTTTGGCGCAGGGATTGCCGAAATACTTCACACAGAGGGCGCAAATATTGTAGTTGCCGATTTGAACGAAGAAAAAGGGACAGAATTTGCCAATTATCTCAATTCAAAAAAGACTAAAAACAAAGCATTTTTTATTTCTGTAAATGTTGCGGAATCGGCTTCAGTAAAAGAATTGGTGGATAAAACCGTACTTCAGTTTGGTGGATTGGACGTCATGATTTCCAACGCCGGAATTTTGCGCGCCGGAAGCCTTGATGAAATGGACCAGCCAACATTTGAATTGATGACAAGGATAAATTACTCAGGATATTTTCTTTGTGCAAAATATGCGCAACCTGTATTGAAAATGCAAAACAAATTCAAACCCGGTTATTTTTCAGATATTATTCAAATCAACTCAAAATCGGGATTGAAAGGAAGCAACAAAAATTTTGCCTATGCAGGTGGAAAATTTGGCGGGATTGGTTTAACACAGTCATTTGCACTAGAATTAATGCCTTTCAATATTAAGGTAAACAGCATTTGTCCGGGCAATTTTTTCGATGGACCGCTTTGGAGTGACCCACAAAACGGATTGTTTGTTCAGTACCTGAACGCGGGGAAAGTACCCGGAGCAAAAACCATTTCCGATGTGAAAGCGTTTTATGAAGCACAAGTCCCTGCAGGAAGAGGTTGTACAGCAGAAGATGTTGCCAAAGCCATTTTCTACGTCATCGATCAGCAATATGAAACAGGGCAGGCAGTACCGGTGACCGGAGGACAGGAAATGCTGAGATAAAAAGCCTCTCCCTAACCCTCTCCAATGGAGAGGGAACAAGAAAATACAGAAACGATTAAAAACTTAAAGAAATGAAAGATTCATTCAACGCTCCACAATCCCCCTCCTTGGGAGGGATTAGGGGAGGCTTTCTTACAAAAGCAGTCAGATTATACGGAAAAAGTGATTTACGCCTTGAGGAGTTTGAACTTCCTAAGATAAAAGACGATGAAATTTTGGCAAAGGTTGTGAGCGACAGCATTTGCATGTCGAGTTACAAGGCAGCAACACAGGGAGCTGACCATAAAAGAGTTCCAAATAATATTGCTGAAAACCCGATCATTATCGGGCACGAATTTGCCGGAGAAATAGTGGAAGTTGGTGCCAAATGGAAAAACAAATTCAAACCTGGACAGAAATTTTCAATTCAGCCGGCTATTTATTACGAAGCAGCACCTCTGGGCGTTTTGAGTGCGCCTGGTTATACATACCCACACATTGGTGGCGATGCAACTTATGTTATTATTCCAAAAGATGTGCTTGAACAGGATTGTCTTTTGGCTTATGACGGTCCCGGGTTTTATCCGGCTTCGTTAGCAGAACCGCTGAGTTGTGTTATTGGTGCGATGCATGCAAATTATCATACAAAACCCGGTTCGTATATTCATCAAATGGAAATTGTACAAGGTGGCAAAATGGCCATTCTCGCCGGTGTTGGTCCAATGGGACTTGCAGCAATTAATTATGTTGTCAGCCGCGAAGACCGCAAACCATCGCTATTGGTGGTTACAGATATTGCACAGGATCGTTTGGATCGTTCTGCCGAAATCTTTCCTGTAGAATGGGCAAAAGAAAAAGGAATTGAACTGATTTACCTGAATACAGGAAATGTTGAAAATCCTGTAGAAAAACTAATGCAAGTTTCGGGCGGAACCGGTTATGATGACGTGTTTGTTTTTGCCCCCGTAACACCGGTTGTTGAACAAGGTGATGCGATTCTCGCTCATGATGGCTGTCTCAACTTTTTTGCCGGCCCGTCAAATACCGATTTCTCGGCCAAACTGAATTTCTACAACGTGCATTATGCCTACACACATATTGTGGGAACTTCGGGCGGAAATAACGACGATATGGTAGAAGCGCTGGAATGCATGAGCAAAGGACTTGATCCTGCCGGATTGATTACACACGTTGGTGGTCTGAACTCAGTAATCGAAACAACTTTGAATTTGCCCAAAATACCTGGTGGAAAGAAACTGATTTATACGCATAAAAATCTACCATTAACCGCAATTTCCGATTTTGAAGAATTGGGAAAAACTGATGCTTTTTATGCTGAGCTGGCAAAACTTGTAGCCAAAACCAAGGGTTTGTGGAATGTGGAGGCTGAAGATTATTTGTTGAAAAATGCGCCGGAGATATAAAAGAAGCCCCTCCCGACCTCCCCAAAGGGGGAGGAGAGAGAAAACAGAAAATTCTTTTTAGTGCTCTGTGAATTGGCGTGATACAGGATTGACTAACCCCGGCCTTCAGGCTGGGGTATTGCAGAATCTATAGTGAGAACAGGGCTTTAGCCCTTAATTTTGAAAATCTTAATGTTGTTAGACAAAGAACTTGAAATAGTACTGAAAGCTGCCCGTGCAGGAGCAAAGGTTGTTCTTGAAAACTTCGGAAAATCAAAAAAATCGAGGGTAAAAGGCGATTCAAAAGGGTTGGTGACTGCCACTGATTTGGCTGCTGAGAAAGCAATTCTCGATATACTTCATTATGAATCTGATTATCCGGTTTTAAGTGAAGAAAGTGCAAACAAAATTGAAATGAATGGTCCTGTTTGGGTTGTCGATCCACTCGATGGAACAAATAATTTTGCACGATCAATCCCGTTTTTTGCTGTTTCAATAGGTTTAATGAATGGTAATGCATCGTTGCTTGGTGTGATTATCGATCCAATAAATAAAAAGGAATATTATGCAACAAAAGGAGGTGGCGCATTTTGTAACGGCAAAAAGTTAATTCACCCAAAATTCGAAACTGATTATATTCCAATGATTTTTTTAAATCACGGTTACCCTGAAGTTGATCGCGCTAAATTCAAGGAACTTTCAAAACGACTGGCATCAGATTTCAATATTTTGAAACTGGGAACTACTGCAGTAGAACTCTGTTACATTGCATCCGGTTCGGTTGACGGATTTATCTGCTCAGGCGATGAAATCTGGGATTTTGCCGCAGGAATTGTAATTGCGCAGGAAGCTGGTTGCATTTTTACCGACTGGCAGGGAAATCCGTGGGATGGGAAAAGCAATCATTTATTGATTTCGAAACCGGAAATTCATTCAAAGTTGGTTGAATTGATTAGAGATATGCAGTAACAAATCTCAGCAGAATTTTCTAACTGCAGCCTCCCTTTACTTTTTTTGTTTGTTTCTTAACAGGTTGCAATTGTGTTTTTAATCTTGCATCAAGTTCATTAATATTTTGTGCCATTTCAGCCCTGTATTGACGCAAATGTTGTTCGCTTTTCGATCCTGATTCCGGAAGTTTTTCACCCTCCATTATCATATTTCTAAACTGTTCTGTACTTTCTTTCAATATGTATAAATCGGCATTCCCTAATTTTGTTGCTATAACAAAGGCTTTTCGTGCAACCTGATTTTCATCGGCATAAAAAATATTTGTCTTGTATTCCTGTGTAAAAAAGTTTTGATATTCGCGGTTCAGCATACTGTCCAACGGAATATTTATGGCAAGCGGCAGATGATACTCCTTAAATTTTTCGGGGCTGCGCACGTCAATCAAATTCAATTTGTAGTAGTTATTTACCAATTCGATAGAAAGTTTATCGGCATCCAGAACTTTTGCCTTTTCCTGTTTATTAAGGTCATCAGACTGTGCTAATATCCGTTGGTCTCGATCAGGAGTAAGAGCTACAAAAGCAATGATTATGAATGGAATAGCCGCAAAAATGCTGTAATTTATAACTGTTCTTTTCGAATAAACCGGTTTCACTCCTTTTAATTTATTCTCAATTTTCTGGGTGACTACGAAGGCTAAAATTGCGATAGCTGTCAATAAAATGCCAAATAACTCTTTTGATATGCCCAAGAATTTATCCATGCGCAATAAACCCATGTTATCGGCCATATACATTTTTTCAAAAGATGGGAAAAACTCCATGAAAGCCAAAATGCCAAACAGGGAGCCAAAAATGAACCAAAAGGCATCAATTTTTCCAGTTGCCAAAGCACAAATACTTGTGCCGGGGCAAAATCCACCAATAATAAAACCGGCACCCATAATTGCACCGCCAATTAATGCCGACCGCAAAAATGTGGGATTCACATAAATCATTTCCAAATCGAGCAGCCCCCAATGTCCTAACAATAGAACGCCAACCATGGCAGTAATTCCGGCCGTGAAAAATACCTTCAATACAGTAAAATCATAACCGTAGAACAGTCCCACCAATTTTTTTGTAGTTGAAAATCCGGCTTGTTCAAGCACAAACCCAAAACCGATTCCAGCCAGTAAAGCGACAACAAAGTTGAATTCGTTTCCAATAATATCCGGTACTAAAGGTGCCATAAAATCTATTTATTAATCCAAAGTTTTCTGAAAAAATACGCCAACATATATGCCGAACCAAAAATGGCAAGCATTGTAATTATTCCGCCAAACGACATAACCGCCATTCCGCTGAGTGCTGAGCCACTTGTACAACCTCGTCCGAATTGTGAGCCCAGCCCAAACAAAAAACCACCAATAATTGCTGCAATAATGCGGGTTGTGTTTCTCACATTTTTTCCCTTTTCAAGTTTTAGTGTCACTCTATCAGAAATAACACCTGAGAAAAATGCGCCAATAAAAACGCCGACAACTTCAATAAATAACCACGACCGCAAAGGGCTTCCGGGTTGTTCTGCTTCCGAATGCTGATAATAGACTGTATTTGCATAATGTTTTGGAGCAACAGTTTTAACTATTGTAGCAACAACACTTTTTACACCACCACTTGCACCAAGTCCGCGGCCTGTAATATAAATTGTTGCCAACAACACCAGCCCCAGTAAAAAGCCGGCTAAATATGGGTTCATAAATGGTTTTGCCTGCATATCTTAAATTTTTTAATGTTTATATTCTTCCTGTATTTCCGGTTTGGCGACTTCTTCAGTTTCAATTTCCTCGTAACCTGTTATCATGGCTTTAATATTCGAAGTATAAGTGTGACCTGTGGTAGTCATATAAACATGCACAATCAGAAATGCAATCAGTAAAAAAGCTCCGAATGTATGCCAGAGTGCAATTGTTCCAAGATCAAATTTGCTAATCACAACCACTTCATTCGCATCAATTGTTTTGTCGAACATGTACAACAATCCCGAAATTACGACAACTGGAATCATGAACAGTTTGAATGCCAGGTATATCAACCGTTGCAGCGGATTCAATTTTTGTAGCGCCGTTTTTTTAGTTGGATGTTTTTCGCCCTTAAACATTCCAAACAGATAAAATCTAATTTGTGCAATTAAATACTTCTGTGTAGGAATATACTGCCGTCATTCATCAAAAGCCAGGTGCCAAAAAATGGCGAAAATAATCAGCACTATCAGCGAAATGGATGCAACACGGTGAAACTCGACAGCTTTTTCAAACCCAAAAAGATGGATTGTGTCATGAATTTCGAACCCGGATATTGCCAGAAATAGTATAAGCGAAGCCTGCGACCAATGCCAAAAACGCTCAAATCGTTTATAGATATATACTTTATTCACTTTCTTTTTTGTTAAAGTTTATGATTTTCATTTCAATTTTCTTTTTTCGATAGGCAGTTAGTATCCGCAACGAATTGTGTATAAATACACCAGCCGCAGAAAGAACAACCAACCAAAGTCCTAATGAGTCGAGAATAACATTTCTGTCACGCCCCGGCATGTAAAAACCTGATAACCTGGCTAACCTTCCGTTATTTCGGGTATGACATTCAGCACAGGAAACAGAATTTTCTTTAGGTGCGACCATGTGGTTTACAGGCCAGTACATTATTGTATTTGTAAATCCATAAGTGCCGCTGAAAGGTAATCCAATTCGCTTCATTCCTGCTTCTGCCGCTGTATTCCAATCAAAATCAACCCAGTAGGCACTGTCACCGGTTTCGGGAGCATATAGTTTTGGAATAATGAGATAGTTGTATTTTGTATCATAGATCTGGTCGCCGGTGTTTATTTTTACAGGAACAATTTTTGAGTTTTTATCTTCGAATGAACCGTTTAACGAATTAATCTGAACCGGATGATCTTTTATTATATCACCTACTAAATAGTGGTTAGCTGTGCCGTTAAACCAAACATAATCAGGTTGAACATTTTTTTCCCAAACAAAAGAACCTTTTATCGACATGTAATTGTGGTTTCCAAGTGAATCTTCTGTTTCAAACGGTTGCCCATCTTTCATTTTTCCGGCTTCCGACCATTTCCAGTCCATTTTTGTTGCATTTACTTTTGCATATGTTGGAATATGGCAGGTTTGACAAGCAATTCTTGCGGTGTGCGTGTTCAGGATTTCAGCCAAATGGGGTGTTGAAGTGTGGCACTGTTCGCAAGTTGCACGGTTTTGGTTGTCAGATGAAACTGAATACAATCGACCTTTAATTTTATGATTTGTTGCGGTATGACATGCGGTGCACTCCAAATTCAACCCATTCGAAGCCATATGAACGTCAACATCGCGATTACAATCAAGTTGCGCATATTCCAAATCACCATGTTTCACATTGTTTCCGCCGCCGCTGTAAAAATGACAAGAGCCACAGTTGCTTTTTTGTGGTAACCCAACACTTTGAGCCACTTGTTCAAGATTAACATTCCTGTCGGGATAACCTGCCATTGAAGCGCCTTTCTGATAAGTTTCACTGTTGTCATGACAAACCATGCAATCTACATTTACTGCATTTTCGTAATTGTATTCATCGTTATTTGTCATTCCAAATCCAATGTGACATTTAGCACAGGCTTGTTCGTTGGTTTTCGATCCAATACAATAATTGTTGACCACATTTTTCTTTCCAATAAATTCAATGCCGTGTCCTTCAATGTATCCGGCGCGTTCCCAATTCCAGTGCGCCGAAGCCATAACTTCCTTCGGGGTTTCGGTGTGGCACGAAATGCAGGCTGCGGTTACTTCCTGCGGAGTTTTAAATTTTTTTTGAAGTTCAGGAAGTTTCCGGTGATCAACCGACGGAGTAGGTTTTACAGCGTATGTTTGTTTTAGTTTTTCGAGTTTAAGGTCAATTATTTCGCCCTGCTTAAACACGTTAACAGCAATTAGAATCACCAAAGTAATTGCAATGATTAATGCTATAGTTTTCTTCATATATTATTGATTAATATGAATGTAGAATGATTACGTAATGTAACTTCAATATTATTTACACACAAATGTTCATATTTTTAAAATATGAGTTTGCAAATTTAATGAACTCATGTTCATATGCAAATATTTATATATTTATTCAAAAAAAAATTTAAAATAGGGAGAAATGGTTGGGATAATTGACTGTAATTAAAATAGGTATGCTTAAATTATGTGAGATTTAAGTATTAAAAGTTCCATCAAATTCCATCAAAGCCTGTTTTAAAATTTCTTTTCTTTTAATATCATGGTCGTTGATGGGTTTATCTGCTCCGGCGATGAAATCTGGGATTTTGCTGCCGGGATTGTAATTACACAGGAAGCAGGTTGCATTTTTACCGTCTGGCAGGGAAATCAATGGGATGGACAGCATTCTCATTTGTTGGTTGCACGACCGGAAATTCACAATGATTTGGTAAAAGTTATTGCGGATTTGCAGTAACACAAAAATTTATCTGACAAGTTTGATTATTGGTAGAAAATAATCACATTCAATCCGGCGGAATACAGATTAATTTTCATCAATTCATCGAGAAGCGGAGTAAAAGAGTATCTGAAAACAGGTTCAACCCGAATTCCAAAACGCTGATACATTTTGAATTCAGCTCCGAATCCCGCAAGCCCTTTCAGACTTATTTTATTGTAGTCATAATCATTCTCAAAGTTTTTGTATAATTCGGTACCGTCGCTGAATTTCATGAAAGTCTTGCTTTTGTCATCCAAAAGAAAATCTGTTGAAACTCCCACCGATACATACATTCTGATTCGTTTCTGCAGGAAATAGTAATTCAGTATGATTGGAACTCCAAGATAATAATAATGATAACTCGTGATAGACCTTTCCGGAATTGCTGGGTCATCCGGTTGATTCAATCCATCATTTGGAGTTACATAATTATCTTTGTTAACATCAAAATTATATGTTTTGTCAGAAAACTGAATTCCTGATTCAAATTCAAATTTTTCCTTTGCCAAATACCGAACAGAAAGACCGGTTGTAAATCCAAACGCCGGAACTTCCCAATCGTTTAACTGATTCATTGCTAAATCAAAGTCAGGATTATTTGAATGCAAACTTCGGTAGGAATAATCCGGCGAGAAATTAACCCCAAAGGAGAACTTTTTTGGTTTGGGTTCTTCCGTCTGACTTTTGGCACTAAAAGAAAGAAACACAAAAAAAATCAAGGGAATAACTGAAAATTTCATTTTGTTTTACAGTTTGAGTGATTGATATGGTTTTTGTTAAAAACGCAATAACAAAGATTAAATTATCTGGCAGGAAAATTTGTTTTACCTTTTCCCCTCCAGTTCCCGCAAATGCTCCATCTTTTTACGATCCAGAAAACCTTTGATTGTTTCTTCATGCTCTTTTACCCGTTTGTTGCCAAATTCATAGATTTTGTTAACCAAACCGTCTAGAAAATCGCGGTCGTGGGAAACCAGGATTAAAGTTCCGTCAAATTCCATCAAAGCTTGTTTCAAAATATCTTTCGTGCGAATATCGAGGTGGTTGGTTGGTTCATCTAGAATTAAAAGATTTACAGGTTCAAGTAACAGCTTTATCATTGCAAGCCTTGTGCGTTCGCCTCCAGAAAGTACACCAACATATTTGTCCCAATCATCGCCGCCAAACATAAATGCACCCAGAATATCTTTTATTTTTGTTCGAATATCACCTTTTGCAACATCGTCGATAGTTTGAAAAACGGTAAGTTTTTCATCTAAAAGCGAAGCTTCGTTTTGCGAAAAATAACCAATCAGAGAATTGTGTCCAAGCGACAATGTTCCGTCGTAATTAATTTCGCCCATAATTGCTTTTATAAGCGTGGTTTTACCTTCACCATTTTTGCCGACAAATGCTACTTTTTCACCACGCGAAATACTAAAAGTTGCATCAGAAAATACCAAATGATTGCCATAGGATTTTCCCACCTGGTCGGCAATAACAGGGTAACTTCCCGAGCGCGGCGACGGAGGAAAACGCAAACGTAAATGCGAAGTATCCACTTCATCAACTTCAAGGATTTGCAGTTTTTCGAGCATTTTTACCCGCGATTGTACCTGCAGTGTTTTTGAATATGTTCCCTTAAAACGTTCAATAAACTGTTCGGTTTCGGCAATCATTTTCTGTTGTTCCTCAAATGCTTTTTGTTGCTGCTCACGGCGTTCACGGCGCAATTCGAGGTATTTTGAATAGTTAACTTTGTAATCATAAATTCGACCCATTGTAACTTCAATGGTGCGGGTTGTTATATTATCGACAAAAGCACGGTCGTGCGAAATTACAATTACAGCTTTTGCTTCATTTACCAAAAACTCTTCCAACCACTGCACCGATTCAATATCGAGGTGGTTGGTTGGTTCATCAAGCAAAATCAGGTCGGGCTTTTTCAGCAGTATTTTTGCCAGTTCAATCCGCATACGCCAGCCACCGCTAAATTCGCTCGTTGCCCTTTGAAAATCATCGCGTTCGAACCCGAGTCCGAGCAGAATCTTTTCTACTTCAGCATCGAAATTAATTTCACCCTGGCTGTACAACTTCTCGCTCAATTCCGAAACCTGCTCTATAATTTTGCTGTATTCATCTGATTCGTAATCGGTTCGGACTATTAATTGCTCGTTCAACTCGTCAAACAGGATTTGCATATTCAATACTTCTGAAAAAGCCTGAGAAGCTTCTTCGAAAAGATTGCGTTGATTATCGACCATTAAATGTTGCGGCAAATAAGCAATAACAGCATCATTTGGTGCCGAAATTTTCCCTGCAGTTGGCTTTTGAGCACCCGCTATAATTTTAAGCAATGTTGATTTTCCTGCCCCATTCTTGCCCATCAAAGCAATTCGGTCTTTGTCGTTCACAACAAAGTTAATATCCTTAAAAAGTGTCGTCCCGCTAAATTCTACCGCCAACCCGTCAATTGAAATCATGTATGAATTTTAAAAATCAGGCGGCAAAGATAATGATCCAAAACTATTTCCCTTGATTTCTCTGTCGTTGAAAAAGTTCCTGCTGAATGAAAGCCCCAAACTGTTGCTCAAATCCATCGAGTGGCGCTTTGGCAGCTGCAAATTTTACCTTGTGATTTTCGTCAAGCAGGTAACATTGCGGAAACGACCGAACTTTATATGCATCAATAAATTCGTTGTTTTCGTCAATTAGTTTTATTCCGGGAACTTCGGTTTCAGTAAAAAACTTTTTCATTTGACCTGCATCGGTTTTTCGCAACACAATATAAATTTCCAGATTTTTCTGAAATTTCTGTTGAATAGCCGGCAGGTATTTCAGGTGCTCCCGGCAAACTACCATTTCCGTATCAGCAAAAATGAGGTATTTGTATTTTTTATTGTTTTGATTTGTGCAGATTTTTTCTCCTTCCAAACTTTTCAAACAAATGGCAGGGGCTGTACTTTCGGGTTGTAAAAAGGTAATTTTTGCTGAAATATTATTTGCCGCTTCCCTGATAATTTGGTTTTTGTGGTTTGTAAACCTAGTTAATTTCACCATTTGCTGAATTGAACTTTTATTAAAATCACCTGAATAATAAGCGTCGTGCAGCATTTTAAGCAGAACTAAATCCAATATATCGTTGGCTACTTTGAATTTTGCTTTTGTAAAATCAACCAAAAACAAAATATTTCCCTGGTTTACAGCTTTGCGGATATCATCTCCTTTTACTGATTTTACTTCAAAACTCAATTGTCCGTTAAAAGTTTTATCGAAGAGTTCAGTAAATGCCGGATGCTGCCAGAATTGTTGTTTCACATTTGAAAACATTGCCGAATAATCCTCCGGTTTTAAACGAAACGCTTCGGTTTCAATCATTTTCAGTGATAGCATTTTGTGGTTGACAAACGATTCATTTTTTAATGTCCCAAATTTTTTATCGAGAAAATATACAAGCGAATCGTAAATTAATCTGGATTGCCGAAAATAGAGTTGATCGAAATATTTGTCGGTTAGTTGATTTAGTTGTGAAGTAAAATCAGAAATTTGATTGTTTAGTTGCTGTTTATTTTCGGTTACAAACCAAAACGAAACAGGTTCGAAATAAGGGTTTTTCTGTTCGGCGAACGATTTTTCGCGTACCGAAGGAAGTTGCAGTTTAATGGTTTGGTTGGGTTCAATAAAAAGCATTCCGCGGTAAATTCCAAAATCACAAAAAACAAAATCGGTAGTTTGTGTTTCTATGGTTTTTGTACACTTCCCGGCTTTGTCAAATTCAAGTACAAAAACATGTTTTGTTGCAGATGATACTGGGTCGGAATAACTTCGAAATTCAAGTTTTTGCCCGGCATATTTCGCATTGTCGCATTGAATTGTAACCGCTGCAAACCCTGTTAATGAAAAGAAAATTAAAAATAAAAATGACAGTAAAACGCGCATGCTTAGCTATTTGATTTTTTGCTGTTCATTTTGAACTCTTCCATGTCGAGGCCTTTTGGAAGGAACTGACTTGCATCGCCACCATGAAAAACTATGTCGCGAATAATTGTGGCATTCACAGGAGTTTGTTCCGGCAAAGTAAGCAGGAAAACGGTTTCGATTTCGGGGTGCATTTTTTTGTTGATTTGTGCAATTGCACGTTCATATTCAAAATCGGCTGAAGTACGCAAGCCCCTAAGAATATACAGTGCACCAACTTCCTTGCAAAAATCGACAGTTAGCCCGTCGTGCAACCGTACTTCCACTTTGTCAACATCCTTAAAAACCTGGTTTATCCATTTAATTCTTTTTTCGATTGGGAAAAAAGATTTTTTGTTGGCGTTGAATCCAATCATCACAATAATCTTGTCGAAAAGAGGAATTGCACGGCGAACTATTGATTCATGACCGATATGAAAAGGATCGAAAGATCCCGGGAATATAGCTATTTTTTGCATTTTGCTGTTTTTTCCAAATTTAAGCTAAAAAAGCATTTACAAAAACGATATGTAAATTTAGTTTATTGCTTTTTTATAGCAGTGTGCAAATTTAAAGGAAGAAATACAAAGAATAAAACATAATTTCGATGCGCTCGTTTTTACAGTAATTATATCTTTGCGCATTATTTAATATTCAGCATTTTAAATGGAAAATCAGAAAAAACTTTCAATCGTAATACCCGTTTATAACGAGGCAAAAACCATTCACGAAATATTAAACCGGGTGCTGGAAGTTAACCTGAACTATGGATTTGAAAAGGAAATTATCCTTGTAAACGATTTTTCATCTGATAATTCGGGAGAAGTAATCGACAATTATATCACCAGTCATCCTGCTGCCAACATGAAACTTTTCCACCAGCCTGTGAATATGGGAAAAGGCGCTGCGCTTCACCGCGGAATTGCTGAGGCAACCGGCGAATGCATCGTTATTCAGGATGCCGATCTGGAATATGATCCGCGGGAATACAACGACCTTTTAAAACCCTATGTTGAAGCCGGTGCCGATGTAGTTTACGGTTCACGTTTTATGGGCGGACACCCGCACCGAATATTGTTTTTCTGGCATTCAATTGGAAATAAATTGCTCACAACCGTTTCCAACATATTCACAAATCTGAACCTGAGCGACATGGAAACCTGCTACAAAATGTTCAGAGCTGATATCATTAAAAACATAAAACTACAGGAAAACCGTTTTGGTTTCGAGCCGGAAGTAACCGCAAAGATTTCGCGAATACCCAAAATCAGGATTTACGAAGTCGGGATTTCTTATTACGGCCGCACTTACGAAGAAGGGAAAAAAATAGGTTGGCGCGATGGTTTCAGGGCATTTTGGTGCATTTTGAAATACAATGTTTTCAGTAAATAGAAAATCGAAAGTGTAATAATGATTCGGATAAGACAAAAACTATGGTTGAAATAAAAGGGAATTCAAAATACGGGACAGATACTTTAACCTTGATTGCGGGTGCCGACAAATTTAACCGCTGGATGTATGAAACAATAAAACCACATTGCAGTGGTAAAATTCTGGAAATTGGAAGTGGAATTGGCAATATTTCCCAGTTTTTTATAAAAGAAGGCGCCGAAATTACATTGAGCGATATCGAAACAAGCTATTTCCCACTGTTAAAAGAAAAATTTGGCGAAAACAAGAATTTGCAAAGTATCCAATTGCTCGATCTTTCGGATAAAAGTCTTGAAAAAAACCATCCTGATTTGATAGAAGCATTTGATACTATTTTTGCTTTAAACGTTGTGGAACATATTCCCGACCACGAACAGGCCATGAAAAACGCCTTAAAAATGTTACGAAAAGGGGGAAAGATTATTATACTTGTTCCTGCATTTCAGGGGCTTTACAATGGTTTCGACAAACAACTTGACCACCAGCGTCGCTATACTCAAAAATCGTTATTTACATTGCTCGAAGGAAATGGGTTCCAGGTGATTCACAGGCAATATTTTAATTTGATCGGAATTCTTGGCTGGTTTTTTTCAGGTAATATTCTTCGGAAAAAAAATATACCCACCAGACAAATGAAATTGTATAACGAATTGGTTCCACTTTGGAAGGTGTTCGATTTTTTTACACAAAAAATAGTTGGACTTTCAGTTATACAGGTTGGTGTAAAACCATAACTCAAAATGGCAAAAATGGGTAAATCGTATATTTCGAAACTGGCGATTGTATTGGTGTTGTTAGTTTGCGCGTGGTACGGCAAAAATCTCAATACGTGGGGGAAAAATAAAGTAATACAGAATGATGTCATTATGTATTATGCCTATTTACCGGCTACTTTTATTTTCAACGATTTAAACTTTGAATTTACAACAAAACTTCCAGCCGACTTTGAAGGGCAAATTTGGTTGCAGACCTCGCCTACCGGAAAACCAATTTTACGCATGACAATGGGAATGGCCATTTTATGGATTCCATTCTTTTTAGGTGCTCATGCAATGGCTCACTTACTTGGCGTTTCAACGCTTGGTTATTCATGGCCTTACAGTTTTTCAATATTTCTGGCAACACTTTTCTATCTGTTTTTAGGAATGTTTTTTTTACGGAAATTATTACTCCGTTATTTTTCGGATAGATCAACCGCAATCGTTTTGATTATGGTTGTGATGGCTACAAACATGATGTTTTATGTAATCGCAGAACCCGGAATGACACACGTTTACAACTTCGCCCTTATTTCAGCGTTCATTTATTTTTCCCTAAAATGGATTGAAAATCTTTCTCCCTCTCCTTTGGAGAGGGCCGGGGTGAGGCTTTCAATCTTATTAGGGTTATTGGCCGGAATAATTGTATTAATCAGGCCTGTAAATATTCTTGTCGGTTTGTTTCCAGCATTAATTGGAATAACGTCATTTAAGCAAATGGGTGAACGAATCACTGGTAACTGGAAAATGATTCTGGTGGCAGGTATTGCTGCTTTTTTGGTTTTGGTTCCGCAAATGTTGTACTGGAAAATGCAAACAGGTCAGTTCATATTTAATTCATACATGGATCAGGGTAAATTCTACTTTTTTCAGCCGCAAATCATCAACGGGCTTTTCAGTTTCCGGAAAGGCTGGCTGATTTATACCCCGGTAATGATTTTCGGTTTAGCCGGGTTCATCTGGCTGCGAAAGCGTTCACCTGAACTGTTTTTACCAACGCTGGTTTTTGTAATTGTAAACATTTACGTTGTTTATAGCTGGTGGTGCTGGTGGTATGGCGGTTGCTACAGCTCGCGCCCGATGATCGATATGTATGGAATAATGGCGCTTCCGCTGGCTGCTTTTATTGAAAAGATCCTAAAAAGTAAAATCTGGCTGCAGACGGCGGTGGCAATTGTTTTTGCTGGTCTGATCTGGTTGAACCAGTTTCAAATGAACCAGTACCGTACCTCACTTTTACACTGGGACAGCATGACAAAGGAAGCTTACTGGGGAATTTTTGGAAAAAAAACCTGGCCCGAAGGTTATGACAAAATGATTAAAGTACCTGATTATGAAAAGGCATTAAGAGGGGAGAAAGAATATTAATGATTATATTTGGTTGCTATTTAAACCGCAAATCAATGAAATCCTTTAAAAACATTTTTTCGAAAATTACGCTATTGCCAAAAACACTTTACATTTTACTTTTTGTTGTTTTGAATTTATCATGTGAGAAGGATAATAAAGCAGAACTTGACTTTGAATTTCAGGTTACTGAATCTTATTTATACCCTGACAAACATGTTACCGGGACATTCAACATTTCACCTGTTGGAGGTGTTGAACCTTATTCTGTTAAATGGTTTTATCCCGACTTTCAAACCTGGGAAAATCCATTTTCTGTATATACTGACAGCACATTAATATTGGACTTTGAAATTTTGGATGCAGAACAAAACAAAAAAAGATTTATATATGAATTATCAGCTGATTCAATTGGTGAACAGGCAAAAGATTACAGATTTCAATATACGGGGATGTACGATTGTGAAATTAATTACGAGTACGAAGGTTCATCAAGAATTCATCATGATACTTTAAAAGTAACAACAACCAATGACCCTTTTTATAATATAAATATTTCGATAAAGAACAATAAAGGGAATTGGGTTGGGAATGGCATGAGATATCTTTGGTCCAATAGTTTTTATGGTTATCATTCCGATGTTACATTCACAAAAGACAGTATTTATTACAGATCAAATGGACCTTTGGGTTTTTATTACACAGAAATGTATAAAGGTCGTAAGATAACCCAATAAGTTTTATTCGGTTTTTTCTATACTAAAAATCAAATATAGTTTCAATTTAATGGATAAATGATTGCAATAAAAGGTATATAAATTGAATTTGAAGATGCATGATTTTTACCCATTATTCCACTCCGGCAAAACTTAACCTGTAAATAACTTCGCTGGTTATATTGTTTAAATAAATCAATTCCCTGTTTGCTGTAAAATCAGAACCGTTCTCCTCTTTAAGTTTGGTTAAAGTTCTATTATATAAATCTTCTTCATTGCGTTCGAGATAGAGATAAACGGGTTTTCCAGAATCAAAAACTTTTTGAGCACTGAACTTTTCTCCCCAGTATTTCATTGAACTGTCGAATGTGAAAAAGTTATAAGTATTTGGATATAATTTGTCAAGAATTCGATAATACTCTTCCCTTTTTTTGTGATTGGCCCAAACATTACTGTAAACTAAAGAATATTCAATAAAAGGGCTGCCATAGGCTTGTGAAGTGATTATTTTATAACAGTCTTTTTCGAGTGTTTGTGCCACGTGCCATGTCGCCTGACGGCTTTTTATATTATAACCCAGCGCGTTTGATTTGACCGGCAACCATTTCCGGTTATTGTCAACAGTCCAGGTTAGATAAACAACAATAGCAAATGGAATAACAAAAACCGCCAGTTTTGAAGGAATCATTTTTTTCAAAAGTTCGGCTATTAAAATAATAATTAGCGGGGCAAGCAAAAGTGCAGGTATGAAATAGTGATGTGCATAATGTTTTCCCACCAAAACAATTAGAATACTGCTGGCTAATATCACAGATGTTGTTAAAAGTACAATTCGTTTTTCAGCTTTTTTACGTTTCCAGATAATGTAAATGATGTATAAAACAACAAGGCCAAACAGGACATAAAAAAAACGCTTTTCATAGCCAAATAATTCATTGAGGCTGTTCCGAAAAACAGTGAAGTCGATGAAATTTGTATCTCCACCCCCATAATGACCGCTATGTAAAAACAGGTTTTTTATCCAGCCCCAAAATACATGTAACTGTAATGTAACCGGAATAGCCCATAAAAAGAAGAACAAAATGGTTGATACAACGAAAATGATTTTTTGCTTCCACCTTTTAATTACAAAAAAAGGAATCAGGCAAAGTGGGACAAAAGTTATTTTAACTGCAAGTCCCAGCGCAGATATAAATGCCAGTTTTATTGCAGATTTACTTGTTACAGAATCTGCTGTAAAATATATTTCAATAATTGCCACAGAAAGCAGAATAATTGGGAAAGGCATCATAAGTTCAGGTACAATTCTGCCAATTAGGTCGTACCAGATTACAGGAAGAAAAGGTGTTGTTTGGATAATGACAGCATAAAAAATTGAGTTCGTATATTTAAAAACCTTTCTAGCCGCATAATACAGTAAAACAGAAGTCAGTACAGTTATTGTAACATTAACAATTGCAAGGTACATATCTGAATTTGAAAAAACATCTTCAACAAACGGAACGTCGTGATTCCTGAAAAGATAAACTATGCGAAAAACTATTGCAATAAAAAACTGCAAAGGTGTTCCGGGATGATCAATATGAACAACTTTTAAAAAACCTTCGGAAATCTGCAACCCGCTTATAAAATACACATAATCAGGATCTATAGAAAGAAGTGAAAGATTTCCCAGCAAAAAGCGAAAATATAAACCTGCAATCAGGTACAAAAGTGGGAGCACAAAAAAAGATATTTTAAAATATCTCTCAAAAAAAGCTGAATCTGGCATAACCAGTTTTTTTGCCATAGAAATCGATTTTTAATTTATTGTTTCGATGGTTTCAATTTTGGATAAAAATAGAAATTAACAGTTAATAAATATAAAGATGTTTAACTTAATTATTTTCAAAACAAAACCCTGCCCACTTCAAATTATGCCCTTCTTGACTTAATTTCCAGACGAACTGCTAATTCAGAAAAGTATTGTTATTTTTAGATTTTTTAATATGATAAAATATACTATTTAAAAGTGTTTTGAATGAATCTTTACGAAACTAAAAATCAACACCTTAAGGATTATTTTAATAAAACCGCTCCTACACGGGTTAAATATCGGAAAAACAAAGATTACTACTGGAACAGCATTACTGATTACTGCAATTTCTTTATTGATGATACAGAAACTGTATTGGAAATTGGATGCGGAACGGGCGAACTAATCGTCAATATTAAAGGCCGGGAAAAAACAGGAATCGATTTTAGCGAAAAAATGATTGAAGAAGCAAAGAATCAGTTTCCTGACACATCGTTTTATTGCATGCCGGCAGAAAATATAACAATTGACAGAAAATACGATGTTATTATACTTTCCAATCTGGTGGGATATTTAATGGATATTCAGCATGTTTTTGAGGAACTACATAAGGTAAGTCATGAAAAAACCAAAATTATTGTAACCTACTACAACATTTTTTGGGAGCCATTTATAAAATTTGCGGAATTTATAGGAATAAAAAAGAAAGGACCACAACAAAGCTGGCTTTCATCAAAAGATTTGTCGAATCTGTTGTATTTAGCCAATTATGAAGTATATAAGCAGAATTCATCAATGGTTTTTCCTTTTTACATTCCCTTAATTTCTGTTTTTCTGAATAAATTTATTTCAAGACTCCCGGTTTTTAACTGGTTTGCTCTCAATCAGTTTACTTTTGCACAACCAATGGCAATTAACAATGCTGTTGATGTGAGTAAAAAGTATTCAACAACAGTTTTGATACCTGCCAGAAATGAAAGTGGAAATATAGAAAACGCCATTTTACGCTTACCCGATTTTGGAAGCCACATTGAAATTATTTTTGTCGAAGGAAATTCTACGGATGACACCTGGGAAAAAATTCAGGAGATTCAGGAAAAATATAAAGAAACTCATGATATAAAAATATTGCAGCAACCGGGAAAGGGCAAAGGTGATGCTGTGAGGGCTGGTTATAATGTTGCAACTTCTGATATATTAATGATATTGGATGCGGATTTAACAGTTCCACCTGAGCAATTACCTAAATTTTACAATGCAATTGCAAACAATAAAGGTGGATTTATTAATGGCACCCGATTAATTTATCCGATGGAAAAAAATGCCATGCGATTTTTAAATACGCTTGGGAATAAATTTTTCAGTGTTGCATTTAGCTGGTTGCTTGAACAGCCGGTAAAAGATACACTTTGTGGCACAAAAGTCATGTTCAGAAATGATTATATTCGTTTGACGGCAAACCGCTCCTACTTTGGCGATTTTGATCCGTTTGGCGATTTTGATTTGCTCTTTGGAGCATTCAAACTCAATCTGAAAATAATTGATATGCCCATTCGTTATCAGGAAAGAGTTTATGGTGATACAAATATTTCAAGGTTTAAACACGGACTGCTTTTGTTAAAAATGTGGGTGTTCGCATTATTTAAAATCAAGTTCAAATAAAGTTTTGTTAATATCAAAAAGCAGGCTCGTACCATGTCAATAAAATATAAGATTCCATTTGATCTTGATTCACCTGAAAGAACAATAGCTCATCAAAAAATTATTAAAGAAAAATTCTTTCTTCGAAGACTTTATAAGGAGTGGTATAAGGTTTTTACAGATACAAAATCCGGGCTGCCTGATGGAAAAATGATTGAACTTGGTTCGGGAGGTGGATTTTTAAAGGAAATTTGCCCATCTGTAATCTGCACTGATATTCTGGAACTTCCTTCAAATGACATGACCTTTTCTGCACTTGAAATGCCATTTTCGGATTCGGAGTTAAGTGCCATTTTTATGATTGATACCTTTCACCATATTCCGGATTCATTTTTGTTTTTAAAAGAGGCTGACAGAGTATTACAAAAAGATGGAAAGATTATTATGATTGAACCTGCAAATTCTCTTTGGGGAAGGTTTATCTACAGGAACTTTCATCATGAGCCATTTGAGCCAAACGGAGGTTGGGAAATTCCCTTTTCCGGCCCTTTAAGTGGGGCAAACGGTGCGTTGCCCTGGATTGTTTTTGAGCGTGATTCTGAAAAATTCAGTGAATTATTTCCCCATCTTAAAATTGAAAAAATACAATACCACACTCCTTTGATGTATCTGATTAGCGGAGGTTTGGCATTTAAACAATTATTGCCAGATTTTTCTTATTCCTTTTTTCGCAGTGCCGATAAATTATTGCCACTGATTTCAAAGCAGTTTTCAATGTTTATGACCATTGAAATCAGAAAGTTGGATTGATTAATCACTTATTGTGATGAAACTGACACCTTTCCGTCTGGCGAAACAAATTCTACAGACACCGGCACTGGCACCGGATTAGATGCACGCATAAATAAACAGGCTTCGAAAGGAATTTCAGGAATGCTGTATTTATAATGTTTGAGCATGATATAGTTTGGATTTTCTGATAACCATTCAAAAGGAATTTTTACTTCTCCTTTTAAAAAATGAGATTCCCAAAGTATGAGAGAGCTGTCAGGAATTTGACTCAGACGTTCAAGATCAGCAGACCACAATACTTCCACCTTGTTCAGATCATACGGATCAAATTCTGCATAAAAGGGAAATAAAGGGTGGAAAAAATATACCTTTTTTGAATTGGGTAATTCTTTTTGGATATAAACTGAAATCTGCTTCATAACAATTTGTTCATTATTCTGCCTGAACGGAAGATACCATTGTTTTTGTGAAGACAAAAAGATCAGAATTACAGTTATGATTAAAATCGCTGGTCTTAAAAAAACGATTCTTTTAAAAAGAGACAGGTTAATCAGATTTAGGCCAATCAAAGCAATAATGGCGGAACTTGGAATCAACGTGGCCAGGTAACGTGTCATTCCGAGATTGTTTAAAACACCGGGCATAGCATACAGTAAACTATGAAGTATAAAACAACCAACGGTGGTTCCAAGAAATAATAAAAAAATCTCTTCAACAAATTCATAGCTTGATTTACCGCGTATTAACTTGAATACCTGTGTGAAAATAATACCGGTTCCTATTAATAAAAAAATAGCATAAACAGGTCCCCAAATTTGATTGTAAACTCCAAAATAATGTAAATAACCACCTTTCATTCCGGCATAATTGTCTCCTACCAGCTGATAGTTTTGGTGAATAATCCATAAAATATCTTTGAAATGAAAATAACCGATAACAGTGTAAATAATTGTAGCAGTTAACAGTAAAGGAATAGCTAGAAATTTTCGCCGATATGCATAAATTATAATCAACAGAGGTATTACCACATAAGCTTCAGGTCGAACATATGGCAAAAGAGAAGCTACCAAAGCACTGGCATAGTACTCTTTACGAAATACCAACCATGCAGAAAATGTAAAAATTGTACCAAAGAATATTTCTACCAGACCTGAATTCATTACCGCAAAATATATTGGTGCAAAAAATACAAATACAGGGATTGTCCACAAATATTTTAATTTTAATATGGAAGCAATTTTAAAAAGCAGAATAGAAATTATTGCAGCATTTAGCGCTTGAAAGATGTAAATACCTTTAATTCCAAACTGCGCAAATGGTGAACTTATCAATGTGAAAAATGGTTTTCCCCACCAATCGAGAAACAGGAGCGGATATTTCCATGAGTATCTGGCAATTTGATAGTGCACTATTCCATCACCAGTATCATAAGTAGCATCGGCTTTAAAATATATAATTAAAACAAAGAAAAAGGATAAAATAAGTAAAAAGCTGAACAGTATTTTATCTATTGCAAGTTGATTGTCCTGATTGTTGTTTATACCAGGAAATAAAACGCTTACCAGTGAATTTCGCTTTTTCATTAACTAATTCGTTATTTATAATTTAGGTTGATTTATATAAAATTCTCTCTATCTAACTAAAATATTTAAAATTAGCAATTCTCCATTTTTGTAAACGATATTGGAAGGAAGTTTTCAAAACACCAATTCCGTAAATACTGCTGTTTTTCATGTTAATACTTGATGCATCATCGAAATATTTTGTAGGGCATGTAATTTCTGCAATTTCGAAACCGGCGTACCATATTTGCGCCAGCATTTGGTTGTCGAATACAAAATTATCGGAGTTGGCATTGTAATTTACGGCTTCCAGAACCTCCTTTGTAAATGCCCTGTAACCGGTGTGATATTCCGAAAGTTTAGCATTCATCAAAATATTCTGGAAAAGTGTTAACCCGCGATTGGCAATGTATTTAATCATCGGCATTCCGCCTTTTAATGCTCCTTTCCCAAGAATCCTTGAACCCAAAACCACGTGATATAATCCGCTTCCCAGCAAATTGGCCATCGCCGGAATCAATTTTGGCGTGTACTGGTAATCGGGGTGAAGCATAATTACAATGTCGGCGCCAATTTCAAGGGCTTTGTTGTAGCATGATTTCTGGTTTCCGCCGTAACCTTTGTTATATTCATGACTAATAATGTGTTGGATACCAAGTTTTTTTCCTACCTCAATTGTATTGTCCTTGCTCAAATCGTCAACAAGAATTACTTCATCAACAATATTAAAATCAATTTCGTTATAGGTGATTTCCAGAGTTTTTGCTGCGTTGTAGGCAGGTAGCACAACTACAACTTTTTTATTATTTATCATACTGTTTTTCAGTAGTTGAATTCTTATCGATCATATTTTAAAAGGCTTGTAGTTTTCTGAATTGTTTTAACTACAACGTAATAAACCAAAACTGCTCCAAAAGCAATCCAGTATTTTACATCGCTTAAAAGCTGATGATTTACAACCAGTTCACCAATAATCTTCACCATAATTATGGTTAGAAAAAGGTTTAAAATTCCGGTTTTTTCCTGGCGAATTACTTTTATCCAGCTAAACTTGTTGATAGATTTTTCCCAGTTCCCCAATTTGGGTATAAATGCAGGAACCCTTTTCGACCAGTTTAAATATTCATCACCGTATTTTGAAATCAGGAATTCTTCTTCGGCAAACATAATGCGCTCGTAATAAATCCAGTACATAAATGTAAAAGCTACCAGAAACCAAACATTTTGTGTGAACCCTGCAATTCCCAGCCACATAAAAAAATTCCCGACATAAAGTGGGTGGCGGCAGATCGAATACATACCTGTTGTATTAACGGAGTCTGCAACCTGACCAACTTTTGTATTCCGCCCCGAAGTATTGTCGGCAGAAAAACCAATGGTAATCACACGGATCAGCAAACCAAATAAACTTACGACAACACAGCAAATTTCGTAAAGTTCGGATGGAACCTGACCGATACTTTGCAAATAAAACTGATGCTGAATGTACACATATAAAGCGGGAACTATAAATACAACCGGAAGGTAACTTCTGTATTTAAATAAAAAATCGCCCTGTGATCTTAATTCATTTCTTAACGCCATACTAAAGTTTTAACGGTTTAAACCCGGAATTGAGTTTCCTGAAACCTTGGTTATTAATTTTTAAAAACGAACAAAATTAGTTTTTTTTTTAAGGAAACCGTAATCGTTTTTGTAATCCCGCCGGCTTTCTACCCTAAGCAGGAATTCAAAACTTAATTGCCTTAAAAAGAAATGTAAAACGATTACTTAATTTTTAACACCATCTCCCTGTTTAATCTTTGTCAGCCTGATTGCTCCCATAAATCGTGTGGCAAAAGTAGCAAATGCCACAACGGAAACCGAACTAATGGGCATTAAAATAGCCGCTACAATGGGAGACAAATTTCCGGTAATTGCAAATGAAATTCCAATGATATTATACAGGAATGAAATCGTAAAGCTCAGTTTTACGATGCTTAATGAAGTTTTTGTGAATTGGATAAACCGTGCCAATTTTTCGAATTTATTTGATTCGAGCACCGCATCGCTGGCTGGCGAAAAGTGATAAACTTTGTTTGCAATTGTTAGCGCAACATCACTTTGCATCAGTGCTCCCGCATCATTTAACCCATCGCCGGTCATTAAAACTGTCTGTTTCTTATTTTGTAGCATCTTTATAAAATCAGCTTTGTCACCGGGCTTTTGGTTGAAAAGCAATTTATCTTCATCAAAATATCTGGTCAGATTTTTAGCCTCCGAGTTATTATCGCCCGAAACCAAATAAATTTTGAAATCCTTTTTCAGGGATACAAGAACCTGTTGAAATCCTTCACGGTACTGGTTACTCACAGTAAAAAATCCGGCTACTTTGCCATTATAAGACACAAAAACAACTGATGATTTTTGTTGTGATCGGATTTCTGTATTGGTTACGTATTCTTCCGATCCCAAACGAATTTCTAAACCACCAACCTTTCCAAAAATCCCGCGCCCGGAAACTTCAACAAAATGGTCGGGATTGATATATTTTGCGTCAGAAAAATGATTTACGATTGCAGTACTTAACGGGTGAGTCGATTGTTTTGCCAACGAATAAAGAGCATTTATTTCGACTTGTGAAAGTTCTTTTCCAGTAAATATAATTTTGTTTTCATTGGGTTTTGTCAGCGTTCCGGTTTTGTCAAAAACGATTGTCGAAACATGCGACAGTTTTTCAATTACATCGGTATTTTTAATGTACAGACCAGCCTTCCCAAAAATGCGCATCGTATTTCCAAAAGTAAACGGAATTGAAAGCGCCAGTGCACACGGACATGCAACAATTAAAACTGCGGTGAAAACAAAAATGGCAGTGTGCATTTCTCCTTTTATCATCCAAAAACCAAATCCGGCAGTAGCAATAGCAATTATTATTAAAGTAAAATATTTGCTGATTCTGTCTGAAAGTGATTTAAGTGAATCAGCAGGTTTTTCATAAGTTTTATCCTGGTTCCAGAGTTTGGTCAGGTGGCTTTGGTTGACTTCCTTTTGAACCCTTATTTTGATGATCCCGCCCATTTGCCTGCCGCCGGCATAAATAAAATCACCTGATTTTTTAATAACCGGATTCGATTCGCCGGTAACAAAACTATAATCGATTTGGCCATCTCCTTCAATCAAAATAGAATCGGCAGGCACCAACTCTTTGTTCCGAATGATCAATTCATCATCAACCTCAATTTTTTCGAGCAAAATACTCTCCTCAATTTGTTGATTGATTTTGGTAACAGCAATGGGAAAATAGGATTTATAATTCCTTTCAAAAGAGAGCGCTTCGTAAGTTTTGCTTTGATACCATTTCCCAACAAGCAGAAAAAATATTAAACCGGAAAGGCTGTCGCAGTAGCCCGAGCCGCCGGTATGGAAAATTTCATAAGTTGTTACTAAAAACAGAACAATTATTCCGAGTGCAATGGGCAAATCGATACTGATATTTTTTTTCAGCAGGTTTTTAATTGCCGAAATATAATAGTCGCTGCCGCTGTAAAAAACAACCGGAATTACAAGTATGTAACTCAAAATACTAAATACAGATTGCAGTTTATCGTTCAGCGGTTCGCCATTAAAATAGGCGGGCAAACTATAAGTCATCACATTAATAAAAACAAACCCGGCAACCCCAATTTTGTACAACAGTTTTTTGTACGACTGATTATCTTCCTTTTTGTCGCTCAAACTCTGCGAGAGATCAGGAATATAATGGATGGATGAAAGCAGCTCAACCAGTTGTCGCAACGTGATTACCGACTCATCAAATGTAATGTCAACCACCTTTTTTGTAAAGTTTACAAATGAATATCTGATACCTTTATTTAGCTTTTCAAGATTTTCGAGCAACCAAATACAAGATGCACAGTGAATTACAGGGATAAAAAACTTTACTTTCGAAATGTTGCCTTCACGAAAAGTGATGAGTTTTTCTTTTACTTCGGCGTTGTCGAGAAAAGCATATTTGTTGCCAAATTCGGTTGTGCTTTCTAATTTTACCCCCGGCGTTTCCTCAAGTTGGTAGTAATTGTATAATTTGTTTTCGTGTAACAACTGGTAAACCGTAAGGCAACCATTACAGCAAAAAGGTTTTTCGTCCCAAATTACGGGACTTTTCCCGCAATCGGCGCCACAGTGAATACAGTTATTTCCTTGCTTGTCAGCTTTCATATTTTATGCAGTGACTTCAAATATCGGCTTTTCTGAGTTCTTTTTCGATATAGTGTTTAAGTTGGTCGATACTTGGCAGTTGAATGAGGTATTGTTGGATAAAAAGATTTTGATCCATTCCGGCGGTTGCGTACTTCACAAGAGCAATATCCTTTTCTGCAACCAACAAAATCCCAACGGGAGGATTATCAGAATTTTCTCCAATTTCGGCCTTGAAATAATTGAGATAGGTATTTAATTGGCCAATATCGCCATGTTCAAATTTTCCAATTTTTAAATCAATCAAAATGTGGCATTTCAATATTCGATGATAAAAAACCAAATCGATAAAATAGTATTCACTGCCGATTAATATCCGTTTTTGGCGGGCTTCAAAACAAAAACCATTTCCCATTTCGAGGATAAATTCCTGCAAATGATCAAGAAGTGCTGTTTCCAAATCCGATTCTTCTACAATTGGTTTGATATTGATGTCCAGAAATTCAAATGAATAAATATTTTTGATGATATCGGTAGGAGTTTGTGGGACTGAACTTCTTTTAACCAAAGCCGATAGTTTTTCGGGATCCGCTGAAAGCCCGCTTCTCTCAAAATAAAGACTATTGATTTGGCGTTTCAACTCCCGAACAGTCCATGTTCCTTTGATACATTCTAGTTCATAAAATGTACGTTTGAGTTGATTATCAATATTTAAGAGCTGTTCAATATGTGTGTATGAAAGTTTTGATATTATTTTTTGTGGCGGTACGACAAGTTGCTTTTCTAATTGTGTGGTCACTGACCCCACAATTGAATCATTTGTTAAAAGTGGGGTCACTGACCACACAATTGTTTCCATCTTCAATCCATGGGTAAGTGACCCCTGAATTAAAACTTCAAAATGCGGATAAAAAATGTAAAACTGCCTGAACTTAAAAATTGACCTTCGGTCAATTCCTTTGATGTGGTTTAGCTTCTCCGCCAACCTCTCAATTAATTTGTCTCCATAAACTGCCCGATCTTCTCCGTTCTGTTCAAATTCAACAATATAATACCCAATCAACCAATTGCGAATTGTAAGCGACTGATTAACTGCATTGGCAGCTGAAGCCTGCAATTGTACATGAACTTGCTCGATTGTTGAAATGAGTTTGCTGAAGTTTCTCATGACAGTTAGTTTTAAAAATTAAAAAAAATTGCAATACAATAATTGCTTTTTGAATGCATCATTTCTTCGTACAACAATCCCCTTTGGGTTCCTGAATCAGGCTTGAAGTATTTTTTTCAAGACTCTTTTCGAATTTCTGCTCAATTTTTTGTTTTTCAGGACTTAAATACGGAATTCCCAAACTTAACCCGCGTAGGATGAAAAGCAACCCAACCACAACCACCATAACCGGGATAAGTTTGTTTATTTTTCTTCTGATTGCCTGGCTCATAAAATTTCCGGCCAACGAAATTGAAAGCAGCATTGGGATTGTTCCTAACCCAAAAAGTATCATGTAAAGCGTGCCTTCCAGAGCATTGCCTGTTCCTATTGCGCCTGCAATGGCCATATAAACCAACCCGCATGGCAATAAACCGTTGAGCATTCCGATAAAAAACAGGCTTTGAAACGAACGAATTGAAAACATTTCGCCAATCCGTTTTTTGAGTTTTCCTACAAAGGAAAACATGCTTTTATCCATTCGATACTGGTTTTTAAACAGGGCTGGAAAGAGTACGGAAATAATCATAATAACGCCCATGATAACCGATATTTTCTGCTGGACGCCGATCATTTGAATTCCTTTTCCGAGCAAACCAAAAATAGCACCCATAATTCCGTAGGTAATTGTTCGGCCAAAATTGTAAAGTGTGCCGCCAAATATTTTTTGGGGAACCGTATTCCCATGAAGTGGTAACGCAATTGCAATGGGGCCACACATTCCGGCACAGTGGAAACTTCCCATTAAACCAAGAATTAAAGCCGATATTAAAATAGCCATTTGTGAAAATTTAATATGAGGTAATAAATTTCAGAACAAAGAATTTGGAAAAGTAATTTTACTGAATAACCACAGGTTTGTCGATTTCATATTTTAACCCTTCAGAATACCATGATAATTTTATAATGTATCTTCCCGGGTTTAGATTATCTTTTTTGATTCTTAAACTGTTCCCAAAAAAATCCATTGGGAACAATACATCCATTTTACTGCTCGATGGACGATATAACAGTATTTTCCCTGAATCTATTTTTGAAACAAGTGATGCCTGAAAATTCACCAGTAAATTGTCATCATTCATCAAAACCTGAATAGAATCAGTTAAAGAAGCCGAGCGCGCATTAACATTCATTTGGTCAGTGTAATCAACCCCTTTTTCGTAATAATTTTTATGAACAAGGTTAACATCCTGTCTCATTGCAAAAGTGATAAACACGGCACAAGCAATTAAAAACAATATCAAAAAGATTAAAATTCCAGTTCCCCAATTGAATTTCATGATAATGAATAATTTATTTCGTTGGTCCCACAAAGGTAGTTTTATATGTTTCGATCAACTCGTTGTTGCTGAAAATTCCAAATTCCACCTCCGTTTTATCACTCTTCACTTCATCTTTCGGTATAAACAAAATAAAAGTTGACTCAAACATAGCCTGATCCTTGACAACCATCGTATTTCCTGCCATTTTTATTTCTCCTTTGTGTGAAAGGATGCGTATTTCCAATGGGATTTCATCATGTGTTTTATTTACAATTTTCATGTTGTAAACGTTGGAGATAGTGTTGTCGTCATTTTGCTGAAACAGCAACCCGGGAGTTCGTAAAATAGTGGTTTCAACAGCCGGGCGTGACAACAACGTGTAAACAAAAAACGAAAAAAGGATAAGCAAAACTGCTGAATAGGCTTTGTTTCTGGCATTCCAGATTGTTTTATGCCCGTTCTTTATTCCTTCTTCCGAATCGAAACGAATTAAGCCGGGAGGTTTTTGCGTAACATACATAATTTTGTTGCACTGGTCAATACAGGCTGTGCAATTGATACATTCAAGCTGAGTCCCGTTCCGAATATCAATTCCGGTTGGGCAAACCGATATACATTGATGGCAATCGATACAGTCTCCTGTACTTTTAGCTCCGCGTGGTTCACCTCGAACATAATCGTACGTTACCATAGTAGTTTTTGAATCGAGCAAAACTCCCTGCATTCTTCCATACGGGCAAACCATAGTACATATTTGCTCGCGGAAATAAGAATAAATCCAATAGAAAATACCTGAAATAATCATCACTACAATATAACCAGAGAGATTTTCGCTGATTGGCTCCCTGATAATTTGAAGCCATTTTTCAGAACCAATAAACCACATTAAAAATGTGTTGGTCATAGCTACCGCTATCAAAATGAAAATGATGTGTTTTAATGATTTTTTAATGATTTTTTCTTTTGTCCAAGGACCATTATCCAGTTTGTACCTTTTTTTATAATCACCTTCGATAAGGTATTCGATTTTACGAAAAACCATTTCAAGAAATATAGTTTGCGGGCAAGCCCAACCGCACCACAATCTGCCAAAAGTAACAGTAAAAAGTACTATAAAAAGCACAAAAGAGAGCATTAACAGTGCAAGTATAAAAGTATCCTGTGCCCAGAAAATTGCGCCAAAAATTATGAATTTCCTATTTGCGATATCAAGCAAAATAAGAGGATGTCCGTTAACCCTGATAAATGGGGCACCAACAAAAAAAAGCAGTAAAATCCAACTAAGAATTGTTCGGCGGGTGTACCATTTTCCCGAAGGCTTTTTGGCATACACCCATTTTCTTGCCCCTTTTTCATTCATGTTTATTGGGCGATCCCGAAAGGTAAGTTCTTCTGACATATATGCCCCCTAAATCCCCCGAAGGGGGAGTTTCAAACTTTATGAAGTAATTTTGTGAATTTATTTTAAATCTAAAATTTCCAATAAGGAATAAGAAATCTGAAAGTTATTTTGTCAAATATTGGACCTTTCAACACTTTCTCATTTGATATTTCTTATTTCTTATATTCCTGTATTCAGTGCCCTTGCAATTGTTTTAATACTCCCCGAACTGATCGGGAAATGCAGTTCTATTGACACTTCTCCCCCTGAGCTGCCTTCGCATTTGCTGGGTTTGAGCCTTTTAATGATATTATGTAACTTGCAACTTTCTGAATCTTCTCATCGCTCATTTGTCCTTTAAAAGTAGTCATCCCCTTGGCAGGAACTCCGTTTTTTATCACATTAAAAACATCCTGGAATTTACAGCCATGTATATAGTATTCATCGGTCATATTTGGCCCTATAGCATTTCCTTCGCCATTCAAACCGTGACAGGCAAAACAGTTCATCTCTTTATAAATTGCCTTTCCTTCATCAACAGAAGTTGCATCGGTGAGAAGTATTAAATCTTCGGTTGATTTATTTGCAATTTTATATTCATTATCATGCATTGCCGACTTTCTGGCATATTCCGCATCCTGGTGATCACCTTGTTTCAACCAAAAATAGTAAGCGCCATAAATTATCGAGAATCCGATGGTAATGTAAAAAAGTGCCATAATCCAACGTGGTGGCGGGTTATCTAATTCCTGAATACCGTCGTAATTGTGGTCCATGAGTTTTTCATCATGCAGTTCACTTTGGTTATTTGTTGTTGCCATTTCTTTCTATTTTTTAATTATGATGGAATAGAATCTCCCGGTTCATTATCATTTAAAATTGAATTTTTTATAATGTCTGCCTCTTTGTTTGGCATTCTGTATGTTTTTATTGAAATCACTATAAACAGGGTTACAAAGATGAGTAAACCAACAATGTAGTATATTTGAATGCCTTCAATATTTTCCAATAAGTTGCTTACAATCTTCATTTTATTTTTTATTTATAACCGTCAAAACATAACTTGTTAATTGTGTAATCTGTTTTTCAGAATATTGGTTTTTATAAGGGATCATCCCCTTTGCAATGTTTCCTTCTGAAATTTGGTGATAAACCTGTGCCGGCGAATTTCCGTGTATCCATTCATTATCAGTTAAGTCGGGGAAAGCTGGAGGAATCCCTTTACCTTCCGGTCCATGGCAAACCGCACAAACAGTTGAAAATATCTGCTTTGCTGCTGCTAAATCGGCCTCACTTGTAAGTAGCACAATATCTTTTGCAATTTGTTGTGCAGCTACACCCGCTGAATCAGCTGGAGTTAAGGTAGCAGGAACAATTTCGGCTGGTGCTGAAGGAGGAGGCATGATATCTTTTCCCAGTTTGTGCATATAGGCAATCATTGCCACCATTTGTTTTGTAGGTTCAATCTCAATGCCCGAAATTTTTAAATCATCAACAATTGTTTGTGCCTGTTTCATCAGGTCATCAACCGCTATTTTATCATAATCTTCGGGATACGGAACGCCAAGTATTTGCATTGCCCTGATTTTTGCCGGAATAATTTTAGTATTGATCTCTTTTTTGGCAAACCATGCATAATTTGGCATTATTGATTGTTCGTTCATCTTTTGCGGATCGATAAAATGGTTGTAATGCCATGCAGCATTTTTATACATTGGCCCACCCAAAACACCGGCGCGTGCCAAATCGGGTCCTGTCCTGCGTGATCCCCACTGAAAAGGATGGTCATACACAAACTCGCCAATCTTTGAGTATTCTCCATATCTATCGGTTTCCCACCTAAACGGCCTGACTACTTGCGAGTGGCAGGTGTAACAACCTTCTGACACATATATATCGCGTCCCGCAAGTTCAAGTGGTGTATATGGTTTTACTGAATCAATTGTTGGTATGTTTGATTTTATGAAAATCATCGGAATGATTTCAACCGCCCCGCCGATGGCCAGTGCAATAAATACCCATATTGAAAAACGTACACCTCTTCTTTCCATCCAGCGGTGAATTGTTTCCTGTGCAGGATTGCGTGCTCCCTGCAAAACCAAGGCAGGCGCTTCGGCAGCTTCATTATTTTCGAATGTTCCGGAAGCCATTGTTTTGAAGAGGTTGAACATCATTATAATAAATCCAACCATAAATAAAGTTCCACCAACAATTCGAATTGAATACATTGGTAAAATCTGAGTCAAAGTTTCAAGGAAGTTTGGATAGGCTAAAAACCCTTCCGGTGTGTACTCTCTCCACATCAACCACTGTGTAATTGCCGCCCAATAAAGAGGTATTGCATAAAGCAGAATTGCCAAAGTAGAAACCCAGAAATGAATGTTTGCAAGTTTTTCTGAGAAAAGTTTTGTTCTGAAGAGTTTCGGAATCATCCAGTAAAGCATTCCGAATACTAGCCCACCATTCCATCCCATAGCTGCAATGTGCACATGCCCTATTGTCCAGTCGGTAAAATGCGTAATTTGGTTTACTGATTTTAACGACATCATTGGACCTTCGAAAGTTGACATACCATAAGCAGTAACAGCAACTACCATAAATTTTAATGCTGCGCTATCGCGAACCTTGTCCCAGGCACCCCGCAATGTTAATAGACCGTTAATCATCCCTCCCCATGACGGAGCGATCAACATGATCGAAAAAGTTACACCAAGTGCTTGCGCCCATTCTGGCAACGCCTGATATAATAAATGATGCGGACCTGCCCACATATAGAGAAATATCAATGACCAGAAGTGGATGATTGATAGTTTGTAGGAATATATTGGGCGGTTGGCAGCTTTTGGAAGATAGTAGTACATTAAACCAAGAAACGGAGTTGTCAGGAAAAATGCAACCGCATTGTGTCCGTACCACCACTGGACAACAGCATCCTGCGCTCCTGCATAAATAGTGTAACTTTTAGTAAGCGAAACAGGCAATGCAAATGAGTTTACCACATGTAAAATAGCAACTCCCAGAAAAGTTGCCAGGTACCACCAGATTGCTGCATAAATATGTTGTACCCTTCTTACTACTATTGTTCCAATCATATTCCATCCAAAAACAACCCATACAACGGCTATTAATATATCAATTGGCCATTCAAGTTCAGCGTATTCTTTTGCTGTTGAAATCCCAAAAACAAACGATAATGCTGCCAGTACAATGATTAGTTGCCAACCCCAGAAGTTTATTGCACTTAGTACATCGTTAAACATCCTGGTTTTTAACAGTTTTTGCAACGAGTAGTAAACCCCTGCAAAAATTGCATTTCCGACAAAGGCAAAAATAATTGCGTTGGTGTGCAGTGGTCGCATTCTACCAAAGGTTGTATATTCGAGTCCTAAATTAAATACAGGAAAGGCCAACTGAAGCGCAACCAGTAAGCCAACAATAACTCCCACAATTCCCCAAACAAGGGTTGCAAGAATAAATAATCTTACAATTTTATTATCATAAAAGAACTTTTGATTTTCCATAAGTATCGCTTTATTTCGTTTGATTTTTATCGTTATCTGCATCCTCTTTTACAACGGAATCATCTTCAAATAAAATCCGGATCGAGGGAGTTTTATTATCATCGAACTGCCCTGTTTTGACTGCCCAAATAAAAGCACCCAAAAAGATAAGTGCGGCAAACAAACTGACTCCTATTAACAGATAAAAAATATTCATTTAATTTTTGCTGATTAGTTTTTGCTTAATTTCTTAATTTTAAAAAGCTGAAAAATAACATATCCAATGGCAAACCAGGCACCACCAACTGCTCCAATATATGAGAGAAGCAACCACAATTGTATATTTTCATTGGTTGACCAAAGAATTCCGGGCTGAATAAGTTTTTGTACCTGCTTGATTTGTCCAACCTTTGCTTTATCCAGCGAAACCGCTTCTGCAATGTAATTCTCGTCGAGCGCTACTACAATATTTACAAATCCATCTTCGTCACCAATAACCGATTCCGGGATTTCAAATTCTGCTCTGCCATTATTATCTGTTTTTACTTTACCTATTTCAATATTTCCAAAATATTTTTTGGAGCTTATAGAAATAGGGGCATTGGGTAAAATTGTAAATGCTCCGTTAACTTCGTATTCGGCAAATACTTCAACTTTCTTTTCCTGTTCGTTAACTGAAGCCAACAATTTTGCTTTTGCTTTTGGTGCATCAATTAAAAGTGGCTGTCTGGCTGGATTAAAATTCATAATAAAATTCACCAGCCTCCATCTATCGTCATCTGAAATAGTCGATTTAAACTGCGGCATTCCGGCACGTCCCGTTGATATTTTATAGAATATTTCGCCCTCTGTATTTTTTTGCATTTTTTCTGATACGATATCAACCGGCGGGGGAACAAGTGGTAAAACATTATTTTTCCCGGGATCACCATGACAAGATTTGCAATGCTGATAAAAAAGGTCTTTCCCTTTTTTAACATTGGAGAGATTATATTCCAGCGGATTTTTAATTTCTCTTTGGTCAGCCGATACTTCCCATTCCTGCGCATAAACCTGCATTGCAAAAAAGAGGATTGCTGTAATTAATAAGTTTATCTTTTTTCTCATGGTAAAATTAGTTTTTGGGTTTTTCAGACAGATATTTTTTATCAATCCCTTTTTCTTCAGCATACTCCCAAATAGTTATTACCGGGAAAAGTTTCGCCAAAACCGAAATGATGATAAATGCTGAAACGAAAGAAAAAATGGTAATCATTACTTCTATGCTTGTTGGTCCGTAGTTTTGAAAATTTTCAGGAACATTTTGAATCGGCAAAAATGGATGCTCAAGAGTTGGAATAACAATAATATATCTTTTAACCCATGCCGAAATAAGCACAACAGAAGAAATTATTGTAATTGGCAGTGGTTTGCGGAAATAATTAAATAGGAGTAGAATTATTGGAAGGAGCAACCCGGCACCCTGAGCAATCCAAAACATAACTGAGAAATTCCCCTTAAACAACTCTTTAAGGTGAATACCATCAGCAGCTTTCATTTTATATCCTGGAACGAGGTATTCGTTTATATTGAAATAGAGATAAACGAGACACACAAAAACAAGTAGTTTCCCCATGTAGTCGAAATGAAGATCTTCGAAATAATCTTTCAATCCAAAACGAATCCGGTAAATATACATTACCATGATGACAGCTGCAGTACCGGCAACAAAAGCTCCGGCAACAAAATAGGGTCCTAAAATGGCTGTATCCCAACCGGAACGTAAAGTTGCTGCAAATAACCATGAAGTAACAGTATGTATTGAAAGACCAACAGGAATAATCAGCAGCATTAATACCCGCAATGCATGATAAATTGTTTTATATTGTTCGGCATTCCCTTTCCAGCCTAACGCAAGTACTGTATATAATTTAATCTGCCATTTGGGGAGTTCATGCCCCATTCTGTCGCGCATTAATGCTAAATCCGGGATTAATGGAATATAAAAAAGTAAGACCGAAATGGCTAGGTATGTAGTGATTACTGTAACATCCCAAATTATTGGCGATGCAAATCTTCCGTGAAGGAAAATATTCATAAACCTGTCGGGGCGACCCATGTCCATGACGATAATAATACCTGCCAAAGCTACAAATGCTATGGCAACCTGCTCGGCAACGCGTGAAATTGGTTTTGCCCAGGTAATTTTCAACAGGTGAAGGGCCGAGCTAATTAAAAATCCTATCAAACTAACTGCCACAAAAAACACAAAGTTGGCGATGTACATTCCCCAGGAAACATAATCGCGCATTCCTGTAACTCCAAGCCCGGTTTTTATTTGTATTATCCAGCCCCAAAGGCCGACAATAGCAAACATTATCAAAATGAAAAACCACATTCGGGTCAATTCATCCTTTTTTACAATCGACCGTGTTAAATCGAAGGTAATTTTGTCAAGCAATTTCCGCGAATCTGCGGCTGATTCAATTTTATCCATCGTTTAGATTTTTTACTCGGTTATGATTTGTGCTCGTGTCCAATTTCACCCTGAAAAGGAAAAGCCCTGTCTTTTGGTGGCAAATAGTAAACCCGGGGTTTGGTTCCAAGTTCTTCCATAAGTGTATAGGCAGCATTCTTTTCTATCAATTCACTAAAGCGCGTTGTTTCTTTAGTAGTGCCGTTAGTTACTGCATCTTCGTTGCGGTCGCCAAACCAGTAAACACCATTCGGACAAGCTGAAACACAGGAAGGAAGTTTTCCATCTCTCAAACGATCGGCACTAAAAAGGCATTTTGAAATAGTACCTCTTTTTTGCGGAACATTTGCCTCAATATTGTAAGTTACTCCAGCATACTTTTCGGCATCGCGCGGTTCAAACCAGTTAAATACCCTCGCTGAATATGGGCAAGCTGCAATACAAAAGCGACAACCGATGCACCTCTCATTGTCAATTAACACAATCCCGTCGTCACGTTTAAATGTCGCATTTACAGGGCAAACTTTTGTACATGGCGGATTATCACAATGCTGACAAGGTTTAGGCATGTAGTAAGGTGCAGTATGTTCAGCATCCTGCATTTGCAACACATTTATATGATGTTGTTCGGGCCTCAGCTGATGGTGATTCTGACAAGCTTTCATGCATTCGCGTGCATTTCGACATTTCGAAAGATCGATAACCATTACCCAACTTTTACCCGGCAGACCTTGTCTCCCGCGCTTTTGGTTTTCTGTAAGTGATGGCAAATCAGCAGGTTTTAATTGTGCTTTATCAACTTCTACAAGCTCACCGCTCGAAGTTAAAAGCTTGATTTTATCACCTGTGTTTGCTTCAATTTTTGCACATGAATTCAAAAGGCTTGAACCTCCAATAACACTTGCGACTCCCATTGATGCACCAAGTGTTTTCATAAAATTTCTTCGTGTTTTTCTCTCCATTTGATTCGTTTTTTTGAAGAATTGATAGCTCCCTGGAACTTGCTTAATTCGCACGAATTTAATTATTCTATTGAAAGTTGCAAGCAAATTTTATCGAATGAAAATAAAAGACAAAAACGTGTTTATTTTCTGGTAATGAATGAATTACAGAATTACAACATTAAGTATAATGTAGTTTTTAACTTAAAATGTTGATTTATAATAAATAGAGAATTAATTGCCGAAGAAAATGAAACATAAATTATTCCACCGGAACACTCCACATATAATTTATTAAAAATAATTTGAAATTATTCTTCTTATAAAGCACTACCCAAAATCACTTTCTCAGGTTATGATACATATTCATCATGGCCTTATTAATTCAAATTTTTAAAATCCATTATTGCAAATTCGTTGTATGTCAAAATTTAGATTACAGTAAGTCATTCACTTAATATTATAATGTAAGTATTTGAATTCGCCATTAAAAAAAATAGCTAAAGAATTAAATTATAGTAAAAAAGTTAAACAGGAACCCCGAGATAGGTTTCAATGAAAAAAAAAACACATGAAAAACATTTATTCTTAAACATTAATCGATGTTTGGGGTTTTTTAGAATGAAAACTTTATAGGCTTTTAGGTATATTTGTTGAATATGAACGACTTAAATATAAGTACAAAAACCAAAATTCTGAAAATCAATTTGTTATTGGCGTTAATCGTATTAAATACAGGTTTGATTGGACAAACTGTTGTTAATCCGGTAGCAACTAATGACGATGTTGAAATTGGTGTTGTTGAGCATTTGGATGATTTTTTACCCGACAGTATTTCCCTTATAAATGAAAATGGGGAACAGGTTTGGCTTGCTGATGTAATCGATAAACCAACAGTAATTAATTTCGTTTACTACCGTTGCCCGGGAATTTGCAGCCCGCTTATGGAAGCAGTAGCCGGAGTTATGGACAAGTCGGATTTGGTTCCAGGAGTTGATTACCAGGTTTTAACAATAAGTTTTGACCCAACAGAAACAATTGATTTAGGAATCCGCAAAAAATCAAATTATCTCAATTTGATGTCGAACAAAGTGGAGGAGGCAAAAAAAGGCTGGTTGTTTTTTACAAGCGACAGCGCCAGCATTGCTAAAGCTACAAATGCAACAGGGTTTAAATACAAACGAACCGGAAATGACTATCTGCATGCAGCCTCGTTAACGTTAGTCAGCAAGGACGGTAAAATTACGAGATACCTTAATGGCCTCTATTTTTTACCTTTTGAGTGGAAAATGGCGATAGTGGAAGCTTCAAAAGGCCAGTCGGGACCAACGTTGAATAAAGTGTTGCGCTTTTGTTATTCATATGATCCCGTTGGGCAAACGTATGTAATGAATGTTACCAAAATCAGCGGGACTTTAATCTTGTTTTTTGCAGTTATATTTTTATTGGTGTTGATTTTTAAATCGAAGAAAAGAAAAATTTAATTTGAATTATATGCAAAATGTACATGCTGCTAACGAAGCAAACTACCTGACTTACCAGGGAAAATATAAAGGTTTGCTCGGATGGATTTTATCGACCGACCATAAAAGGATCGGTTTGCTTTATTTATATTCTATTATGACCATGTTTACAGTTGGAGTTTTGTTGGGATTAGCAATGAAATTTGAATTGCTTGCACCCGGCAAAACTATAATGGAAGCACAAACTTACAACGCCACCTTTACAGTGCATGGTGTAATTATGATTTTTATGGTTGTTATTCCCGGATTACCTGCCGTTTTTGGCAACTTTTTAATGCCAATTATGATTGGAGCCAAAGATGTGGCTTTTCCCAGACTAAATCTACTTTCATGGTGGTTGTATGTGTTGGGTGTATTTTTGGTTTTATCAGCTGTAATATTTGGAAATGGTACCCCCGATACAGGCTGGACCTTTTATGCTCCTTACAGTTTCAAAACCGGAGCAAATTTACTACCTGCGGTCTTCGGGGCATTTGTTTTGGGTTTCTCATCCATTTTAACCGGATTAAACTTTCTTGTTACCATTCACCGTATGAGATGCCCCGGTTTAACCTGGTCAAAACTGCCTTTATTTGTATGGACTTTATATGGGACAGCCTGGATTCAATTACTTGCAACACCTGTGATTGGTATTACACTTGTACTCATTGCTCTTGAACGCTTATTCGGAGTTGGGGTTTTCGATCCTGCACTTGGTGGTGACCCAATTCTTTACCAACATTTATTCTGGATTTATTCTCACCCTGCTGTGTACATTATGATTTTACCTGCAATGGGAGCAATATCTGAAATCATTCCAACTTTCTCGCAAAAACAGATATTTGGTTATAAAGCAATTATTGCTTCAACAATGGCAATTGCGTTTGTTGGTTATTTGGTTTGGGGGCATCATATGTTTACTGCCGGGATGAGCGGAACAGCTCAATATTATTTTTCGCTTCTAACTTTCATTGTTGCTATACCAAGTGCAATAAAAGTATTCAATTGGATTTCCACAATGTATAAAGGCTCAATAAATGTGCAAACCCCATTGTATTGGGCTGCATCATTTATTTTTGTTTTTCTGATTGGAGGATTGAGCGGATTGGTTTTGGGTGCTCTTGCTGCCGATGTTCATGTTCATGATACCGCCTTTGTAGTGGCACATTTCCATTATATTGTTTTTGGTGGTACAGGATTTGCTTTCATGGCCGCCATTCATTACTGGTTTCCCAAAATTTATGGCCGTATGTATGATAAAACATGGGCTAATACCGGCTGGTTGATTTTCTTTATTGGATTTCTTGCCTTATATACCCCAATGTTTTATTTGGGGATGATGGGAATGCCCCGCCGTTATTACGATTACATGAAAGAATTCCACAGTGGAAATATCCTGAGTACTTTTGGTTCATGGATTATGGTTACCGGATTTATAATTATTTTGATTAATCTAATCCGCTCTGCCAGCAAAGGGCCAAAAGCTGAAATGGATCCCTGGCATGGAAAAACACTTGAATGGACCGTAACTTCACCGCCTTCGTTGGAAAATTTCGATGAACTTCCTGTTATTGCTGAAGACGACGGACCATATAATTATAAATAACCAAAACTAATTTCATGGAACAAAATGCACATGCTGAGCACACACACTATGATGCGGAAGCTTCAAAAATAGGAATGTGGCTATTTATTTTTACCGAATTGCTGTTATTTGGCGGGCTTTTCATTGTTTATTCTGTTTACCGGTATATGAATCCTGAGGCTTTTCATTTGGCCGCACATGAACTAAACCGCTCAATTGGCGCTATAAACACAATTTTGCTTTTAGTAAGTAGTATGACAATTGCAATGTCAACTACTACGCTTCAATTGAAAAAGAAGGGAGCAACCCTTGGTTTGCTTGCTATCACAATCATTATTGGTATAGTATTTCTAATCAATAAATATTTCGAATGGGGAGTGAAGTTCGAACATGGAATTTGGCCGGGATCGGAACATTTATTAAACGATTTCAGTCAGGGTGAAATCCTGTTTTTTGGGCTTTATTTTGTGATGACAGGACTACATGCTTTGCACATAATTATCGGGTTGATATTTATTCTATTTGTCGTGGTTCGCGTCCAAAAAGGTACTATAAACGAAAACCGGGCTGCCCTGCTCGAAAACTCAGGTTTGTACTGGCATTTGGTTGACCTAATTTGGATTTTCCTGTTCCCTTTATTTTATTTAATAACCTAATAACTAAAATAATATGTCTGAAGAAAAACACCATGTTGTACCTTATAGGGTTTATGTTTTTGTCCTTTTAGCGTTGGTTGTACTAACATTTTCGTCAATAGAGATTACAAGAATTGAATTGGGTGCATACACAGTTGCAGGGGCGTTGATTTTTGCATGTATTAAAACATACCTTGTTTTAACTTATTTCATGCACCTCAAGTACGACAAAAAATACATAGTAGCAATGGTTGGATTTGTGTTTGCACTATTTCTTGTTGTGATAATAATTACTTTTTTAGATTATTTATATAGATAACAAATATGTATAGTCCAGAAATTACACAAGCATCTAATTTTGTACAGGGAGTTGACAAAGCCTTCCTTGTAATTTTGGGTATTTCGTTCTTTTTTCTTATTGCATTAACGGGTGTAATGATTTATTTCATTTACAAATACAACAATAAAAGACATCCTGTAGCAACTCAAATACATGGCAGCACAACACTTGAAATTATTTGGACTGTTATTCCATTTCTCATTACAATGGTAATGTTCTATTATGGTTGGGCCGGATGGACTAACATGTCGAAACCACCAAAAGATGCAATGGAAGTTACAGTGATTGGCAGGATGTGGAATTTTAGTTATGAATACGAAAACGGACGACGGACCGATACTCTTTATCTACCAAAAGATCAGGCAGTAAAACTGAATTTGAAAGCAATGGATGTTTTACATAGTTTTTATATTCCTGCATTCCGTGTAAAGCAAGATATGGTTCCTAATATGGAGAATAACTTTATGTGGTTCATACCTCAGCGCATAGGCATTTTTGAAATTTTTTGTGCCGAATACTGTGGGTTACAACATTCATACATGTATTCAAGTGTAAAGGTTATGGAAGACAGCGATTTTCAATCCTTCATTGCCGACACAACCCGGGTTGCAGCTGTGGCAACAGATGAATCACCAGGAGCTACTGGGAAAAAGATTATGCAAAATATAGGATGTTTTGCCTGCCACACCATTGATGGAACAAAACTGGTTGGTCCAAGTTTTAAAGGTATTTGGGGCGAAGAACAAACTGTTGTAACCGGAAAAGAAACAAGAAAGGTTAAGGTTGACGAAGATTACATTAAAAGTTCGATTTACGATCCGAATGCGGATGTAGTTGAAGGATATATGAAAGGATTGATGGTGTCGTACCAGGGACAACTTTCGGAGGACGACATTGCCAGTATTGTAGAATACCTGAAAACGGTGAAATAGAAAAGAATGTTGTATGTTGTTTGTTGAAAGAAAGACAATAATTCAAATGTGAATTTTACCGCGCTGAAAGTGCGAAATGTAAAAGAACAGGGTAAAACCCTATGTTATTATTTAATTCATAAAGATTATTCCTTATTGAAATCAAAATTTAAAATTATACCGGAGCTGGGCAAAGTACGTATTTCTTTGCCCATTGCTTTATCTGCGCTTACAGGATTTGTAATGTATGTCGGCGAATTGAATACCCAAGGCTGGCTTTTGGCTCTTGGTGTGTTTTTTATGTCATGCAGTTCAAGCGCAGTAAACCACTGGCAGGAAAGTGATACAGATGCAAAAATGCCACGCACAAAAAACCGGCCCATTCCATCGGGCAAAATCAGCCGCAACGGTGCGCTGGCAGTTGCTGTAGTTTTTGCTGTTATTGGATCCGCAATACTGTTTTATACCAACCCGGTTATGGCATTAATCCTGAGTTGGGTTACACTTTTCTTTTATAATATTGTTTACACACCGCTGAAAAAAGTAACTGCATTTGCCGTAATTCCGGGTTCAATGGTTGGGGCATTGCCACCAATGATTGGTTGGGCTGGTGCCGGAGGTAGTTTAACTTCCGAAATTATTTTATTGGTGGCAACATTCTTTTTTATTGGCCAAATTCCCCATTTTTGGCTGCTTCTTATGATGTTTGGAGATCAATATAAACTTGCCGGAATGCCAAGTTTAAACCAGATATTTAACAATGTTCAACTTAAAAGAATTACTTACACCTGGGTATTGACTACAATTGCTTCAGCACTTTTGGTAATCTTCTTTGTGTTTACTAACCAGATACTGATGTTCCTCCTTTTGTTCTATACGTTTTATTTACTTTTCTCGCTGTCAATTGCTGTATTTACACAAAAAGAATTTGCTGTTCGCCCTGCATTTTTAAAGCTAAACATGCTTTACCTTTTCATGATGTTTTTTTTGATTGGGGATGCGTTACTACGCAATTACTCCCGGACTTAGGAAACCTGATATTTACCTGGTCTGCTTCCCGAATGTAACAGTTCAAAAAGAACGCCCTCGCGCAAGGCAAAATCAGTTTGTATGATTTGAGAGATTCCAATATCAGAGATGAGTTGTTCTATTAAAATTACCGCAGGAACAATCAAATCAACCCGCACATAATCCATTCCTGTCATTGTCATCCTCTCTTCCCTGGAAGAATGAATTAATTTTTCAAATATCCTGAAAAAATCAGCAAGCAAAATTTCCTGTGTTTTTCTTTGTTTATCGCCAGGTTTAACTCCATCAATAATATCAACTATTGTATCAAATGCACCCGAACAACCTACAAGGGTTTTTACTTTTTCATCTTTACATTTTTGGAAGGCGTTTTTGTGTGCCTCGGCAAAAAAATATTTAAGGTTTTTTATTTCATCTTCATGAATAGGATCAGAAATGTTAAACTTATTGATAACCCGTGCCATTCCGGTTGGTTGGCTTTCCTTCCAGAGCATATCTTTTTTATGGGCAACTATCAGTTCATTGCTACCTCCGCCAATATCGAGGATTACAGCAGGATTTTTAAGCTCGGAGAACGCAAGTAAAACTCCATTAAAAATAAGTTCAGCCTCTTTTTCTCCTGAAACTACTTTTACAAGCCAGCCTGAATTTTCACTTAGTGCTTCAAGAAATTGTATTTTGTTGTTGGCAGTGCGAACTGCCGATGTTGCAATTACACGAATTTTATCAGCTTCAAATCTTTCAATTATTTCTTTCTGAATTTGGATGGACTTGATTGCCCTGGCTGTAGCCTCGGGACTAATTTCATTATCTCTGATTTTATTATCGCCTAATTTAACAAGTTGCTTGCTTTGGTGCAGAATGGTAAAACCGTCATGCTTTGTTTCTGCAATCAGTAAATTGCAGGTGTTGGTTCCAAGGTCGATAACGGCAAGTTTCATTGGTAAAAAAATAAAAACCTGAATTTAGATTAAATCATTGAATATTAAAAGTATAAATTCCCGATTCAAGATTTATTTTTGTGTAATTATTCAAAACTTCCACAGTCTTTGCCCCTTTCAATTTTGAGATTTCCTTTGAGTTTAAAATTTCATCTGTTTTTAAGTAAAGCGTTGCTGTGCTGTTTGGTGGAACAGTAACAGTATATTTTAAACTGTTGTTATTCCTTTCCCACTTCGAAATGATTTTCCCGGAAGGACAACCGTGGCTCGCTTCGAAATGTTCGAGTGAAGGAATGAAATTGGGTTTCAATATGATGTTTTTAAAACCTGGATTTTCGGGATCGGGAAAAATGCCGCCCAGCCCTTTGTAAAACCATGCACCAATTTCTCCAAACATAATATGGTTCATCGATAAATCCCTGTCCGATGTGATATCCCAATTTTCGTAAAGTGTTGTTGCTCCATTTTTTATCCACCAACCCCACGATGGGTAGGTTTCCTGTAATGCAACTTCGTATGCCAGTTCAGCATAACCATTTTCGCTCAAAGCATTCAAAATTGCTTTGGTACCAAGCAAACCCACGTCAATATGTTTGTTATCCTGAATTACACGGTTAGCAAGATTTTCTGCTACTTTGCTTTTTAAACTATCGGGAACAATTCCCCAGTACAAAGCAACACTCAACTCTGTTTGCAAGCCACTTCCGTAAAATCCTGTCTCTTTATTCAAATATTTATCGTTAATGGCATTTTTTATTTTTTCTGCTAACCCGGTGTATTTCTCAAAGTCGGATTGATGTCCAAAAAGTTGAGCAGCTTTTGCCAAAATAGCAACATCAGTATAATAATAAACCGAAGAAGTAAACTCTTTTGGGGATATTGATTTTACAGGAACCCAATCACCCAATCCCCAATCGGTCAAACCATCAGGGCTTTCAGAATTGATATGATCGATATATCGTTTTATGCTTTCGTAGCACTGCTCAAGTAAACGCGAATCGCCATAAAAAAGATAAATATTCCAGGGAATTATTGCAATGGTACTGGTCCAGTCGGGACCATTTGCCCATGTATATCCCCATCCGCTTGTCGGGATAATTGCAGGCAAAACGCCATTTGGCTGTTGTTCATCACGGTGGTCGGCCAACCATTTTTCATAAATTGTAATGCCGTCGAAATTGTATAAACCCGTTTCAATGGCAATGTGTGCATCGCCGGTCCAACCGTTTTTTTCACGTTGTGGACAGTCGGTTGGGTAACCAAATAAATTGGATAAATACGAATTATTTGTGGCTTCCCAGATTTTATCCAGGGTTGGGTTCGACGATTTAATCTTCCCGGCAACTGGAATATCGCTGTGCATGAAATAAGCGGTTAAACTTTCTTCCGTTAGTTGTACCGGTTTGTTACTAATCACTTCAACATATTGAAATCCTTTGTAATTGAAATGAGGCATAAATTCATCTTCCCCGCCACTTAAAATATAAATGTCAGTTGCAAACGGGTCTGTATCATCCATTGGGCGATAATGTACGTCGATGTTCGACAAATCTGTTTTGCCATTTTTCCCTAACCGTTCAGCATGAATTAATCTTACTTCAGTTCCTTCAGCGCCATTTATTTTCAGTTTTGTTACTCCTGAAATATTCCTGCCAAAATCAAAAAGGTAATTTGTATTGCTGAATTTGATCATTTCTTTTACGGGAATTTCCTGGACATTTCGGATAGGTTGTAAGTTTTGCGCAACAATATTGTTTGATGGCGAACTGACTGGAATTGCAGCCTGCCAATTTGAATCATCAAACCCCGGTTTATTCCAATCGCTTTGCTTTAACCGGGCATCCTGATGTTCTGCTGTATAAATACTATTAAAAATAACATCGCTTAATGCGGTTTTCCAGTCGATTCCTGATGATATAATCTGTTTTGTGCTGTCAGAATAAGTGATATGTAAATCCATGCAAAATTTTGGCCGGTTCCGCCATGGCGCTTCATGGAAATACCAAACAGCAGTAGATTGATGATTGTACCAACCATTTCCGAGTAAAACCCCAACAGTATTTTCACCTTCGTTAAGCATTTTTGTAACATCATGTGTAACGTACAGTATTCTCCTGTCAAAGCGTGTGTAAATTGGGTCGAGCCGGTGGTTGCCTGCCTTTTCGCCGTTAATATACAATTCGTATAATCCGCCAACTGCGATGTAAGCCCGGGCCGATTGAACAGTTTTCGATGTATTAAATTCTTTTCGGAACCAGGGAGCAGGTTTTAAATTAACATCGCGGGAATCGCTGATCCAGTCGCCCTGCCAGTTTTTAATATTCATCATTCCGGTTTCGAAACTTGAAACTGACGACCACTTTGAAGCGATGCCATTTTCGTCCCAGATTTTAACACTCCAAAAATATTTTGTAAAAGGTTCCAATGAACTGCCAGAATAAACCGCCAATGAAAGCCCGGCATGTAATTTTCCCGAATCCCAATGATTTCCTTTCCCTTTTTCTATTGCAAGCGAATCGGTTCCAACAATAATTTCGTACGCGGTTTGGTTTTTCCCCTGTTTATCAGTAGAAATCTGCCAAACAAAGCGCGGTGAAGGCGAATCAATCCCTATTGGATTGACTAAATACTCACATTTCAAATTCGTAATTGTAACTTCGTTTTTCGATTTATGGCAGGAAAAGCCGATTAATACAAGAACTCCTAACAAAAAGGAAAAGTTAACTGCTGATAATTTTGAATAATTCATTTGATCACGGTTTGGAGTTAAAGATAATTGAAAATTGAACCAATTCAATATGCTTGAGTTTTCAATGAATCAAAAACAATATTTTTTCAGAATGTAACAGCAGGTGCATTCTTCTGAAAATTTCATTTAATTTGCACCTGCAAAAAAATAAAAACATGGAATTTTTACTTCAACCCGAAACATATATTTCGCTTATAACTCTTACATTTTTGGAGATTGTACTTGGGATCGACAATATTATTTTTATTTCAATAATAACTGATCGTTTGCCACAGGAAAGTCAAAAGCGCACACGTACAATCGGTTTGATACTGGCACTTGTAATGCGGATTATTTTGCTTTCGTTTATCACTTTTATCATTCAAATGAAAGAGCCACTTTTTACCCTTATTCAGCATCCGTTTTCCGTGCGCGATATAATTTTGTTTGTTGGAGGAACCTTTCTTTTGGCTAAAAGTGTTTCAGAAATCCACGAAAAAGTGGAGGGTGTCCATGAACAAAAAGTTTCAACAAAAAAACATTCATTCGGTTATGTTATCTTTCAGATTTTAATACTTGATATCGTGTTTTCATTCGACTCGATTTTAACAGCAATCGGCCTTTCCAAACAATTACCGATTATGATTACTGCAATAATTATCGCAATGATTGTTATGATTTACTTTGTTGAGATAATAAGCCGATTCATCAACAAACATCCCACTTTTCAGGTTTTGGCGTTATCTTTTTTAATATTGATTGGCTTCATGCTCATTTTAGACGGTTTCCATTTCGAAATTCCAAAAGGCTATATTTATTTTGCGCTTTTCTTTTCGGTAATGGTAGAAATGATAAATATGAAGTTGAGGAAAAAGGAGAAACCAGTTGCATAATTAGTTTTTGTTAATGTAACATCGGTTACATTCATGTAACATACCTTCAAATCCCCTTATTTTCAAGGCAAAAAGTAACATATAAAACACACTTTGTAACATAACTGAAACACGTAAATTGAAAGTCGATCTACATTTGAATTGGAATTTTAAACCAATAATTCGATTCAAATATGAAACAACAAAATGTTACAACAGTCGCAATCATAATCGCACTCGGAGGATTTCTATTTGGTTACGACATTGCAATGATGTCGGGAACAACATCTCAATTGGAATCACAATTTAATTTGAACAGTACCTGGCTTGGATTTACAATTGCCATTGCTATTCTCGGCACAATTCTCGGTACATTAATAATAGGTAAACCTGCCGAAAAATATGGGCGCCGCCGTTCATTAACTGTATTGTCAGGTTTGTTTGCTATTTCAACTGTTGGAAGTGCAACAGCTTTTAATTGGGAAATGCTTTTGTTTTTCAGGTTTATTACAGGCATACTACTCGGTTGCATTACCGTTGTTACACCAATGTTTATTGCTGAAATTTCGCCTGCAAAAAAACGCGGGCAGTTGGTTTTATTGAACCAGTTCTTTGTTGTTTCTGCAATCTTTTTGGCATTTGTTGTTAATTATTTATTGGCACAGGCATTTCCAGAATCATCGTGGCGTTGGATGATTGGTGTTGAATTTGTTCCAGCTACTATTTTTTTCGGGTTATTGTTTTTAGTTCCCGAAAGTCCGCGTTGGTTGGTTAATCAAAATCGCAGCGAAGAAGCATTAGTTGTATTTACACGTGTAAAAGCTGAAAATCCTGCGGAAGAGGTTGCAATAGTAATGAACTCAGTTGAACAGGAACTTAAATTGGGCCACGGGAATTTGTTTGTAAAAGAAAACCGTTTCCCTGTAATGATTGCCATTTTAATTGCCGCATTTAATCAATTGGCCGGAATTAATGCCATTATGATTTACGCTCCCCGTGTTTTTGAAATGGCTGGTTTTGCAACCAATTCGGCATTACTACAATCCATTTCTATTGGCGCCACCAATTTACTTTTTACATTTATTGCCCTCTTTTTAATCGATCGTTACGGAAGACGGACCTTATTAATGGCTGGTTCGGTTGGAATGGTGTTTTTTCTTGGAATGTTGTCAAAAGCATTTTTTACCAGCAATTTTAGTGAACTCGGCGGTTACGGTGTAATGATCTATCTGATGGGATTCATTGCATTCTTTGCATTTTCACAGGGAGCAGTTTTGTGGGTCGTTATCTCCGAAATATTCCCAAACAAAGTCCGCTCAAAAGGACAGGCACTTGGAAGTTTTACCCATTGGATATTTGCAGCAGCTATAATCTGGGGTTTCCCTGTTTTAAACAACAGTGTTGGAGGTGGTATTTCATTTGGCTTTTTCGCTGTTATGATGGTACTACATTTCTTTTTTGCCTGGAAAATACTTCCCGAAACAAAAGGAAAATCGCTGGAAGAAATCCAGGTTGAATTTACTAATCGCAGAAAATCTTAAATCAATAATATCTCATCATGGAAATTAAAAACAACGAAATTTTATGTATTGGAGAAGTTCTTTGGGACAGGCTTCCAACGGGTGCAAAACCTGGAGGCGCCCCAATGAATGTTGCACTGCATTTAAATGCCATCGGGCAAAATGTTTCAATTGCAAGTAGAATTGGAAACGATGAGCCCGGGGAAGAACTGAAATCTTTCCTTGAAAAATCAGGATTGAGTACTGAATTTGTTCAGGTTGACGAACATCTGCCCACGAGCGAAGTACTTGTGCATTTGGACGAAAACAATAACGCAACTTACGAAATTTGTGAACCGGTTGCCTGGGATAATCTTGAATTAACCGATTCAATAATGACAAAAGCCCGGGAGGCAGGACTCCTTATTTATGGTTCGCTGGCATCGCGGAATCCTATGTCAAGGAGAACAATCATGCGTTTGCTAGAAAATGATGCAATAAAACTGATTGACGTAAATTTTAGAAAACCGTATGATTCACAGGAAGTGGTTGAAAAGCTACTTGAGAAAACCGACATCGTAAAACTAAACGATGAAGAACTGGTGGCATTTGCCCAATGGTACAATAAACACAGACACGATGAACAAAGCCTGATTAAATGGTTTGCGCAACAGTACAACCTGAAAATGGTTTGTGTTACCAAAGGCGATAAAGGCGCGTTGCTTTATTGCGATGGAGAATTTTACGAACATCCGGGATTCAAGGTCGAAGCAGTGGATACAGTTGGTGCCGGCGATGCATTCCTTGCCGGGTTAATAGCATCACTGCTAGAAAAGAAATCGCCAGCCGAAGCTTTGGCTTTTGCCTGTGCAACGGGAGCTTTTGTGGCTTCAAAAGCCGGTGCTACACCGGAATATAATATGAAAGAGATTGAGAAAATTCTATTTAACAACTAATTTATTTATTATGAAAAGTAAAAACCAATTGAAAAAGATCACCGGATTATTTATTTTAATCTTAGTGAGTTTGTTTTCAATGAATGTAAACGCGCAGCAGATAACAGTTAACGGAAATGTAAAAGATTCCAATGGCGAAGGTCTGCCCGGTGTGACAGTCGTTGAAAAAGGGACAATGAATGGAACGGTTACCAATATTGAGGGTAGTTATACCATTTCTGTTGAAGAGAAAGCCACACTTGTTTTCAGTTTTATCGGGATGTCAACAAAAGAGGTTCTTGTTAACGCACAAACAACAATTAATATTACGATGACTGAGGAAAATATTGGTCTGGAACAAATTGTTGTAACAGGTTACCAAACTCAGAAGAAGGCGGATTTAACAGGTGCTGTTGGTGTTGTTGATATGAATGAGATAAAAGAATTGCCAACCGGAAATGCAGTGAAAGCACTTCAAGGCCGTGTTGCTGGTGTATATGTTACCACAGATGGAAATCCGGGAGAATATGCAACAGTTCGAATTCGCGGTGGCAGTACCATGGGATCGGGAAACAACAATCCACTTTACATAATTGATGGAATGCCAACAACCGGAGGTATTGAGCAGTTAAATCCTAATGATATTGAAACCATGCAGGTTTTAAAAGATGCATCCGCCGCCAGTATTTATGGTTCAAGGGCAAACAATGGGGTGATTTTAATAACTACACGAAAAGGGAAAGAGGGTGTAAGTAAAATTGAATTCAATGCATATGCAACTATTCAAAACTATAACACAAAACTTGATGTATTAAACACATACGAAAGAGGTTTGGTAAATTGGCAGGCCTCAATAAATGATGGCTTGTCGCCAACTTCGAGTATTTATAAATATAATTGGCATATCGATTCAAACGGCAATGTAGTATTAGACCGTATTTTATTACCTGAATATATTGACCCCGCCCAAACAATGCACCCGGCTGATACAAAATGGTATGATGAAGTTTCACAGCAATCACTTATTCAATCCTACAATCTTACGATTTCAAATGGCAATGAGAAAGGAAGTTCATTGATTTCATTAAACTACTATAATCATGATGGCATTATAAAAGAGACTAATTCAAATAAAATTACAGCAAGGATAAATTCAGATTACAAATTTATTGATGGCAAATTAAAAATTGGAGAAAACTTGCTTATTTCAAGGATTGATAATACTGAAATTCCAGCAGGGGACGTAATGTACCTGGCACTTGTTCAACAACCTGTTGTTCCGGTTCATTCGATTGACGGAGGCTGGGGTGGTCCCGCACCTGGTATGACCGACCGTCATAACCCGGTCCGATTAATTGAACAGAACAAACAAAATCATTCAAAAAAAGTAAGGGTATTCGGGAATGTATTTGCTGATCTTGAAATTATCAAAGGGTTGAATTTCCGAACAAATTACGGAATTGATTACAATGAAATTTATTTCCGTAGAATGGATTACAGTTATGAATCCGGATTTCTTATCAGTGATATTAACAGAAACACAACCTCACAATCGCATAATTTGTCGTGGACGTGGACCAATACATTAAACTATAAACTTGAAATTGACAGTCATAATCTTGATATTGTTGCAGGGAGTGAAGCAATTAAAAATGAAGATGAATGGTTTTGGGGAAGCCGTGAAGGATATGTTATCGAAGATCCTGACTATATGTTTTTAAATGCAGGCTCTGAAAAGGTATTAAATGGTGGTGGTGGCGCTGGAAACTCATTGTTTTCGTTGTTTGCCAAAGCCAACTATGTTTACAATCAAAAATATCTTGCTTCTGTTACTGTTCGCCGTGATGGTTCATCTCGCTTTGGTAAAGATAACTTGTATGGTACATTCCCTGCATTTTCATTGGGATGGAGATTAAGCGAAGAAGATTTTATTAAAGAGTCACTTCCTGTTTTTTCAAATTTGAAATTAAGGGCAGGCTGGGGTATTACAGGAAACCAGGAAATTAGCAATGATGCAATTTATTCAATATATCGCACTGATTATGGAGTTGATCCAACTTGGGTTTTCGATACAGGAACTGCCTATGATATTACAGGTTCTGATTCAGGTAGCCTTCCTTCTGGGTATCGTAAAATTCGTGAAGGAAACTCAATGCTGAGATGGGAAGAAGCAAAACAAACCAACTTAGGTATTGACTTTGGATTTCTTGATCAAGCATTTTATGGAAGTTTTGACTATTTTATGAAAGAAACCAGCGATATATTGATTGAACCACCATATCTGGCCGTAAAAGGAGAAGGCGGTAACCAATGGGTTAACGGCGCGACACTTGAAAACAAAGGTTGGGAGTTTGTTTTGGGATACAACAAAACTTTGAACAACGGGCTTGGTATTGATTTAACTGCCAACATTTCATCATACAAAAGAAAAGTAACCTATTTGCCCGAAGAAGTATTAACCGGTTATCCGGGCGACCCTGCAAACGGGAAAAGTGTTTTGGGACAACCGGATAACATTCATTTTGGGTACATAGCTGATGGTATTTTTCAAAATCAGGCAGAAGTTGATAATTACCCTCAACAAACCGGGAAGGACATTGGCCGTATAAAATACAAGGACATTGGCGGGTTAGACGAAAACGGAAAATACATTAACAAACCCGATGGTGTTGTAAATGATTTGGACAGAACCTGGATTGGAGATCCAAACCCTGATTTTATTTATGGATTTAATGCAGTTTTTACCTATAAAAACTTCGATCTCAATTTATTCTTTCAAGGTATTCAGGGTACTGACGTTTTTAACGAATACAAGCATTTAACTGATTTTACCTCCATTTGGCAAGGTACCAATTATGGCACAAGAACTTTGGATGCCTGGACTCCAACAAATTCAGGTTCAACTATTCCAATGCTTACTTTAACGGATACAAACAATGAAAACAGATATTCAACCTATTTCATTGAAAATGGTTCTTACCTGAAACTAAGAAACTTACAGATTGGTTACAATGTGCCTGAAAAGATGATTAAATCTTTGAAATTATCATCGGCAAGGATTTATGTTCAGGGACAAAATGTACTGACTTTCAAAGACTCAAAAGGGAATAATCAATTTACAGGAGTCGATCCTGAATCTCCAGGTTTTGCTTATCCTAATCCAACGAGTTATTCAATTGGAGTTAATTTAACTTTTTAAAAAACAATTACAATGAAAAAAATAAATATTAAAATATCAGCAATACTAATGATTGCAGCAGGATTTTTATTTTCCTGTTCCGATTCATTTCTTGAAATGGCTCCTAAAAGTACTATCAGCAACGAGCAGTTACAAACTCCTGAAAATGCTGAAAGTATGGCAATTGCAGCCTATTCTGAACTTGGCAACGACCATTACACGGCTCCCAACTCATTGTGGCCTTATGCTGACAATACAAGTGGCGACTCATATAAGGGCGGCGGTGGCACCGGTGATATCTGGGAATTTAATTTTTTGGAGTTATTTGCATTTAATACAACCGATAATCCATTAATTGATCAAAAATGGTATCGTTTATATGTTGGGATTGGTCGCGCAAATGAGGCGTTAAAAGTGATTAATGAACTTACCCCGGAAGAATTTCCACAAAAAACAGAAAGGCAGGCAGAGATGCGGTTTCTCAGAGCCCACCACTATTTCATCCTGAAAACGATGTTTAAATACATTCCGTGGATCGACGAAACGGTTTCAGGGGAAGCATTTAAAGAAATTTCTAATAAGGAATTTAACGATCAGGAACTTTGGGATAAAATTGCCGATGAATTTCAATTTGCTGTGGACAACCTTCCTGAAATGCAAACGGAAAAGGGTCGGGTTAATAAATATGCTGCAATTGCATATCTTGCTAAAACAAGGTTGTATCAGGCATACGAACAGAACGAACAAAATGCTGTAGTAAGCATAAATAATGCAAAATTAGAACAAGTTGTAAGTTTGGTAAACCAGGTTATTGCATCAGGTAAGTATTCACTGTTCTCCGATTTTGGTTATAATTTTTTGCAAACTCACGATGATGGAGGCACAGAATCGGTTTTTGCAATTCAACGTTCAATAGATGACGGTACTCCAAAAGGAAGATTAGATTGGGGAAATATGTTGAACTATCCGATGAATCCTGAATATGGGTGCTGCTGGTTTCATATTCCGACTCAAAATTTGGTAAATTCATTCAAAACCGATGAAAAGGGACTACCTCAATTCAGCACATTCAATAATTCAGATGTAAAAGAAGGCGCTGACTTTTATGATAATACTTTTGATGTCCGTTTAGACCATACAGTTGCAATCCCGGGTCACCCGTGGAAATATGATCCTAATTTTATTTACCAAAAAGATTGGGCACGAGCAATTCCTATTTATGGCCATTTCTCATCGCTGAAAGAAAGCCAACATTATGAATGTGCATGTTTTCAGAAAGTTCCACCGTTTATTGCAAGTTCTAAAAACACCGATATTATTCGTTATGCCGATGTACTGTTATGGAAAGCAGAAGCGCTTATTGAATTGGGACGCCAAAATGAGGCTCTCCCAATCATCAACGAAGTAAGGCAACGTGCTGCCAACAGTTCTGGAATGTTAAAATTTAATGATGGTAGTTTTGTTTCGAATTACAAAATGGAAATTTACAAACCTGGTGAAAATTGCAACTGGGATCAACAATTTGCCCGCGAGGCATTGCGTTGGGAAAGACGTTTGGAGCTTGCTATGGAAGGAATTCGCTTTTACGATTTGGTTCGATGGGGAATTGCCTCAGATTATATCAATAATTATTTTGCAAAAGAGGCAACAAAAAGGGAATACCTGAAAGATGGAAAGTTTACAAAAGGAAAACATGAATATTTCCCTATTCCACAAAATCAGATTGATTTTAGTAAAGGCTTGTATCAGCAAAATCAAGGATGGTAATAGAATAAAACATTAAATAAGGAATAAAATGAAAAAACATTTAATACATATTATTTTGATATCCTTTTCAGTTGCATTGTTTTCAGCATGTGATGAGGAATATACAAGTACGCTGAATCTGGATACAGATGTTAAAATTCAGAGCTTTTCTGTTGAGGGGATTGAAGGGGTAATTAATGAGGTAAATAAGACCGTTACGGTAACCATTGAAAGTGGAACAAATATAGATATCTCTAATGTTAGTCCAGAGATTGTTCTTCCTGATGGAGCCGTTATTACTCCGGAAATCACATCAAATATGGATTTTACAAATCCGGTTGAGTTTACCATTGTCAACGGTGATATTTATTGCAATTATACTGTAACAGTTTCTGAAAAATTCTACTTTGCATTTTTAGGTGAACCAGTTAGTGTTTCAGCTATGACTATTTTAGATGACAAAAAAGCTGCTGAGTGGTTTTTGGCGAAATATCCCTCAGGGGAATATGTAAGTTTCAGCCAAATAGAAAACGGATCTGTTGAATTGAGCAAGTACAATGTAGTATGGTATCATTCGGATCAGGGAACAAGGCCATGCTGGCCAGATGCTCAAATGCTTTATGGTGTTGCTGATAATCCTGCTATTGTATCGAAACTGAAAGAATACTACGAAAATGGTGGCAACTTATTGCTTACCAATTTTGCAGGTTCTCTCGTAGATGAAATAGGTGTTGTCAGTGCTCCGAACTATGCCCCCAATAATGCTTTTGGTGATATTGAGGCGAATCCAGATTCGCATAACTGGGGTGATTGGGATCTTAAATGGTATGCCGATAAAAGTAGTCCTCTTGCAGCAGGATTAAATTTTAAAAGTGATGACCCTATTAAATTTATCATGTTACCAAACGGAGTGGCACGTCGTAACAGGACTAACCAGTATAATGTTGATAATTGGACAGATTATGCAATTGGTGGAGCAACAATCGAAGAAAGGATCACGTATTTTGAAACAGTTAATCAATGCAAGGTTATGGCAACAAACTGGAATAGTATGGAGATAAATATGGTTGTTTGGGAAAAACGTGAAAGTAATGGTACCGCAATTTTCATTGGGTCAGGAACATACGATTGGTATGCTGAAAATGATGTTGAAAACACAGCCGGAAATCGAGAAAAATTAACGGGTAACAGTTTTTCTTATCTTTTGGCAAAATCGAAAGAATAGTAGGGGTAATTGGACAAAGGAAGTTAATTGAGCATCCTTTGTCCAATTTTAAAAATCAAGCTAAAAATTTTAAAATTCAAAAATGAAAATTATATCTGCTTTCATAATTGTATTTAGCTTGTTTTGTGTGCCATATATTTTGAAAGGACAGGATTACACGGAACAATATAGACCCCAGTATCATTTTTCACCTAAAAGTGGCTGGATTGGTGATCCGGATGGAACCATCAAGTTCAATGATTTGTATCATTTGTTTTGGTGGGGACATGCTGTTTCAGAGGATTTGGTTTACTGGACAGAATATCCCTGGCCAATGATGGGAGGTAGTTCAATATTTGATTACTATACCGGTTCCGTAGTGGTAGATACAGCCAATACGGCTGGTTTTGGACAAGTGGGAGATACCGTAGCTATAGCAATTTACACGATGCACAACAAATCGAACAACATCGAAACTCAGGGCATTTCTGTTAGTAAAGAACCAAACTTTAAAAATTTCAATTATTATAACAATAATCCAGTCATTCCCTCAACCTCAACTGATTTTAGGGATCCTTCAGTATTTTGGGATAATCAATTAAATCGCTGGGCGATGGCAATTACCAGGCCGGGGGAACGTCGTATTGAAATCTATAGCTCACCAGATCTAAAAACCTGGACCAAACAGTCATCTTTTGGACCTTTAGGGGCACGGGCCGGAGGATGGGAAGTTCCCGACCTTTTTCAGCTCCCCTTAGACGGAAATCCCAATAATAAAAAATGGGTGATGATATGTGGTATGGGACCTAATAGAGGCCAGTATTGGATAGGCGATTTTGATGGAAACACATTTAGCCCGGATGCTACGACTCTCGCCTATTTGAAAGATGGTACTGGCATTTCTGGCGTACAATTTGAAAATTTCGAATCAACAGAATATGCAAACTGGACGATTGAAGGAACTGCCTTTGGATCTGTACCTGCAAATGGAACGTTAAGCGGTCAACAAGAGGTGTCCGGATTTTTGGGCAGTTATCTTGTCAATTCATTTAATGGCGGTGACGCCTCTAAAGGTAAACTCACTTCAAATCAATTCACAATTACAAAACCTTTTATAAATTTTTTGATTTCCGGGGGAAACCACAATAACTTAACCTGCATTAATCTACTGATAAATGGCCAGATAGTTCGAACCGCAACAGGTGACAATTCAGAACTGCTTAAATGGTTTGGTTGGAATGTAGTTGAATACATCGGGCAATCGGCGGTTTTACAGATTATTGATAACTTTTCAGGTAATTGGGGACACATCAATATCGACCAGATTATGTTCTCAGATATTCTAACTGACCAACGCGAAGAGCATGCATACTGGATTGATTATGGTCCTGATTTTTATGCTGTTAGAACTTATCGGAATTACGATAAGGATAACAACCGGACGGTTTGGCTGGGTTGGATGAACAACTGGGACTACGCCAACAGTATTCCTACAACCTGGGGAGGAAGTACTTCTGAATCGCTTCCCCGCGAAATAGAATTGGTTAGCACCAATCAGGGTTATAAAATCAGGCAAAAACCCATTCCGGAACTTCAGAAACTGCGTAAAAAGGAAGTAAGCATCACAGGAAAAACTGTGGAAGGTACTGTTGGATTAAGCGAATTTGTACCACAAAAAAACACCTACGAGTTCGAAGCGGTTTTTGAATTGACTCCGGGGACAGATCAAAAAGTTGGTTTTAACTTGTGTGTATCAGGCACAAACAAAATGGTTCTTGGTTACGATGCCAAAACTTCAAATGTCTTTATTGATCGCACAAAAAGTGGTTATGTGAACTTTAACAGCAAATTTCCCCGAATAATAAAAGCCCCAATTCGGTTAAAGGAGAACAAAATAAAGTTTCATGTTTTTGTCGATCAGTTATCCCTTGAGGTTTTCATAAACGATGGCGAAATGGTTTTAACTACTTTAATGTTTCCAAATCCTTATTTTCAGAAAGGGTTCGAACTATTTTCAGAAAATGCTTCATCAGTTTTGGAAACGTTTAAAGCATGGGAACTGAAATCGATTTGGCTGGAAGATACAGGTACAGGAGTGCTCGATCGTAACTTTTACAACCGGGAGCAAATGTTCGTATATCCTAATCCGGCAAACGATAAACTGTTTATTACTCAGCATTCAGAAAGCATTCTGCCAGTGAATGTTAAAGTTGTAAACCTTGTAGGCGAAATCGTTAAAGAGGAGAAATTCTATACTAACGACAACCCTTATTCACTCGACATAAGCGATTTAAATGCAGGGCTTTATGTGCTTTGTTTATCCAATGAGAAAAATATTTCAACTCAACATTTTATAAAAGTAAATCCATAAAAATGAAAGTATCATATTATTTTATTCTAATAGCTTTGTTTTTTAACGGATGTAAACCATCAGTTGATAAAAAACATGAAAATTATAGTGAACAATATCGGCCACAGGTTCACTTTTCACCAAAAGAACACTGGACTAATGATCCCAACGGAATGGTATATTATGAAGGGGAATACCATTTGTTTTTTCAGTATTACCCCGACAGCACCATTTGGGGACCCATGCATTGGGGACATGCCGTAAGTACAGATTTGATACATTGGGAAGAATTACCAATTGCATTGTATCCTGACAGTTTGGGATGGATATTTTCTGGCAGTGCTGTAATCGACTGGAAAAATACAACCGGTTTCGGCAGCAAGGAAAATCCGCCAATGGTTGCCATTTATACCTACCATAACAGACAAATGGAAGAAACAGGCAGCAACCAGTTTCAATATCAAGGAATTGCATTTAGTATCGACAAAGGACGAGCATGGACAAAATTTGAAAACAACCCGGTGTTGCCTAATCCCGGAATTCGTGATTTTAGGGACCCCAAAGTGATATGGCACAAGGAATCTGAAAAATGGATTATGGCGCTTGCCGTTCTCGACCATATTAATTTTTATTCTTCGCCCAATTTAATCGATTGGACCCTTGAAAGCGAATTTGGCGCAGGAATCGGGGCACATGGCGGCGTATGGGAATGCCCTGATTTATTCCCTTTGCAAATTGAAGGTACAGATGAAACAAAATGGGTCTTACTGGTTAGCATCAATCCTGGCGGTCCCAATGGAGGTTCGGCTACACAATATTTCGTAGGCGATTTTGACGGGCAAATCTTTGAAAGTCATGGTGAAAAAACAAAATGGCTGGATTACGGTAAGGATAATTATGCGGGAGTAACCTGGTCGGACATACCAGAAGAGGATGGAAGAAGAATTCTTATTGGTTGGATGAATAACTGGCAATATGCGAATCAAATCCCAACTTCGGTTTGGCGGGGTGCATTTACAATTCCAAGAGTATTGTATTTAAATGAAATTTATAATGATTATTTACTTCTTTCGCGCCCGATAGAAGAATTTGGAAAATTAAGAAAAGAGGAAAATAAACTTCAGCCTGGAAAAATTTCAGGTGAATATGAAATTAAAGAACAACAGGAATTTCCGGTTGAAATTGAGCTTAGTTTTAATACTGCAAACAATACAGACTTGAATTTTGGAGAACGTTTCGGGGTAATTTTGGCCAATTCAAAAAATGAAATGGTGCAAATTGGTTATGACAACCTAAACAAATTATTTTTTGTTGACAGAACAAATTCAGGGTGGAACGACCCTTCAAATGAATTTGCCGGAATACATTTTGCCCCTTACATTATAAACAGCCCAACACTTACATTGCGATTAATCATTGATAAATCATCAGTTGAATTATTTGCAGTTGACGGTTTGGTAGTAATGACAGAACAATTCTTTCCTTCTGAAGAATTTAAAATGATTAGCTTGTTTTCTGAAAAAGGAGAAGTTGAATTATTAAAAGGAAAAATCACAAAACTTTCAGGGATTTGGTAATTGACTTTTATTTGGAAGTTTAGTTAGCAGAAGCCCGGTTCGTCATTTTGAGGAATCGGGCTATTTTTTTGCATAATCACTTGGCGAAATCCCGAACTGTTCTTTAAAACATTTGGTAAAATACGAAGGTGATGAAAACCCGACTTCGTAAGCAATCTGTGAAATGCTGTTTCCGCTGTTTTTCAGCAATTCAAGCGAAAGCCGGAGTTTGACCGAGTTCGCAAATTCACTTACCGACATGCCGGTAAGTTTTTTTATTTTCCGGTATAAATGTACCCGCGAAAGCCCTATCATATCACTCAATTCTTCAACCGAGAGTTCCCTGTCTTTTTGTTCTTCAACAATTTTCGAAATTTTATTCAGGAATTTCCGGTCCAAACGCGAAATCTGACCTTCCTCTTCATTAACAGTCATGGGGCTTTTATAAGTTTCCTGAAGTTTTTTGCGTAGTTCAATTAGTTTTTTTACCCTGATTTGCAGATGCCGTTTGTTAAACGGTTTCGGAATGTAAGAATCTGCACCCTCTTCCAATCCTTCCAGTTTCTGTTCCTGCGATGCTTTTGCCGTTAAAAGGATTATGGGGATATGACTGGTTTTAAGCTGGTTTTTCAATTTCCGGGTCATTTCAAGACCATCCATTTCAGGCATCATAATATCACTGATAATTATGTCGGGTTCTTCTTCTTCAACCTGTTGCAATCCCTGTTTTCCGTTTTCGGCCTCAATAATGGTGTAACCACTGCCAAGACTGTCTTTTATGTATTCGCGCACGTCTTTTTGGTCTTCCACAATTAAAACCAATGGTTTTTCTCCTGAAACAGAAATCGCAGTTTCTGTTTCGGTAATCTCCGAAAACTCAGGATTAAAATGTATTTCATCGCTAATGGTTTTTTCGTTGTGCCTATTTGCCGGTTGCGACGATTCGCTGCCAACCATTTCGTCTGTTTTTAGATGCAGTTTCCCCATTTGCAGGCGGATAAAAAACGAGGTTCTTTTGCCGGGTTCGCTTTCTGCTTTTATTTTTCCATGATGAAGTTTAATAAATCCTTTTGAAAGGGCAAGCCCGAGGCCGGTTCCCCCAAAATCCTGTGATTGTTCTGCCTGGTAAAAGCGATCGAAAATATGCGACAGGTGTTCTTTTGCAATACCGCGGCCCGTATCTTTTATCTCAATCAAAACTTCTTCGTCAGCGAGTATTTTCACCACTGGCCTTTCTTTTTTTACAATTATGGAGATTTGCCCGTCGTTGCCGGTAAATTTGAATGCGTTCGAAAGCAGGTTGAAAATCACTTTATCCATTTTATCCCAATCAAACCAAAGCATTATTTTTTCTTCTGTTGAATGAAATTGAAAATCTATTTTCTTTTTGGCAGCATGTTCAGCAAACGATTCATAAATTTCATTCAAGAAAGCGACGATATCGTAAACCCCTGCCTGAAGTTTCATTTTTTCATTTTCCAGTTTTCTGAAATCCATTAACTGGTTTATCATTCGAAGCAATCGCAATGAATTGCGATGCATCAGGTTAAATTGTTTTTGCAACTCAGGAGGTAACTGTCCTTTGTGGATTAAATCTTCAAGCGGCCCGATTATTAAAGTCAGTGGAGTTCTGAATTCGTGTGAAATATTGGTGAAAAAGCGAAGTTTGGCTTTGGTTGCATCTTCCAGCTTTTTAGATACTTCAATCAATTGATCACGTTGTTTTGAAATCTCATTATTTCTTCTTTCGATCTGCTGTTTTTGCAACTCCAGTTTTGTATTTGCCCTTTTTTTATTTCGGAATGCACGAAAAACAAGAACAACCAAAACAACATTCAATCCCAGTAAAACAAGCGATAAAATCAATAAATTCCGCTGACTTTGAAACCTTGAAATTTGTTTGTCAAGCACCGAATTTTGATTTTCTATTTTATCCTGCAAAGACAATACCTGGTCGGTTTGCAATTTTATGATTTTGGCATTGGTTGAGTCAATAACCACTGTTTCCAGCAGGTTTTCGCGCTCAAAAGGCAAATGATTTAATATTTTGTGCGCTACCTGGATCGATTTTTCACCTCCGGTTGGGTAAAGGAAAGTGGCGTCAAGTTCACCGTTTATCACATATTGGATGCCTCCTTCGCTACCGTATAAACCATCAATTCCAAGATAAAACTTATTTTCAACTCCATTTTCTTTTGCCACTGAATATGCTCCTTTTGCCATCATGTCATTGTATGCAAAAACAAGGTCAAAATCTGTCTTCTCATCAATAATTTTCTGCATTTCGATTTTTGCATCGGCCCAGTTCCATTTTCCCGAGACGGAAGAAATAACTGAAATTTCAGGATACATTTTGATGATTTCTCTGAATCCTTTTTGCCTCTCAATTGAAGGGGTAGAACCGGCAAGCCCTGTAATTTCAACAATTTTGCCACTACTATTTAACAATTTTGCTGCATACTTTCCGGCTTCCTGACCAATGAGGTAATTATTTCCACCCACAAATGCAGTGTATCTGTCCGAAGTAATATTCCTGTCAAGTACAATTACGGGGATTCCTGAATTAAATACCTTTTCAACAATCGGGGTCAGCGGTTCCGATTCGTTGGGTGAAACAATCAATAAATCAATACCATGACTTAAGAGTGCTTCAATATCTTTTATTTGTTGAAAATTATTACTGTCTGCATCTTTGATAATCAATTCAAGGTCAGGGTAAAAAGCAAGTTCTATCAGCATTTCGCGGTACATAGTTTCGCGCCAGACATCGGCCATAGTACATTGCGAAAAGCCAATCACGAATTTTTCGGCTGCTACAGAAAAAACTGGTTGAATAATAATAAGAATAAGCAGAAATATTTTTTGAACCCGTTCTATTAACATTTAGCTGAAATTCGATATTATTGGTTATCGCTAAAGATAATAAATGAGATAAATATTTAAACAATGAGTTTACGATTTATTCTGATAAGCAGATTTATCCGGATTAAAAAATTAGTAAACAAATATTTATATTTTGTTATTCCGTGGAAATGGAGAAAAAGAATAAAATCATTCAGCCTTCGGCGAAGTCACATTCGCAAAATCTCTGGTTGCATCAGGTGACGATTAATTACAGTATTTTGCCACATACTCAAGCGCTTTGTTCAACCCTAAATCCAACGCTTTCCGAAAATCTTCGCAACCATTGTCAGGCTCTTCTTTTAATACACTTATATTTCCCCTGTTAAAATACGCCGACGCAAATGACGGATTTATTTCAATCGCCTTTGAATAATCATCGGCAGCACCATTTAAGTCCTTAAGTGTCTTTTTAATCAACCCCCGGTTATTGTAGGCCATAACATTTTGAGGATCAAGTTCAATGGTTTTTGTATAATCTTCAATTGCGCCAGTGTAATCTTTAATTCTGTATTTTGCTACCGCTCTGTTGTAAAAAACATCAGGGAAAGTATTGTCCAAATCAATTGAATCGTCATAATCTTTAATTGCCTGTTTATTTTGTCCTTTATCCAGTTTCTGATTTCCACTGTTATAAAACTCTTTTGCACTTTGGCTAAATCCTACAGAATAAGTCAGAATCAACAGAATTACATACAATACTTTATTCATCAGTACACTTTTTTATTTTTTAAGGACGTAAAATTAAAAAACCAGACAAAACAAACAACATATTATTTCTTATTAAGAAATATTTACAGGTTTATCCACCTTTGTTTTCAGAAGTGCTATATCAAGCACATCCATAATTGTATTTACAAAATGGAATTTCACACCTTTCAAGTAGTCTTCTTTTATTTCTTCCAGATTTTTCCTGTTTTCTTCTGAAAGGATAATCTCTGTAATTCCTGCTCGTTTTGCTGCCAGTATTTTTTCCTTAATTCCACCAACCGGCAAGACTTTTCCGCGAAGTGTGATTTCACCGGTCATTGCAAGGCTCTTTTTAACTTTTCGCTGTGTAAATGCCGAAGCCAAAGATGTTACCATTGTTACTCCCGCTGAAGGGCCGTCTTTTGGGATTGCACCTTCCGGAACATGCACATGTACATTCCAATTATAAAATATTTCAGGGTCAAGACCTAATTCTTCTGAATGGGATTTTAAATATTCATGAGCAAGCATTGCAGATTCTTTCATCACTTCTCCCAGATTTCCTGTCATAGTCAATCCACCCTTCCCCTTGCTTAGGCTGGTTTCAACATATAAAATTTCGCCTCCAACTGCTGTCCAGGCCAAACCAGTTACTACACCTGCAAATTCGTTGCCCTGGTATTTTTCCTTTGAAAATTCAATTACACCAAGATATTCTCGTATGTCTGACTTTGTAAGTTTTTTATTATAGGTTTCTTCAAACGCTATTTTTTTGGCAACCCGGCGAATAACCTTTGCAAGTTTTTTATCTAATTCGCGAACTCCTGATTCCCGCGAGTAACCATCGATAATTAGTTCAATAACCTCCTTCGAAAAAGTAACGTCCGATTTTTTCAAACCGTGATTTTCCAACTGTTTTGGGATTAGGTGGCGTTTTGCGATTTCAATTTTTTCTTCAACCAAATAACCGCTAACTTCAATCAGTTCCAAACGGTCGCGAAGCGGCGGTGCAATTGTACTCAAAGTGTTGGCAGTGGCAATAAACATCACTTTCGAAAGATCATAGTCGGCTTCAACATAATTATCATGAAACTCCGAATTTTGCTCCGGATCAAGAACTTCTAGCAACGCCGATGCCGGGTCTCCATGAAAATGTTTTGATACTTTATCGATTTCATCTAGTATAAAAACAGGATTCGATGATTTTGCCTTTTTTATATTTTGAATAATTCTACCAGGCATCGCTCCGATGTAGGTTTTCCTGTGTCCTCTGATTTCAGATTCGTCGTTCAACCCACCAAGACTTACACGAACATAACTTCTGTCGAGTGCCCTTGCCACAGATTTACCGAGTGAAGTTTTCCCAACGCCGGGAGGACCGTACAAACACAGAATCGGCGATTTCATATCATTCTTCAATTTTAAAACCGCCAAATGTTCCAATATTCTTTCTTTTACTTTTTCAAGACCATAATGGTCTTCGTCCAATACTTTACTTGCATTCTTCAGGTCGAAGTTGTCCGTGGTATATTCATTCCAGGGAAGGTCCAGCAAAGTCTGGCAAAAAGTAAACTGAACAGAATATTCTCCTGCTGCCGGGTTTAAACGACTAAGCTTTTCAACTTCTTTTTTAAAGAATTTGGAAATTTCTTCGCTCCACTTTTTAGTTTTGGCTTTTGTTTTTAAAATGTTTATTTCCTGCTCAGCCGGATTTCCTCCCAATTCATCCTGAATGGTTTTCATTTGCTGGTTGAGCATAAATTCACGCTGTTGCTTGTCGATGTCGGTCTTTACTTTTTTCTGGATGTCGTGCTTAAGTTCCAGCATCTGAACTTCTCTTACCAAAAAACTTATGGCTTGAATACCACGCTCTTTCAAGCTTTCGATTTCAAGAAGCTTTTGTTTATCCTCAACCTTTATATCCGTGTTGGAGCAAATAAAATTTATCAGAAAGGAGGAGTTTTCAATGTTTTTTACGGCAAACGTTGCTTCTGGCGGAATGTTTGCTGTGAACTGTGCAATTTTTATGGAAAGGTCTTTTAACGAACCAACAATGGCATTGAACTCGTTGTCATTTTCAGGAAGAATATCATTTAACGATTCAACCCTTGCTTTGAAATAGGGGGTTTCAGAAACAAAGTCCAAAATTTTATACCGTCGTTTTCCTTGAATTATCACCGATGTTGAACCATCCGGCATTTCAAGAATTTTTAGGATTTCGGCAACTGTGCCAATTTCAAAAATATCGGATTTACCCGGATGATCAACAGTGTAGTCCTTTTGGGCAACAGTTCCGAGTAGTTTGCTTCCACGATTTACATCCCGAATAAGCTCAAGTGAAGTTTCACGTCCTACTGTAATTGGCAAAACAACACCCGGAAAAAGTACTGTATTGCGGAGCGGAAGAATTGGCAATACATCAGGTACTTCTGTATTCTTAAGATCACGGTCATCGCCATCTGCAATTATTGGAATAAACTCCGCTTCATTTCCAATTGTTCCTAAACCAAAAATATTATTGAATCCTGAATTTTTAATTTTCCCCATTTTTATTGATTTTGTGACAATCTGACCTATACAGACCGATTTTTAAACAGGCATATTGAAAAGCAATTGACGTGCCATAAAATAAAAAGTTAACAGGCTGACAATTGTTCAATCGGTTTGTAAATTTTTACTGCCAAGATAACACTTTAGCTCAAAAAAAAAGCTCCGTGGTTCGGAGCTTTATATGCTTAAACAAAAAACCTATTTTTTTCTGTTTTCCATGTGTTTACCGTAGCGGTTCATGAATTTATCAACACGACCTGCCGTATCAACAAGTGTAACCTTTCCGGTGTAAAACGGGTGCGAAGTACTTGAAATCTCAACCTTGAATATTGGGTATTCAACGCCATCGATAACTTCGGTTTCCCTGGTATTTACTGTTGATTTTGTAAAGAAAGTATGCCCATTCGACATATCTCTGAACGCTACCAGTCTGTATTCCTTCGGATGAATATCTTTTTTCATTTTCCTGTTTTTTTATTCCGAATGGTTACATCCAAAACTGTAATCCATTCATTGTTTGTTATTAATCCTTTTTCAATCGGGCTGCAAAGATAAATATTGTTCGTTATAAACCAAAAAAGAAAACTTAAATTTTATCTGTTTTCTCTTTAACTTTTTCATAAAGAATTTCCGGTCCTAATATTGGAGCTCGTGTAAACTGTTTTTCACGGTCGAAAAGGTAACGCATTGTATAATGTGTTTTTGCCCGTTTAGCGCCAGTCGCCTCATAAACAGCGACTATTTTTGGGTTAAAATCACCTGCCCATGAAAGTTCAATCTCTTTGTATTGGGGTTTCTTTTTCATCAACTGTTCCTGGTGCCAGAAAATAGCCGAATCAACTCCTGAACGCTGGTATTTTGGATCAATCCCCATAATAATTATCCGGGTGCGGGTCATTGTTTTTTTCCATTTGTAATAAAAGAATTTAATAATGCCCCAAATATTAAGTTTCCCATTTAGTTTATGCAGTATCTGGTTAATATCGGGAAGCATCACAAAAAGTGCTATCGGTTTTTCTTCGTGATATGCAAACCAAATCATTTCGGGGTCGAGTATGGCTTTTGAACTGTTGATAAAACTGTAAATATCTTCAGGATCAAGGGGTTTGTAATGTTCGTGAAATGCCCATGCAGCATCATAAACTGTGCAGAAATCTTTTACAAACTTTTCAGTTTCTTTAAAATTAATATGTTTAAAGTTGTACTGAGGTTTTTTTGCTACCCATTCAGCTATTTTCCAAAATCTCTCGGGAAAAGGAACTGTATAATCAAGGTGATAGCAGTATTGTTCAAAATACACTTCGAACCCGAAATTTCGAAAAAGATTTTCGTAATACGTCGGATTGTATGGCATTCCGTAACCCTGTGGCATAAAACCATCAACAAGCAAACCCCAATTTACATAGTTTTCACCAAAATTAATTGGTCCATCCATGGCTTCCATTCCATTGGATTTATTCCATTCAACAGCGGTTTTAAACAGCATATTAGCCGCTTCCAGGTCGTCAACACATTCAAAAAAGCCGCAACCACCTGTTGGTTGTTCGTAAGTGTGTGCAAGATTTCCGTTTATAAATGCTGCAATTCTTCCAAGTAAGTTTCCGCTATCATCGGTTAAAACCCAACGAATAGCTTTTCCATTTTTATAGGTTTTATTTTTTGCAGGGTTAAAAATATCTTCAACCATACCTTCAACAGGACAAATCCAGTTTGGGTCATTTTTATAAATCACTCGGGGAACCTGTTGAAACTGTTGCCGTGTTTTTTTATCTTTTACTTCAGTTATCCGCATGGTTTTTAATTTTGACAATTCACAAATATAGTCAGATAAAAATGGTTGAAATCGATATTTTATATTTTTCAGTTCCATTGAGCAACCATCCTCAAAATTCAAAAAACCATATAAAAATTGAATCAAAACCTGACTAAATCCAAATATAATTCTTAAAGAAGTTTAATGAATACCTTTAAAAACAATTTGTATTCTTCCAATTTGGTTCAAAACAATTATCTTCGCAACTTATTATTTTTCGGAAAAATTTGAAATACAAGAAATTATCATCAAAATGAAGAAATACAATCTTTATAACAATATTTTTGGCTGGGTAATATTTATTATTTCGTCGGTGGTTTTTTTGATGACCATCGAACCTACAGTAAGTTTTTGGGATTGTGGTGAATTTATTACCACATCCTTTAAATTTGAAGTTGGACATCCTCCGGGAGCACCACTTTTTATGATAATGGGTCGGTTTTTTACCCTTTTTGGAGGGCCGGAAGATGCTGCAAGGCTTGTAAATTCAATGTCTGCCATTGCAAGTGGGGCTACTATCATGTTTTTGTTTTGGACTATAACTCATCTTGCAAAAAAATTAGTCTGGAAAGGTGAAAATTTATCAATTGGACAAACTATTGCAATTATTTCAAGCGGTGTGGTTGGCGGTTTGGCTTATACTTTTTCCGACACATTCTGGTTTTCGGCGGTTGAGGGTGAAGTTTATGCCACATCATCATTAATGACTGCTGTTGTTTTTTGGGCAATTCTGAAATGGGAAAATGTAGCAAATGAACCAAATGCTAATCGCTGGCTTATTTTTATTGCATATATAGTAGGACTATCAATTGGCGTACATTTATTGAATTTACTTGCAATCCCGGCAATTGTTTTCGTTTATTATTTCAAAAAATACGATGTTACGCGTAACGGGATTATCATGGCTTTTGTCGCTTCAATTGTAATACTAGCATTTATAATGTACGGAATCATTCCAGGTGTTGTAACCATTGGTTCATGGTTTGATCTGCTGTTTGTAAATACTTTTGGACTCCCGTTTGACTCCGGTTTATATTTCTATATGTTTTTAATAATTGCTGCCGTAGTTTACGGAATTTGGTACACCGCAAAAAAACAAATGGTGATTTGGAATACAATTATCCTTGGAATTACTGTAATTCTGATTGGGTATTCTTCATTTGCACTTATTATTATTCGCTCTTCAGCACAGCCACCGATGGATCAAAATAGCCCAAACAATGCTTTTGCACTGTTAAGTTATCTCAACCGCGAACAATATGGTGATCGTCCACTTTTATATGGGCAGTTTTACAACTCACCACTAAACCCGCAAAACCGTTATAACCAGGGGAAAGCCGTTTACACACCAATTGGTGACAAATATGTGATTACAAATTATAAGGTTGTTCCAAATTACGATGAAAAATTCAAGATGGTTTTTCCAAGAATGTGGAGTACAATGGAGTCTTTTCACGCTGATGATTATGTAGAATGGGGAGGTGTAAAAGGCAGAAAAATTCAACATAAAAACGAACAGGGTGAAAACGAAGTAATTGTTAAACCAACGTTTGCAGAAAACATGCGATTTTTTCTCAGATATCATGTAAATCATATGTACTGGCGTTATTTTATGTGGAACTTTGTTGGCCGGCAAAACGACATTCAAAGTCATGGTGGGGTAATTAATGGCAATTGGTTAAGTGGAATCAAGTTTATTGATGAAATGCGTCTGGGTGACCAGGACAATTTACCAGCAAGTTTGGCTCATAACAAAGCTCATAATACATTTTATTTTCTGCCATTGTTACTCGGATTGCTTGGAATATTTTTCCAATATAATAAAGGTGCCGAAGGAAAAAAAGGAATTTGGGTAGTGTTTCTTCTGTTTTTTATGACAGGTTTGGCCATTGTAATTTACCTGAACCAGTACCCCCATCAACCACGTGAACGGGATTATGCATATGCAGGTTCTTTTTATGCCTTTGCAATTTGGATTGGGCTTGGAGTTATGGCGATAGCCGAAGGATTAAAACGATTTTTACCGGAAACGGTTTCTTCCGGAATTGCTGGAATAGCAACACTGGTGCTTGTTCCAGGCATTATGAGTGCTCAAAACTGGGATGATCACGACCGATCAGGCCGTTACACCGCCCGCGATTTTGGCGCTAATTATCTTAAAACATGCCAGCCAAACAGCATTATTTTTACGAATGGTGATAATGATACATTCCCTTTGTGGTACAACCAGGAAGTGGAAGGAGTTCGCACTGATGTGCGTGTTTGTAATTTGAGTTATCTGCAAACCGACTGGTACATCGATCAAATGCGAAGACAAGCATACGAATCAGCGCCCATGCCATTTTCGCTCACTGCAGATAAATATTTACAGGGAACACGCGATGTTGTTTATTTAATGGACAATCCGAGAATAGCACGTCCAACCATTGGAGCCAAAGAAGCAATTAATTTTATTGCTGATGATAATCCTGCAACAAAACTGCAACAAGCTGACAATGCAGCCTATATTCCAAAGAAAATATTAAGCTTCAAGATTGACAAAGAGGCAGTTATCAGAAATAAAGTAGTGCGTCCTGAAGACTATGACAAAATTGTTGATACAATGACAATAGACTTATCCGACAGGAATTATCTATCAAAAGATGAAATGATGATACTCGATTTAATTGCAACAAACAACTGGGAGCGACCTATTTACTGGGCAATAACAGTGGGTCGCAATAAATATTTGAATCTCGAAAATTATTTTCAGGTTGAAGGTTTTGCCTACCGGTTAGTCCCGATAAAAGGAGAAAGTAAACCTGATCGTTTAGAATTTGGGACAGTTGCATCTGATATTATGTACGATAATATCATGAACAAATTTGAATGGGGTGGTATGAATGATCCAAACGTTTATATCGATGAAAACAACATGCGGATGATGACTAATGTAACAAACAGTTTCAACCGTTTGGCAAGTACATTGCTTGATGAAGGAAAAAAGGATTCGGCAATTGCAGTTATCGATCGTTGTTTTGAATTGATTCCACCAAGTATTGCACCTCCCGGTTATTTCACCATTGAACTTGCAAACAGTTATTTTAGGGCAGGCGCCACTGAAAAAGGGAAAATGGTTATGGAACAGGCATTTGAATCATTTGATGATGATTTGAGTTATTATTTTTCACTCGACCGTAAATATATTCAGGATAAAGCAGTTAATGAAGAAATTCAACGCACTATATTCTATCTTCAAATTATGGAAAGGTCGGCAAGGGCTAATAACCTGACTGATTTTTCAAAAAAGGTTGGGGATGCAATGCAAGCCTATTTCACTAAATTCACTTCAATATAAGGGGTTGTTTGGTAGATATTAAAATGCCAGGTTGTCAATTCAATCTGGCATTTTTTTAAAAATTCCGGTCAACCACAGTTTTGAAAACAACTGAATAAAAACTTATCTTCACGATCAAAATACAAAAACACTTTCAAAATGAATATTCTGATTATTGGTTCCGGCGGCAGGGAACACGCATTTGGTTGGAAATTAAAACAAAGTAAAAAAGTAAAAAACCTGTTTTTTGCCCCTGGTAATGCAGGTACTTCGCAAATAGGAATAAATTTGGCGGCAAATGTCAGCGATTTTCAGAATATAAAATCGCTAACACTTCAAAATAAAATTGATTTGGTATTAATTGGGCCTGAAGTTCCATTAGTTGCTGGGTTACATGATTTTTTTGCCGCTGATCCTGAATTGAAATCAATACTTGTTGTTGGCCCTAAAAAAGAAGGAGCGCAATTAGAGGGAAGTAAAGATTTTGCCAAAGAATTTATGGCTCGCAACAATATTCCAACAGCAAAATATTTAACAGTTACAAACGAAAACCTTAACGAAGGATTTTCTTTTCTGAATTCTCTGAAAGCCCCGTATGTATTAAAAGCCGATGGGTTGGCTGCCGGCAAAGGTGTACTGATTATCGAATCACTTGAAGAAACAAAAGATTCATTAAAAGAAATGCTCGCCGGGCAATTTGGCGATGCTAGCCGCAAAGTTGTTATCGAAGAATTTTTGAGTGGAATTGAAGTTTCTGTTTTTGTAATTACCGATGGGAAAAGCTATAAAATATTACCGGAAGCAAAAGACTATAAAAGAATTGGCGAAGCCGATACAGGCCTTAATACAGGCGGAATGGGGGCAATTTCACCAGTTCCCTTTGCTGATGCAGTTTTTATGGAAAAGGTTGAAAAACAAATTATTCAGCCCACAATTTCAGGACTACAAAAAGAAAACATTGAATACAACGGGTTTATCTTTTTTGGGTTGATCAGTGTAAACAAAAATCCTTTTGTAATTGAATACAACGTGAGGATGGGTGACCCGGAAACCGAAGCTGTTATGTTGCGGATTAAATCGGATTTTGTTGATTTACTGGAAGGGGCTGCTGTCGGATCACTTGAAAATAAAATAATTGAAATTGATGAACGTACAGCTGTGGCAGTAATGTTAGTATCCGGAGGTTATCCAGGAGTATATGAAAACGGTAAGATTATTACAGGATTCGAAAAAGTTACCGACAGTATTGTTTTTCACGCCGGAACAAAATATGAAAACAACAAGGTTGTAACTTCAGGTGGACGTGTTATTGCTGTCAGTTCATACGGAGAGGATATGAAGAGTGCTCTGCAAACTTCATATAAAAATGCAAAAACTATTCAGTTCGAAAATAAATATTACAGGAAAGATCTGGGTTTTGACTTATAAACTATGATTCTACGGATATTAAAATCAAGGGAACCATTCGACTATTTGCTATACCTGATTGTGGGTATATTATTTTGGTTAATCAGTTTTAGATCTCCGAATTCTTACAAGTTTTTTGAGGGTGAAAACGAAGGTATTTTGTATCATTTTATCGATAAAACTACTTCTCATCACCCATTTTTACAAGTTGTTATTTCATTGATTATCGTGTTGTTTGTTGCATTTCTAATACAGCAAATAAACAGCAGATATGCCTTAATAAAAGCACGAACAAAACTACCTGCTGTCATTTATATCATAATTATTGGCGGTTTTACAACAATGCACACTCTTCACCCTGTATTTTTTGCAGCAGTTTTCACACTGCTTGGATTGAACAGTTTGTTTTCGATTTTTAATAACCCCAATTCACAAATCGAAATTTTTAATGCCGGTCTTTTTATTGCAATCGGAACTCTGTTTTATTTTAATCTGATTGTACTTTTACCCGCCTTTCTAATCGCAATTTCAATACTGCGGCGCGAAAGAAAATGGCGTGATTTTCTGATTCTGATTATTGGTTTTATCATACCTGCAGCTTTTGCTTTAACTTATGCTTTTTTCACCGATCAGCTCATGGATACTTTTGTAGTTTTCCAAAAAAGTATTTTTTCACGGATAAACCACTTTAAAATTAATTATCCTTTACAGGGGTTTTTGGCATTGCTAATTTTTCTTACTATCCTTGGCAGCTTTAAAATTATGCAGCAATATGATTCGAGAAAAGTAAGTACCCGAAAATATTACGTTGTACTTTTTGTAATTTTCTTCTTTTCAATGTTAAGTTTCATTTTTATTCCGGCTACATCACAGGAAATGCTTGTAATAGCAGTAGTTCCTGTAACATTCTTAATAGCTAATCTTTTTGTTTCTATTGATTCGGTTTTTTGGCGTGAACTGCTTTTTACCTTGCTTTTGGGGACCGCCATTTTTATTCAATTTGCTGATAAATTCTTTGTTACAGCATAAAACCAGGAACTCAACTGATTTCATAGATTTTAGGTTATTCCAAACAAATCAATATTTTTGCCCACAACAATTTAAATTGCAAAAATGGCGCTCATTTTAAATATCGAGACATCAACTGAGGTTTGTTCGGTCACACTTGCTGAAAACGGACTTACTTTGTTTAAAAAGGAAAGTCTTGAAGGACTTAATCATTCAAGTGTTTTGACCGTGTTTATTGAGGAACTTTTAAAAGAGAATAACATTCAACCCAAAATGCTCAGTGCAGTTGCAGTTAGCAAGGGACCAGGATCATACACAGGGCTGAGAATAGGTGTTTCAGTAGCAAAAGGATTATGCTATGGTTTAAATATTCCACTTATTTCGGTCAACTCGCTTGAAGTTTTGGGAATCTTCGCTGCCCAAAATTCAGAAAAATACGATTTTTCAAAAAATGAGAAACAGGTAATTTACTGTCCGATGATTGATGCCCGCAGAATGGAAGTTTACACAGCCTTATACGATTCAGACGGCAAAGAAATCAGACAAGTTTCAGCCGAAATTATCGATGAATATTTCCTGACTGATTTATTGGAAACTCATAAAATACTATTTTTCGGAAATGGCGCGAAAAAGTGCAAGGACATTATAAAACACGAAAACGCAGTTTTTAATGGTCCGGAAACTACATCAGCAGAATTTATGCAAATGATTGCTGAAAAGAAATACAGTAAAAAACAATTTGAAGATGTTGCCTATTTCGAACCCTTTTATTTGAAAAATTTTGTGGCAACAGTACCTAAAAACAAGGTATTTTGAGGTTCAAAACATCTGTCTCAACATCTCGAAATATATTATTCTGAACCAATTACAAAGAATGAAGGCGAATTTTTTCAGTAAAAAAGATCTCTTAAAAAGGTGATTTCTGACTGATTTATTTATTTTTGCGCCTTAAATAATAAGAAAATAATATTTCATGGCTTCAACTTCAGATTTTAGAAATGGATTGTGCTTTATGTTTAAAGGGGAAATCCACACAATTGTTAGTTTTTTACATGTAAAACCTGGCAAAGGTCCTGCTTTCGTGCGCACAAAACTCAGGAATATAAAAACAGGCAGAGTAGTTGACAATACATTTAATTCCGGTGTAAAAGTGGAAGATGTTCGCGTTGAACGTCGCCAGTACCAATATCTTTATAAAGATGATCAGGGCTTAAATGTGATGAATACCCAAACTTTCGAGCAAATTTCCTTACCGGAATCGATGATCGATAATGCCGATTTAATGAAAGAGGGACAAATCATTGAGATTCAATTCCATGCTGATGAAGAAATTCCATTAACTGCTGAAATGCCAGCTGTTGTAGAATTAGTTGTTACCGCAACAATTGATGGTGAAAAAGGAAATACTGCCAGTTCGAATGCCTTGAAACCTGCAACGGTTGAAACCGGTGCTGAGTTAATGGTTCCAATGTTTATCAACGAAGGTGATATTATCCGAGTTAGTACTACCGACAGATCTTACAACGAAAGAGTAAGGCAATAAAAAAGCCCCTCCTAACCTCCCCTTGGGGAAGAAAAAGAACAGAATACATTTTGAATACTTCAATCCGGGCAATTTTCAGTCCGGATTTTTTTGTGCTTTTATCTGGTTTTGCGAGTAAATATCAATTGCAACAATCATCGCTGTGAATCCCCAAAACGGAACCGATAATTTATCGGTATCAAGAAAATTGTTTAAAAATCCGTGAATATAATAAGTTACCAAACTTACCAAAGCTGCCAGAACAAATGATTTCAGTCGTTTATCTTTTAAACGCATATAGGTATGAACCGCTGTGTAAATCACTGTTCCGATAATCAACAAAAAAGTTAACATTCCCAATACACCCGATTCCGACAAAGGCCCCAGATATTCGCTGTGTGCATTTCCTCCATCCGCTGAATTGGTGCTGATAATTGTCCTGTTTTCATTTAATTGGTACGATGCATACTGAAACATATACGTACCCGGACCAAAACCAAAAAACGGTTTATCTTCAAACATCCTGATTGCGCAACTCCAGCGATTGATCCGTTCAAGGTTTGAAGCATCACTTGTAATATTTGCCATCGATGAAATATGCGTTTTGAAATCAGCAGACGATTGCTCTGAATTTTGCTCAAGTCCCATTTCTATTTGGGTCCAAAACAATATTAACAAAACAAGTACTGTTGTAAAAGTTATAAAGAGTGGTTTAAACCTGATTTTCAATTTAACTATAATATATACACCTCCTGCTACAATTAAACTTAACCAGGCTGCCCGCGTATATGATAGGATAAAACCAATGAAAATAATTCCCAAAACAATTATTGAAACGATTTTCTGTTTTTGTGTTACAAATTTGCCAAATGAAAACATCAATAAAAAAGGAATATACATGGCAAGTGCAGCGCCATAAGAAGTGTGGTCTTTGTAAAAGGGATTGCACACAAAATTGGCTACTTCCTTGTTCCATAAGCCATATTCCAAATGGCGGTTAACAGTATAAAAAATAACAATCACCAATGAAATTGAATAAAGCCAAACATATTTTTCCAAATTTTTGCCGTCAGAAAATAACTTCGCTACTAAAAAATACAAAATTGCTACAAACCAAATGCGCGACAAAAGGAACTTAAACGAAACCATTGGCATTGTGCTGGTTAACGAGGTAAAAAAAATCCAAATCAAATTAACGTAAATTGCCAAAGAAACCGGATGAGTTAGTATTTGCTTATCAAATCCACGTTCATAAATCAGTTTTAGAATAAAAATTATTAATAAGCTAAACAAAAGTGGTTCGGTCGGCAAAAACATATCAAATCCAAATCCCGGGCTCAATTCTGAAAGTGGTAAGGAAAGCGGGGCAAACAAAACGATGAGGTAAACAATTTTATCGAATGAATAAATAACAACTAACAAAATAGCTAGAATTAAAGGAAGAGCGTTTATCGCCATAAAATTCCTTTTTACCATAAAAAAAACGTTCAACAAAACAAAGCTTATTGAAATAAGATAAAACAGGGATAATTTTATGCTTGCCTTTTGAAACACCGGCTATTTATTCTTCTTTTTTGTAATCAAGTACTAGGAAAACCATCAACGCGAAAAATACCGCAGAAAATGCTGAAAACAGTACGATTAACCAACGCACGGGATACGCTTTTTTATCGGCAGGAAAAGGAGATTCTACAACATGGCTGTAAGTAATATTTTTCTGGAATTCACTCAAATTTATTTCGTAAAGAGTATTTACCGAATCAATTTCATTTATTAGAAAATTATACCTCTTTTCGAGCCAATATGAATCGGCACCTTTCTTAACCAAACTATCATACAATTTTTTAATTTCCTTTGTGTCGGGAGCTGAACTTCTGCCTGTTGCAAGTGCAGTCATATAACCACGGGTTACTTCTGGAACCTGGTTTTTAAAATCAATAATACCTGTCTCAGCTCTTATCTGGTTTAATTGTGCTTCAACGGTATCTATTGCAGCATACCTTTTATCCAACTGATCTTTTAGTATTTGAACCATCTCCTTTGTCTTGGCCTTGTGTATTTGTGCAACTTTTTGGTTGTAAAAATTAATAATTGAATCGCACATATCAGCTGCACGCTCGGGGATGAAATCCATTACATCTATTTCAACTGTTTCGTATTGGGTTTTCGATGTTTTAACATTCTCATTGTAAATGTCAAACATATATGTCAAATATTTTGGATCATCCTTCTTTATATTGTATGCCTGGCCAAGGTCAAACGTATTGAACATTCTGATTTTTACGTCATTCGAATTCAGTATCTCAAGCATTTGCTCCGTTTTCGATTCTTCGCTCATCTCACCAATATTAGATGGATATATGCGGGCAGTCGATCTGTATTTTGGCTTGATAAAAGCTGGCCCTGAAAAAATTGCTCCAAGAAAAATGGCAATAACACCAATAATTATAAAATGAAATTTGCGTTTCCAAATCAATGTTAGAATCCGCTGGTTATCAAAAAAATTATTCATATAAATTATTCATTGTTTTATTTTATCCCGAACGAGACATGAACACACGGAATACTTTTATCCCGGTTTCATAAGTTTTAGTTTTAATTCAATACTTTCAACGAATTGAAACAGTTTTTAGTATCTTTTTTCAAAATGAAATATTAAGAAAATTACCCTGCAATTATTAACGAGTAATTCTTCTTTCCTTTTTGTGCAAGAATGTATTTTTTGTTGATTAAAAATGAGCTGTCAATTATTAAATCTGGTGATGTTATTTTTTCTTTATTAATGCTCAACCCATTACCCTGAATTGTTCTTCTCAACTCGCTTTTCGATGAAAAAACGGCTGTTTTATCGGCAAGCAAATCAACAATATTTATCCCGTTTTCAACGTCGTCTTTTGCAACAGAAAATTGAGGAACTCCGTCGAAAACAGAAAGGAAAGTGCTTTCATTTAGTTTTCTGAGTTGTTCCGCAGTGCCACTACCAAAAAGGATTTGTGATGCTTCAACTGCCATTTCGTAGTCTTGCCGCGAATGCACCATTGTTGTGATTTCTTCAGCTAATTTATTCTGCAGTATGCGTGTATGCGGTGCTTCTTTGTGCTTTTCTATCAATTCGAAAATTTCATTTTTGGGCAGAAGCGTGAATATTTTAATATAGCGTTCGGCATCTTCATCGGAAGTATTTAACCAAAACTGATAAAACTTGTAAGGCGAAGTCCGTTCAGGATCAAGCCACACATTTCCCTCCTCTGTTTTTCCAAATTTTGTTCCATCAGCCTTTTTAATAAGCGGGCAAGTCAGCGCGAAAGCTTCGCCGCCCGTTTTCCTGCGGATCAATTCGGTTCCGGTGGTTATATTCCCCCACTGATCGGAGCCACCCATTTGAAGTTTACAGTTTTTTGCTTCATACAAATGAAGGAAATCAGTACCCTGAACCAATTGGTAAGTAAATTCAGTAAACGACATTCCCGCTGCACCGCTTTCGGGATCGAGCCGTTTTTTTACCGAATCTTTTGCCATCATATAGTTTACTGTTATATGTTTCCCAATATCGCGGATAAACTCGAGGAAGCCGAATTTAATCATCCAATCATAATTATTTACCATTTCGGCAGCATTCGCAGCCTCCGATTCAAAGTCAAGGAATTTGGATAACTGATTTTTCAAGCATTCCTGATTGTGCCTCAAAGTAGTTTCGTCGAGCAGGTTTCGCTCCTGTGATTTACCTGACGGATCGCCGATCATCCCGGTTGCACCGCCTACCAGCGCAATTGGTTTGTGCCCTGCCACCTGAAAATGTTTTAGCATCATAACACTCACCAAATGGCCAATGTGTAATGAATCAGCTGTTGGGTCAATCCCCACATAAGCAGTAGTCATCTCTTTTTTCAGTTGCTCATCCAATCCGGGCATCACATCGTGAATCATTCCCCGCCAGTTCAGTTCTTCAATAAAATTCATGAAAAGCTCTTTTAAAAATTTGCGCAAAGATATAAAATGAAGATAGTTATTCAGTTTTAGGCAAACAAAAAACAATAATAAACGGGGTTCAGTAATATATTATGAGGGTTAAAATAAATACCTGAATTTTATTTTCCTGGACAAACGCTGAAGAATCAAAAAGTTTTCAATTTGAGAAACTGAGGCAAATATTCTCAATCAAACCACTTTTTTATCATTCCCTTTTAATGGGTTGTGCTTTATATACCAATCATCGATAAAAGGGAAAATTGAAGGTGCAATGTTTTTGATTGGCTCATACATTGTTGAGTTTTTTTTTGCATTTTCAGGAATGATTTGTACATCATCGTCAATTTTGTCGAAAACAATTAACACAATACTCAAAAACAAGATTGCACGTAAAAGTCCAAAAACCATCCCGCCTAATTTATTGACAATGCCCAACCCTGCTGTATCAACCAAGTTACTGACCACATTTCCAACAATATGCACCAAAATCACAATCACAATGAATGTAACTATAAACGAAATTATATTTAAATAATCGGTTTTTAAATCGAAATACTTGATTAGCAATTCAGTGGTTATGCCCGAAAAATGAATTGCACCCCAAATTCCCAGGATTAAAGCTGCCAGCGAAGCAACCTCAGTAACCAAACCCTTTTTAAAACCACCGATTGCAGAGAAAATCAGAATTAATCCAAATATAATATCGATAAAATTCATTTCCAGAATTGGTTTAATTGAAGTCTAAAAGTAAATAATTGTCCAAATTTAAAAAAATTATAAATTGTGCTTTGCTGTTTTTTCCACCGCCTCAAATACCCTGAAAAAATTGCCTCCCCAAACTTTTCTGATTTCTTCTTCTGTGTAACCTCGTTCAAGCATTTCAGCGGTTATATTTGGGAATTGGCTTACATCTGCACATCCGTCCAATCCTCCGCCACCGTCAAAATCACTGCCAATACCAACATAATCGATACCAACCAGATTTTTCACATAATCGATATGATCCACACAATCAGAAACAGTAGGCAAGGTTTTGGGGTATTTTTCCTTTAAAATCTTCCATTCATTCCTAAGTGCCTTTTTCTCATCATCTGTCATCGAATCATATTTGGTATCGAAAACCTTGTTCAATTCCTTTCTTTTTTGATAATACACTGTGGTAGTGTCAGGATCTTTGATATAATCATCGAGCAGACAAATTTGAATTACTCCGCCATTATTTGCTAAAGTTTTTATCATTTCATCGGTCATATTCCTGTTATGCCGGGCAATTGTACGCACACTTGAATGGGAAGCAATTACCGGTGCTTTGCTCAGTTTTATCACATCGAAAAATGATTTGTCTGAAATATGCGAAACATCGATCATCATTCCCAATTTATTCATTTCCAAAACCACTTGTTCACCAAAATCGCTCAATCCATTGTGCTCCGGCCCTTTCTTGTCAGATGATGAATCGCAAATGTCGTTATTTAACGAGTGGCACAACGTAATATAACGCACTCCCCTCATATAGAATTCCTTTACCCGATTTATATCGGTGCCAATCGGAAAGCCATTCTCCATGCCAATATATATGGCTCGTTTGCCAGTTTTTTCAATTCGTACAGCATCAGAAGATTTTGTTGCCACTTCAGCTAAATCGCTGTATTTGTTGCATGCGGCATAGGTGGCATCAATCATCTGGGTTGCCGTTTTATATGCATTTTCAGTATTCCCTGTGGTTCGCTCGCGCTGACTTGTAAATGCTGCAAAAAACATGGCATCCAAACCACCCTCTTTCATTCTCGGAAAATCAACACGACTTTGTGGCGGACTATTTTTAACACCAATATCGAAATTGTCATCAAGCATTGCCATAGGTGTATCGCAATGGGTATCAACGGTTAATATCTTATTGTGGATTTCTGCAACCCTTTTTTCAGGAACTTTGGCAAAAATTTTACCTGCAACTAAAATAGCAGCAAGAAGCAAAAACATAACAACAAAATTTTTCATTTGAAAGAGTTTTTCTGAATTGAGTTGCAATAATAATAAATCGGATTTGTAAATAAGGGTCAGTATTCCCATTTTTTAGTAAATCCAAAACCAAATTTATAAAATACCGATATTCTGATGGTCTGATAACCGTAATCCCTGAATCCGGTTTGATATTCGAGTTTCCAATCAAAACGTTCTCCTGAGCTTTTAAAGTTCGTCCGGAAAATCAATGGATCGTTATTGTCATCGACCCCAATAAACTGATAGACACCATAACCATTGTAACCACCGATTTCGTTTTTCCACGACAAATTCCTGTGTTTTAAATCTACTCCAAATTCGTATAATGCACCTTCATCCTGCGCCAACTCAACTTTGTTGGTTTGCCAAACATAAAAACCCGCCAAAGCTCCCAATCTGATTTCGCTGATAAAACCAGACTTTGGGGTTATTGATTTTCCAAATGCAACATAGTAATAATTAGCCGGAGCATCGGTATAGCGCCCTTGCACTGCACCACCAATAGTAGTTTTTGCTGAATAATTTACAGTAATATCAGGCCAAAACTTTTTGTCTTTAACTATCTGAATATAAGTACTTATACACAAATCGCCCGTTTTGGTCATCCAGCCTGTGTCGTCATAATATATCTGTCTGTCATTTCGTACAGAATTATGGGTTCGGAACGTTTCAGAAGGAAACCCCCAAACATGCATAACAACTCTTTTGGGAACTACCGCCCAGTAGAAGCTCAGATACGAATTTATTGCCCTGTCGCCTTTCATAAAATGAGCATTAACACCAGTTTCGATATTTGATAAACTATCGAGCAAACCATAGTCCATGAACGGCACAGGTAATGCATTTGGGCCAAGTTTACCGGGGACTATTTGCAGCCATTTATTAATGTGCGAACTCCCAAAATCAATCCAATCACTGGTTGAACGTGATTGACCAAATCCGGAATAACCAAAAAATACAAGGAATATTAAAACCGAAACCCGCATCAGAATAGTTTAAGGGTTCAATAATACTAAATAGTTGAAAAAAATACCTTTTATGTCGATGCTAACTTTTCCAAAGTTTTAAACTATGAAAAAGTTAATCGAAAAAGTTTTCTCATGTATTTTGGCAGTATGACTCTAATAGCATTATTTTTGGATCGCAATTTTCGATGACAAAAAACACAGAAAGTAAAATGAAACGAGCCATCCAGATTAATCGGGACACAGCTAAACCATTATATGGCGAGTTCTTTCGAACCGAGCTCGCGAGTTCTTTCGAATACAATTAAAATAAACGATTTAATGAGGAAAATACCTTAAAGAATTAACAATTACAATGAGATGAAAAAAAACCAGTCGAAAAAATGGCTGCTTCTGCCTTTAGCTGCAATTCTAACTTATGGAATTACTCAACTTGCATATCGTTTTCCTTCAGTTACAGAAAAAGTTTATTCCCAATTTTTATATTCATTTATTGCCCGTTTAATTTCTCCTTTCAGCAATATCTTTGCATTTTCAATTGACGACATTTTTTATGTACTCCTGATTCTCACATTTCTAATTCTGTTAATCTTACTTTTTGCAAAAAAGATTTCATTTGCAAAAGCGGGTAAAATCATGCTAAATATTTTGGCCGTAACTTATATCCTTTTCTATATTTTATGGGGGTTTAACTATTTTCGGGAAGACTTAAATGTCAGGCTGAAACTGGACAAACACGAACCTAACACAAAAGCATTTATTATTCAACTTAAAAAACTTGTTGAAAACACAAATAAATCATGGGTTTCTTTTGAAGACTGGAATGTTGATCAGTCAGATGAAAAAATTGAAAAATCATATAAAAAACTAGCTCCGGTTTTAAAGATAAAATATCCCTCCGGAAAACGTAAACCAAAGTCGATTACCGTTAGCAGGTTTTTTGCACAGGCAGGAATATCAGGTTATTACGGCCCTTTTTTTAATGAGGTTCATGTAAACAGCTACATTTTGCCGATTGAATATCCGTTTATACTTGCCCACGAAAAAGCCCACCAATTCGGGATAACAAACGAAGCTGAAGCCAATTTTTACGCATGGTTGGTTTGCACCAAAAGCAATTCGAAACAATTGCAGTATTCGGCAAATTTGCATGTGCTTCAATATTTTCTTTATCAGGGTTACCAATTGGAAGAATATGGCGATATAATTGCCAAACTCGATAAACGGGTAAAAAAAGATTTACAGATTATCAGGGAATACTGGATGAGTTTGCGAAACGAAAAAATCGATGAAGCAGCTTCAAAAGTGAATGATTTCTACCTGAAAACCAACAAAATAAAAAAAGGGATTGAAGAATACAGTGGTGTTGTGAAATTTGTAATGGACTATTCTAATGATTCGGAGTTTCAGAAAAAATGGGATTTGACCCCTAATTAATTTCTTCTAATTTTGTTCACTTAAATCCTATTATAATGAATCTCATACCCATTTCTGCCGGAAGTTTTCACTGTGATGGCGGCGCACTTTTTAGCGTAATTCCCAAAAAACTATGGGGAAAGATGTATCCCGCTGATGAAAACAATTTCACAAAACTTGCATTACGTTGTTTACTGATTGACACTGGCAAACAAAAAATATTGATAGAAGCGGGAATAGGAAACCACTATTCTGACAAACACCTCCAAAACAATGGAGTTGAAAATGAAAATAACCTGGAAGAATCACTTCAAAAAAATGGTTATTCCGTTGATGATATTACAGATGTATTTTTTACACATTTGCACTGGGATCACTGCACGGGTGCAGTTAAAAACAGCAACGGAAAGTTGCTTCCTGTTTTCCCTGAGGCAAACTACTGGTGCAGCAAATCACAGTGGGAACATTCAAAAATTTCGAATGCCCGCGAAAAAGCAGCCTACCAAAATGAGGTTTTAGATTTTCTTTTTAACACAGGAAAATTAAATTTGGTGGAAAAAGAGGGCGAACTTTTCCCAAATATCAAGGTTCGTTTTTTTGATGGTCACACACCGGGACAAATGATTCCGTTTATTTGGCGTGAAGAAAAAACTATTGTCTACATGTCTGATTTGATTCCAACAGCAGCCAATGTTCCTTTGTTGTGGCTGGCTGCGTATGATCTGTACCCTGTTAAAACAATGCAGGAAAAAGAAATATTTTTGGATGACGCCGCAAAAAACGGATACATTTTATTTTTCGAACACGACTTTTATACCGAGTGTGCAACAGTTTCAAAAACTGAAAAAGGATTTATTGTAAATGAGAAGTTCGCCTTGAGGAAATTGGTTTGATTTTATGATGTATTTCTGTTTTTTTAGAAGCAAGGAATTTCTACTTTTATGCCCTCATTTTTACCAGAACAAAACGGATGAAGATTAACATCGATTCAAAAATATTTCCTGATTTCAAATCATTTGAAAACACCCTGAATACATGGAAAGACAATAACGAAAAAATTGTTTTTACAAATGGTTGTTTCGACATAGTTCACCACGGACATGTTGACTCGTTGGTTAAATCGGCTGAAATGGGTACACGATTGATTGTGGGTTTGAATTCAGACAAATCTGTCGAAATTTTAAAAGGCCGTAACCGACCTGTTTTAAGTGTTCAATCCCGTGCCATTGTTCTTGCGGCATTCTGTTTTGTAGATGCTGTAGTTATTTTTTCAGAGGAAACACCTGCAGATCTGGTTGCTCAGATTATACCCGATGTTCTTGTAAAAGGCAATCAATATAAAATTCATGAAATTGCGGGTTCAGACACGGTCCTGGCTCACGGCGGCAAAGTGGAAACACTTGAATTAGTGCCAGATATATCAACAAGCGATATTATCGACAAGATTAAAACCCTTGATTAATGGCTCAAAGCAAAAGCATTTATACCTGTCAGAATTGCGGCGCACAATCGCCAAAGTGGATTGGGAAATGCCCTTCGTGCAATGAATGGAACAGTTACGTTGAAGAAATAATCAGTAAAAAACAAGACTCAGGAAAATTAGCCGTTCAAATTTCGAGTAACCAGCCGTTGACACTTGACAATATTGAAACCCTGCAAAACAAAAGGATTTCAGTACCCATTGAAGAGTTTAACCGTGTTCTGGGAGGAGGAATTGTTCCAGGTTCATTAATACTTTTAGGAGGTGACCCCGGGATTGGAAAATCGACACTGGCGCTGCAACTGGCTCTAATTCTGAAAGATCGAAAAATTTTATATACCTCGGGAGAAGAAAGTCTCCAGCAAATTAAACTCCGCGCCGAACGTTTAAAAACTGAAAATAACAACTGTCTGTTTTTATGTGAAACTTCACTTGAGTTTTTAATCGCGCACACTGAACAAATCCAACCTGATTTGTTGATTATCGATTCAATCCAAACCATTTCCACTGAAACCATTGAATCATCGCCGGGTTCGGTTTCGCAAGTGAGAGAATGTACTTCGGCGATATTGAAATATGCCAAAAAAACCGGAGTTGCAGTTATTTTAATAGGCCATATCACAAAAGAAGGCAGTCTCGCCGGCCCAAAAATTCTGGAACATATGGTAGATGTGGTTTTACAGTTTGAAGGCGACACCAATTATATGTATCGTATTTTACGTTCCAATAAAAACCGGTTTGGATCAACCAACGAACTTGGTATTTTTGAAATGGAAAGCGATGGGTTACACGAAATCCTCAATCCATCGGAACAGCTCATTTCGAAAGTCAGCGATCATGTAAGCGGGACTGCAATTGCGTCCACAATCGAAGGTGTCCGTCCATTCCTGATAGAAATTCAGGCACTTGTTAGCTCGGCTGCATACGGAACTCCGCAACGATCTTCAACTGGTTTTGATTTGCGCAGACTGAACATGTTGCTGGCTGTTCTTGAAAAAAGAGCTGGTTTTAAATTGATCCAGAAAGATGTTTTCCTAAACATTGCAGGTGGTTTAAGAATTAGTGACCCAGCTACAGATTTAGCGGTAATTAGTTCAATACTTTCTTCCAATATCGATGTGGCAATTAACCACAAATATTGTTTTGCAGGCGAAGTTGGTTTGACCGGCGAAATAAGAGCTGTGAGCCGTGTTGAACAGCGCATTTCGGAAGCCGAGAAATTAGGTTTTAAAAGAATTTATATACCTGCACACAACAAAAGCTTCGATAGTAAAAAATATAAAATCGAAATCGTAAAATCAGCAAGGGTAGAAGAAGTGTTCAAAAATATTTTTAAATGAGTTTTTAGTAAAATTCAATATAGATTTTTTTAACACTGATTTTTTGATTGGCCGCCCAACAATAACTAATTTGGCCAACTTTAATACATATGAGAAGAGTAGCAATCATACTAGCCCTGTTTTCCATGATTTTCGGATGCGATAATTCGGTAATAAAAAAACCGAATCATCTTATCAGTGAAAAACAAATGATCAATATGCTTTATGATATCCATTTAGCCGAAGCTACCTACAACAAAATGCGCAACGATTCAATAGTCAGGAAAAGTTCTTCGGCAAATTTTTATTATTCCATTTTGGCGAAATACGAAGTTGCCGATTCTGTCTTCGAAAAGTCTTTTGTTTACTATGCTTCCACACCAAAAAACTTTGAAAAAATGTACCGGGAAGTAATGAATAAACTAAGTGAAACCGAGCAAGGTCTTTCGGGCAGGAAAAATGACATACTCGAATTTGAAACTCTCAAGTAACAAACGGTGAGAAAAATTGCGGCTACATATATCTTCCCCATAAATCAACCTCCAGTAAAAAATGGCATTTTAACATGTTCTGACGAAGGTAGAATCATTGAAATCAGCGGTAGCCATGAAAATTTTATTGAACAATCGGGACTTGAATTTTATAGTGGAATTTTGGTTCCCGGATTTGTAAACACCCACTGCCATCTTGAACTCTCGAAACTTAAAGGAAAAATTGAAGAGAAAACCGGAGTTGGAGGTTTCATTGGAAAAATAAACGAGTTAAGAAACCAGGAAACCGAAAATACCGAAAAAGCAATTCAGGTTGCCGACCGTAGAATGTGGGCTTCCGGAATTGTCGCTGTTGGCGATATTTCAAACACAACTTTATCAATCGATGCAAAAAAAAACAGTAAAATTTATTATCACACTTTTGTAGAATCCTTTGGGTTTCATCCTACGCGCGCTGAACGGGCTTTTGATTATGCGGAGTTTATTCAGATTCAATTTAATGAAGCCGGGCTCACATCCAGTATTGTTCCTCATTCTTCTTACTCGGTATCAAAACCGCTTTTTGAAATGATTCGGAGCAATGCCGGTTTTGAGAAAAGCATATTGACTATTCATAACCAGGAAAGTAAAAGCGAAAGTGAGTTTTTTGAAAGTGGAACCGGAGATATTGCAAACCATTTACAAAACAACCTCGGAATAGATATTTCGCATTGGAAGCCTACCGGAAATAGTTCGCTGATTTCGGTACTTGATTATTTACCCCTTGAAAACCAATTGCTTTTGGTACATAACACTTTTACAACAAAAGAAGATTTGGTTGAACTCAAAAAAAAGCGGTCAACAAAAAATACTTTTTTGGTGCTATGCCCAAATTCAAACCTGTATATTGAAAACCTGCTTCCGCCAGTTTCGCAATTTCGTGAAGAAAACCTAAATATCTGTTTAGGAACCGATAGTCTGGCATCCAATTACGAGCTTTCAGTTTTGGCTGAAATGATTACACTTCAACTTCATTTTCCTGAAATAAAACTCGAAGAGCTATTTCATTGGGCCATTTTAAACGGTGCCAAAGCACTTCAAATCGATGACAAATTTGGTTGTTTTGAAGTTGGTAAAAAACCTGGTGTAAACCTGATTTCGGGGATTGATTTTAAAACGATGAAATTAACTGAACATAGCAAAGTAAAACGGTTAATCTAATCTATTGTATGCGGTTTATAAAAAAAATGAACCACATAGGCACATAGAACACAATAGAAGATAACAACTTATCTTTGTTGCACAGAATTAAAGTATGCCAACATTTCTTTTTGATAAAATAATTTTTGGACCTGTAAAGAGCCGAAGACTAGGTGTTTCGCTTGGAGTAAATTTACTTCCAACAGATATCAAAGTGTGTTCATTCGATTGTATTTACTGCGAATGTGGACGAAATCCTAAAAAATATGAAGAGAAAATTGTATTGCCTTCCCGACAGGTAGTTCAGCAAAAACTGAAAGAGAAACTGGAGGAAATGAAAGCCGGCAATTTACTCCCCGATGTGATCACTTTTGCCGGAAACGGTGAACCCACACTACATCCTGATTTTGCCGGGATTATCGACGATACAATTGAACTAAGGAATCAACTTGCGCCAAAAGCCCGTATTGCTGTTCTTTCAAATGCTACCATGATTCATAAAAAAGATGTTTTTCGGGCATTACTAAAAATTGAGGATAACATTCAAAAACTTGATTCGGCTTTTGAAGAAACAATAAAACTACTCGACTGCCCGAATAAAAATTTCAACCTGCAAAAAACTGTAGATCAACTAACTTCCTTTAGCGGAAAAGTTATCATCCAAACGCTTTTCGTGAGAGGAAATTATAAAGGTGAAACTGTTGACAACACCACAGAGAATGAAGTTTTGGCATGGATTGAATTACTTAAAAAAATAAAACCTTCGCAGGTGATGATTTATACAATTGCCAGAGACACCCCAATTGACACATTGGAAAAAGTCACTCTCTCTGAATTAAACAACATTGCTAAACAAGTAAAATCGGTGGGTTTTGACGTTCAGGTTTCAGGTTAAAAATTATGTTTTTAACGTAATTGTTTTTTAATATAATTTATATCAACTTGATTTACTGTTATTTCATAAGATTTGATATTCTTTCAGTTAAAAATATGAATTACGTAATTTGCGTTACGTTAAAAACATAATTCAATGAATCCATTTTTAATTTCAGGGTATAAAAGCCCGGAATACTTTGACAACAAGCTTGTTGACAATTACAGGGAATTGGTTACCAGTCTCCAGTTCAAAATATTAAAAGCTACTGCCAGAGAAAAAGTGGTCGAAAAACCATATTCCAACGAATTTATTAGAAAATATAAATTGAATTCGGCCAGTTCCGTTAAAACTTCAATCGAAATTTTGTTAAAAAAAGGAATTCTCACCCAACAACATCAGGAGATATATGTTAACGATTTGTTTTTCTCGATGTGGCTTGCGCGGCAATTATAAAGTTGTGCGATACCACTCCGAACTTTTGCCCAACCAGCGCATACCCATAACAAAACCTTTTAGCTTAAGCAAATCATTACCTTCGAGCCAGGCATAACAATCATAGGTTTTGCCTGATTTCGGGTCATAAATTTTACCATTCTCCCATTCTTTGTCATTTGCATTAAATACAAAACCCTCCAAAATTTGCAATCCTATCAACGAACGGTTTTGCAATTTTACTTCAGGATTTTTATCGTCAACCGGAGGTTTCCCTTTCACATATTTTTCCGGAATCATGTACACAATTGTGCCAATATATTTACCGTCCTTTTTCTCAACTTTTATTTTTGTGGTTTTTTCGTCGTTCCACCAAATCCCTGAAATCTTATCAGCTTCCTGGGCTATACCAGCAAAACAGTACATTCCAAGAAACAAAAGGATAATTAGTTTTTTCATAATTGTAAGTTTTATTTTTTAGCGGATTAAATATATCAATAATTGAATTTGATTCTTTAAATTTCAACTTCTTTTTTAAAAATCCTAAAATGTGAATTATGAAAGTTTTAAAACGAATTTTAGCAGGTGTTTTAATTTTGATTGTTCTGGTTTTATTTGCAGGATACATTTTGCTGACCAATATTAAAAAGGTTGCAATTCCTGATTACAACAAAAATCTTCAAATTTCAGGATTAACTGGTGAAGTATCCATTTTACGCGATACGTTTGGAATACCGCACATTTTTGCTGCAAATGAAAATGATTTGTATCGTGCAGTTGGTTTTGCGATGGCGCAAGACAGACTTTGGCAAATGGATTTGTTGAGACGGGTTACCCAAGGCCGACTCTCTGAAATATTGGGAGAAAAAATGGCCGAAACCGATTTAATGATGCGAGCGCTTCGCATACAGGAAAAATCGGAAAAAATACTGTCCGGAGCAACTCCCGAAGTTGTTGAGGCGCTTGAAGCTTTTTCGGAAGGGGTAAATGAATACATCCGTTTTAATTCGATGCCCCCCGAATTCAAGATTTTAAGTTATCATCCGGATTTTTGGCAACCCGTTCATTCTGTTAATCTTATTGGTTACATGTCGTGGGATTTAACTTCAGGTTGGGGCACCGAATTTTTGTTAACCCAGTTAAAAGAAGTTGTGTCAGAAGAACAGATTTTAGATTTAATCCCCGACATGAATAATCATAAAACTGCCATTTATCCCGATTTTCAATCCACTGAAATACAAATTGGAGAAACCATTTTATCGGCAAGCGCCAATCTTGAAAACCTGGGAGCACAAATTTTTTATGGCAGCAACAACTGGGCAGTTTCGGGTAAAAAAAGTAAAACCGGCCATCCACTGCTGGCCAACGACATGCACCTCGGATTGATGTCGCCGGGAATCTGGTACCAAATTCATCAAAATGTGGAAGGCAAACTAAATGTAACCGGACTGGCAGTGCCGGGACAACCGTTTATTATTGCCGGACACAACGATTCGATTGCATGGGGAATGACAAATGTCGCTGTTGATGACCTTGATTTTTATGTTGAAAAATTGAATAAAGATTCAACTCAATATTTACTCGCTGGTGAATGGAAAGATTTACTGATTAAAACCGAAATCATCAAAACCAAAGAGGGAGGAGAAATTCAAAAGACGTTAAGGTTTACCCATCGCGGGCCCATTGTAAACGATTTTAAATCGGGTGCTAATGTTCCAATATCTATCCATTGGCTGGGTAATGAAATGAGTAACGAAATTCGTACAGTATTTTTACTGAACAGAGCGAAAAACTGGACCGATTTCAGGGATGCGGTGAAAACTTTCACTTCAGTCAGTCAAAACATTGTGTACTCAGATGTAGCCGGAAATATCGGGTTACAGTGTAGTGCCGGTGTTCCAATTCGCGCAGGGAGTGGTATTCAGTTTTACCCCGGCGACAGTAGTAAATATGATTGGACAGGATTGGTTCCTTTCGAAGAGTTGCCTTTTGAATTTAATCCTGAACGCGGCTATGTTTCATCGGCAAACAACAAAACCGTAACTGATGATTATCCATATTACATTAGTCACTGGTTTGCTACACCCAGTCGAATTGACCGGATCCGTGAAATGCTGGAAGAAAAGCCGTTACTGGGTGCAGAAGATTTTGAGGCGATGCACCGCGATGTAAAATCGAAAAAAGCAGAAGAATATACTCCTGTATTTGTTTCTTCAATAAGAACAAAAGCCGATTTAAATGAATCAGAAAAAGAAGCTTTGAAAAAACTTGAAGAATGGAATTTTGAATTGACACGTGAAAGTGTGGCTGCTTCTGTTTTTGAAATTTTGTACCGTAAAGTTTGCGAAAACCTGATAAAAGACGATCTATCACCTGAACTTTTTACTGCTTTAATGGGGCAGCGCATTTTACTTGAAAACCTTATGATGAAAATTCTGCCTGAAAAATCGTCGGGATGGATTGATGATAAAAGCACAACGGAAACCGAGACATTTGACGACATTGTAATTCGTTCTTTTAAAGAAACCGTTGCTGATTTAAAAAATGACATCGGGGAAAACACGGAAGACTGGAAATGGGGAAAAATTCACACAATTACTTTGGGTCACCCGCTTGGAGTTGTTAATATTCTGGATAAAACATTCAACCTTAACAAGGGTCCGTTTGAAGCTCCCGGGAGTTATCATACAGTAATGCCGTATTCGTATTCATACAACAATTTGTACAAGGTAAATCGCGGTGCATCGCACCGCCACATTTTTGATGTAAGTAACTGGGATGCTTCAAAAACCATTATTCCAACTGGCACCAGTGGCATTCCGGCCAGCGAATTTTACCTCAACCAAACCGAAATGTACATAAATAATCTGTATCACGCCGACCCGTTCAGCAAAACAGAAGTTGAAAAATTGGCAAAATTCAGGATGAAACTTTTACCCTTTTAAATGAAACAGAAGACCGAAGCTGGAACAAATTTACTTCCGGCTTTGGTCTTCCTGCTAAAAATTGAGTTGAATAAAATTTACAGCGTTTCCCTGAAATACTTAACTGTCCCAACTTTCAGTTCCATCGTAGCATCTTCATCGCAAACAATTATCCCGTTGGGGTGGTTTTGCAAAGCCGACAAGGTCCACATATGGTTCATCCCCTCTTCAACCACTTTTTGCAGTGCCCGTGCTTTTTTATATCCGTTTACAATAATTACCACTTCTCTTGAATCAAGAACTGTTTGCACACCAACTGTAAGCGCTTGTTTTGGTACTTGACTGATATCATTATCGAAAAAACGTGAATTGGCAATAATTGTATCATAATTCAAATTAACCAATCTTGTTCGCGAATTCAATGACGAGCCGGGCACATTAAATGCAATGTGACCATCAGCGCCCATTCCGCCAAGAAAAAGTTCAATTCCTCCAAAAGAATTGATTTTTTCTTCAAAATCGGCACATTCCTTCAAGAGATCAGGAGCATTGCCATTCAGAATGTGGATATTTTTTTTGTCAATATCAATGTGATCAAAAAAATTCACAAACATGAAACTGTGATAACTTTCGGGATGATCTTTCGGAATTCCTACATATTCATCCATATTAAAAGTAACCACATTTCTAAATGAAACTACACCATTTTTGTTTAAGTCGATTAACTTTTTATAAGTGCCGATGGGTGACGATCCGGTTGGTAACCCTAAAACGAAAGGGTTTTCAGGGGTAGGGTTGAAACTGTTTATTTTCTGTGCGATATACCCGGCTGTCCAGGTACTTATTTCATCGTAAGTCTTATTAATAACTATTTTCATGTGTTTAATTTATCGTTTTTAATGATAATCCCGCTATTTTTCGGGAGAACTCGCCCAAAAGTGGTTTATCTGTGAGAGCATTTTACTCATGTCTCATTTTATGTTTATTTTTCAACTATAATTTAATTCTAAAGTATTAGGAAAAACCAACCACTGATTTTTCGAGTTTAAATGCTTCTTCCAAAAATTGGGCAACATTTAAATCCCGGTGAAATACCATCCCATGAGTCGCCCTTAAAAGCGGGGATTCGTTTTGATAGAAGAAATCTTTCCCCAACAGAAGTTCTATTTGTTTATGCTGATCGTACCAAACACGCTGTGTTAATTCACTAAATTTACCATCGAGCTGATAGCTTGGGAATGAAGCATTTACCTGGGTTACATAACATTCAGAGAACGATTTTTCAAGCGTTGCCAGCGAGTTTAATGAAACAGGTACAATTACTTCAACATCCCATGGATTGTATTTGAACCAAACATTACGGTAACCCACTATCCGAAGTTTACTTAAATCTTCTTCCTTACTCCAGGCTTCAACAGCGCGGGCAATTGCCTGCAAAACTTTATAATGGGTGTCGGGTCCGCTCCCTTGTGGATCCATCGCCAAACTTATTACAGTTGGTTTATATTTCCTGAAATCCTCGAGAATAGGTAAAACATCACCTTCATAATCAGGCTGACTGGTTGTGGAAGTTCCCTGATAAAAACTCAACCTCAAATGGTGTACATTTTTAACCATAATTCCGTAATGCGCCCAAACCAACTCTTCTTCAAACTCACGAATCATTCCCTTCAGCTTCTGAATTTTTATTGGGTTTTTACCACCGTCATAACTATTGTTTAGTGCCGAAATTATTTCATAAATCACATCCCGAAGACCATCCTTCGACTTAATTCCCCATATTGATACCATTGCTCTTATAGCCCGGTGACATACGCCCCGCCTCTTTTCATCGTTGTTTTGTGCCGCAATATTATCAAGGTAATGGTAAATATCTTTGTCCCATTTGTATTTATAACCATCCTTAAAAAAATCAGGATAATTCACCATTTCAATTTTACCTTCATTCATCAAATCTTTGGTGTCCACAAGCAAGTCCAGAAGAAAACGGTTGGTTACAGCGGTGAAACCAGAAGTTAAAACTGAAAAATGGAGTTCGTTGCTGGCATCGCGTGATTGTCTGTTAGTTGACGGCATAATTCCCAGCATTATATCATCGTGGTGTGGTCCTGTGTGATAATAAATCTGGTTCACTTCTTTTTCCATTCCTTTGTGAAGTTTTGCCAAAATAGAGTCGATTACCGACTGAACCGTATTTTCATTCAACTTGGGTATTAGTTTACAATATTTATCTGCTTTTAAATCTTCCAAATCTAACTTTGGTCCATATTTGGTAATCTTCGTGCAAAGATCCATAACCGCCCGCTCCGTTTTCTGATGAGTCCAGGGTCCGCTTGTGTAAAAATTATCAATACTGTCAGCGAGTTTTACCGCCGCACCATCCGTTAAATAAAACCGGCTGTTTTCGAGTTTTTGAAAAGCAGTTGCAGGGGCAATAACTGTTGGATTGCTTTCGAGCGCAGATTTGATGGTATCTGCAATAGCTTCTCCTGCGGCATAAACAATAACCTTTGCATTGTGATTATGACATATTGTTCCAAGTCCGATAGTAATTACCAACCTTTTGCGTGACACTTCGATTCCTCCCAAATCAGCTGCAAGAACAGCCTGTGTTTCAAAGTTGGTTTTTGTTAAACGTGTAGATGAAAAATGGTCTGTTCCCTGAGTGTTAAATGCAATGTGCCCGTCGGGTCCAATACCCCCCAGAAAAAACCCGATTCCACCTTTTTCCCTTATTTTATTCTCATAATTTGTGCACCAGTTGTCGATCAAAAAAATCGATTCCTGTTGAATTTTTTCCTGAACTGTTTTTGCCTCACGAAAACGGAGTGACAAATCAATTATATAATCTGGAAAAACCTCATGAAAGTGCTTGTCGTCGACAAGTTTTATATCTTCCGATTTTATAACAAGTGAATTGCTTTCGCTTATACCAAAACCATCAATATAATTGACTTTAGCAAAATTATACAGACTATTATGTTGCTCAGAATACATGGGATAAAAGGCGCCCATCTGTACATAATGAAGATTTCTAAAATCTGGCTTTTTAATGCTTTTCAAATTATATTTTTCAAGAAGCGCTTTACCTTGTATATTATCCCAGTTATCGAGAAGAAAACGGGTAAAATGGATAAAATACTGTGCTGTTTTTCCATTTGGCAAACTCACTACGCCATTTGGATTTTCGTTAACCCACTCTATAAAACTTAATGCTGAAAGCAAGCCAAGCTGAGGAAAACTCTCAACTGTTATGTAAGGTGTTTTTGTTGAAATTTTCTTGATATTTGCTTCTTCAAAAAATGCTTTTTCAACGTTTGTGAAATTTATTTTCATATTGATTATTTTGTATTTGATATTTTTTCCAAAGCATAAGCGGCAACGCCCACGGTGCCAGCTTTTAAACCCAATTCCGAGAATTTTATTTCTGTGTTGTTGCTGATATCACGGTTGCAAAAGGTATTGATTGCCTGCTGTATTGGCGCAAGAATAAACTGACTGGCTTCAGCCACCCGGCCTCCGATGATAATAAGTTCGGGATCGAAAATTTGAATCAGGTAGGCAATACCTCTTCCAAGCCAATATCCGGCTTCAGTAAAAATCGAAATGGCAAACTGGTCACCCTGATTTGCTGCCTGAACTACTATTGATATGTCAATCTTTTCCAAATCATTCTTTACCAATTCCTTAATAAGTGATAATTGCCCATTTTGTATCCCTTCTTTTGCCATTCTCGAAATTGCCACAGCCGACACCATTGTTTCCAGACAGCCTTGTTTTCCACAAGCACATAATACCCCATTGTCCACGATTGGCAGATGACCAAATTCACCGGAGTATCCTGATTTACCCGAATACAATTTACCGTTTACGATAATTCCCAATCCCAAACCCCAGTCAGCCTGGAGCATTAATACATTTTTTCTTCCTTTTGCCAGTCCAAAATGTTGCTCGGCGAATGTCCTTACTTTTGAATCATGATTGAAGTACACCGGAATTCCGAAAATTTTACGAAGTTCATCAAACAAATTATCGATATCGGGAAAATAGGTTTTATTGATCCCTTGTTTTAAGTTAATAAGTCCAGGAAGCTCTATACCTGCAACCAAAATTTTATTGAACGGAATATTGCTTTCCGAAATAACCTTTTCAAGCATTTCGTTAACATGATTAAAAATAGTTATGTCCGACTGCATTTTTATTGGAAAATGGTGCGGTCCACTTATTAGTTCATTATTGCTGTTAAAAATAGAAATTATAGTCCTGGCAATGTTGATAGTAATCCCAACAACATAAAATCCGTCTTTTATCAGTCCATAAATAACAGGCCGCCTTCCACCGCTCGAATCTCCCCTGCCCAATTCTTCCGCCAAACCTTCCTTAATCAATTCAACCAAAAGGCTGTTAATTTTAGGAGTACTTAAATTAATATTCTTGGCCAGTTCCGAATTAGACAGCGGGCCATTGAAATAAATAGCGCGCAGAATTTGTTTTTTATGACCGATTTTTTTCGATTCTACAGCAAAACTCTGAGTTTCTGTATTTTTAAATAACTTTTCCATACAATTTATGTTGCCGAAGATCGGGAAAAAGTAGTTATCAAACAAGGGTCTTTTTAATTTTTTTAAAAAGGATACTCAAATTCAAACAATTGTTTATAAAAGATGAGAATTAGTTAACATCTGAATTATTGTTAATTAAATAAAATACCTGATATTTATGGTATCATTTGATAATATAAAATTGACAACCACTCTTGAATCATGCATAAAAAAGGCAAGCAAAACAATGAATCGATTTTACATAAATATGAACTTACAGATAACCTTGAAATTTCACCTGGCGTTCATGTGATTTCATTTATTCGTGATTTTGATTTTATTCCAGGTCAGGTTGTAAAAATAGCCATTGACAACAATAATGCACCCCGTATTTATAGTATTTGCAGTGGTAATTCGGAAAGTGAAATCCGTATTCTATTCAATATCAAAGATGATGGATTTTTAACACCAAAACTTGCATCAATGATTCCAGGCGAAAAGATTTTGGTATCCAACCCATATGGAAGTTTTTTAGGAACCAGTGAGAAAAGTTGGTGGATTGCCACGGGAACGGGAATTGCTCCTTTTTTCAGTATGCTAAAATCGGGATTAACAGCTGAAAAATTAATACATGGCGTACGACATTTAAACCAGTTTTATTTTGAAGACGAATTGGAAGAAGCCTTGAATGACAATTACGTTCGCTGTTGTTCTTCCGAATCTTCGTGTAATACAATTCCTGGTCGGGTAACAGATTATTTGGATGGAACACAAAAATTGCCTGAAGTTAAGTACTTTATCTGTGGCCAGGCTTTGATGGTGGTTGAAGTTCGCGACCTACTTATCAAAAGAGGAATTAAGTATGAGAATATTTTGGCCGAAATATATTTTTAGCCTTCATTTACATTGTAATCTTTAAGTTTAATTTATTTAAAATCAATTATTAATATTAAATTCTAAAAAATCAACACCATGAGAAAATCAGTAATTGCAATTGTTGCAGTAATAGTTATTGCATTTGCAAATGTAGCACAGGCACAATCGGTAAATGAGGTTCTTGAAAAACATTTTAAAACCATTGGTCAGGAAAAACTTGTTGCCGTTCAATCGTTTTTTATAAAAGCGAAAGTTAGTCAAATGGGAATGGAATTGCCCATGGAAATGAGAATAAAAAAACCTGATATGTTTATTATCAACATCGAAATTCAAGGGCAAAAAATGGTACAAGCTTATGATGGACAAAAAGGTTGGATGATTGTTCCAATGATGAGCCCCGACCCGCAGGAATTAGCTGGTGCCCAGCTCGATCAGGTCAAAGAACAGGCAAATATGGACGGCGAGCTGTACAACTATGAAAAGAAAGGTAGTACCGCAGAGATGGCGGGAAAAGTGAATGTGGACGGGAAAGAAATGTTCCGTATAAAACTTACAGACAAGGAAGGCAATGCTAAAGATTATTTTATTGATGCCAATACTTACTTAATTTCAAAGGTAAAAGCCAAGGTATCAGCACAAGGCCAAACTGTTGATATTGAACAAATCATGAGTGATTATAAAACTATTGACGGGATTACAATGGCAATGAAAGTTGAATCAAAATCTCCGATGGGAACTGCAATTATAACCATGGATGAAGTTAAGTTTAATGAAAAATTTGACGATGCAATTTTCAAGCAACCTGCAAAATAAGAAATTCAATATGTATTGAGATTTAAGTGTTCAATATCTGGTTTTAAAACCGATCATGAAAAATCAATCAAAGGGCGGGTTTCCGCTCTTTTTTTTGTACTGCTTTCTATCGGTTTTTCATGTCATTCCGGAATGAAGAACGCACGCAGCGGAAACCAACATAGGATTTTGTAGTATCCTGATATTCAAAACTTCGGGTTGACGAACGGATAAAATATGCCATATCTTTCCATGATCCGCCGCGAATTACTTTACGTTTCATTACGGGTGGATCGTCTGTTTTTGCATCATATTGCAATTCTGGATTCATATCGTTAATAATTTCATAGCCACCCTCAAAAAAGGCAGTACTAGTCCACTCGGCAACATTGCCCGCCATATCGTACAATCCGTAGGGATTTGGATCGAAATCTCCAGTTTTCATAGTTGTTGTACCGGTTGGGCTATCGGCAACGTAATTTCCTCTATTTGGTTTAAAGTTGGCAACAAAACAGCCTTGATCACTGCGTGTATAATAACTTCCCCATGGATATAAACTATTCTCCAAACCACCCCTGGCTGCAATTTCCCATTCTGATTCTGTTGGAAGCCTGAAATCATGGGCTGGTGTTTCGTTTGACCTTTTATTTGATATCACTTTTAAATTGGTGCGCCAGTTGCAAAACGCATTTGCCTGTTTCCATGTTACCCCTACCACAGGATAATCATCAAAAGCAACATGTGAAAAGTATTTCAGAGTTAGCGGTTCGTTGTAAGTGTAAGTAAAATCACGTATCCAGCAAAGTGTATCGGGGTATATCGGAACCGATTCGTGCATTATAAATGATCCACGGTTTTCAATCGGAGTTAACTCACCCTCACTATTTGAAACCACTCCATCATATTTAAGAGTTTCAAAATTATAACTATTACTGCGTTTTGCAGCTTGTTTGTAATCAACCCAGTAGTATTCGTAAATCAATTTCCTTATATCGATTTCCTTATAAAATGCAAAACGTTCGTTTTCTGGAATAAAAATTTCATCCAAGGCAGTAATCATATCAGCATCTTTCCAATCTATTTTTTCCTCCCAGTTAATAATTGGAGTTTCAAGCGGTACTTCATTTTGATCTTCTGTGATTACAAAATCGGTATAGGTTTCACCCAACAATTTTCTGGCAATGGAATCTCGAACCCAAAAAACAAATTGGCGGTATTCGTTATTCGTAATTTCTGTATCATCCATCCAGAAAGATTCAACAGTAATAGTTTTGGTACTTGTGAATTCATTTATTTCATCATCGGAAGGGCCAATATTAAATGAACCGCGCTTTATATAAGCCATTCCATAAGGAGTAGGTTCAAACCATTGCCCACCTTTGTTCGATGATTTCCCGGGCATGTAATTATCAGGTTTTTGGCATGAATTGAAAAGCAACCCAAAGGCTAATCCTAAATATATGATTGCTTTTTTCATTTGAAACTTCTTTTTTTACAAAACTTTTTTATGGCAGGCATTGCAGAAAAAAAAACCTTATGAAAACATAAGGTTGGAACCATTAGGAAAAAATTAGTATTCCCAAAGATCCTGTTCGTAATTGAATATTTTTTCCTCTATCCGTTTTGATTCCAGCATTGCATTTTTCCCTGTTAAATAAGCACTAATCCCCCTGTTATTATAAACGTTTTCTTCTTCAACAATGTAACTGTTAAACGATCTTTTAACAAACAGATCGTCGAAAGATACTTGCTGTGCTGAGTTATATGGATTCAAAACAAGGTTTGTTGATAACAAAGGCCGTGCTTCAGGATAATAAATCCAAAACAATTTTTGACGCTGAACCTGATCCGGTGCATCACCAGGCCTGACAAATTCGCGGATCGGGCAAATCCCGATGATCCTTACATTCATTGTTGAATTTGATTTGTCGAAATACCATTCTTCCTTAATCAGGTATTGCTTGATATCATTCGGTCTCATTTCACCCTGAATAGTAACCATCGTGCGTTCACCTGTATCAAAATCTATTTTCTCTTCCTGGGTTGCTTCTGCTCCAAATGACGCTTTAACCTGATCAAACGACATGGGAACTGTAAATTCACCTTCTACCAAACTGGCATCATATGGAGTTATCTGTCCATTTTCAATTCCATCAAGTAACAATGAAATTAAATTCATTCTTCCTTCAATTTCTGTTGTTGGGTAAAATAAGGGGATATTTATTTTTTCCCTTAGATCGATAATTCTCCAAATTTTTTGCGACCAAAATACATCCGATTCGCGGACCGATGGTAAAGGCATTGGTTTTTTCTGAATTATATCCGTACGTTTAAATGCTCCATTGACAATTTGTGCCTGAGAATGTTTTCCTGATAATACCAATAAGAAAACAAATACTCCAAAATATGCAACTAACTTTTTCATAATTAATTAACTTTGAATGAAACTGGATCGAGATCGCGGGTACTCCCATCGTCTCCAATTGCTTTTATACTACTTATATAAACTATAGTCCCGGGTTGTACCCTTTTTAACTGTTCTTTCTGTTCGGCAGTGAAACGGTTTGTTTTTGAGGTTTTTCTATCTATATAACCACCTGCAATAGTTGTTTGAATTTCGAATTCAATTACTTTATATTTAAAATCGAAATCGAAATCCTCGAGCACTGCCATAACACCATCCTCCACCTGCAATCTTTCCTTTCTTATATCTCCTCCTGATAAACCTGCAACCTGAGCAACCGGATCGGGTACTTTTTTCACACGCCAATCAGTTGTACCAATTAATTTCCGTGTTCCATTAATATTGGCAAATACACTAACCTTTGTTTTTTTTCCCTGTTCATCAAGTTCGGTCGGGCGAATAAGGTATTTATCACCCGATTTTGTAACCTTACCATTTGTCATTTCAACCTGCAAATCTTCTTTTGGTATTCCACTGGCAATATCAAAAGGGTTGTCAAGGCCACGGTAAAATACATTCATTCGGGTTGCCGACATGGTTATACCGGGTTTGGTAACCTGGTATTCCTGCTCAAATTTATACTCTTTAAAAATACCATCCGGAGTTTTATATTTTATCAATCCACTCCATTTAAAAACGCCTGGCTCGTTGGTGCTTACTTTATAAATGGCTTTTCCATCGGCAACTTCTGCTGGTCTTCCGTTAATATAAATTTCAGGTTGCTGAGTTGTATCTTCTGCCGCCAGAAAAACTTCGGCTTCATAGGGTTCTCCCTGAAATACAATATTCGAATTTGCAATTACCCTGGCGCCCAACTTGTTAAATTTAAATGATCCGGCATCAATTTGAGAATAGAGATAATTCAAAACATTTGATTCAGAGTTTTTAACATCAATTTGAATTTTTGACAGAACTGTAAGAATTGCCGCCAGTGGTGTATTTTCAAAATGTACTGATTCCCATGTTTTTTTATCACTTGCACTTTTAATTTCTGAAGGATCTGCTGTTTCAAGGGCATTTAAAACAGTTTCTTTAATATTTTCATCTTCGTCACCAAGTAGCTCAAGCAAATCATCTTTATAAACAGCAATTTTCTCCTTCAGCTCAGATGCCTTTTTCTGTTTGATCATAAACTCGGAAGTCCCGTTTAAATCATCTTCTTTCTTAATTTCCAGAGTATCTCCCTTTTCACTAACTATATTAAACCTTGCAGGGTCAAAGGGATTGTCGTCATTAACCACTTCACTTCCGGAATAAATTACAAGGTCTTCTTTTAATTTTGAAATGTACTGATTTAATTCTTTTGACTTAATTTTAACTTCATCAGCTTTTTGTTTCCATTCCTGCACTTTTGCCGGATTTTCAGTATATGCTTGTTCGAAAGATGAATAAATCTGTTGATTCTTCATTTCCACGGCATTTAAGGTATGAATAAGGCTTGAGTTAATCAACTTGAATGCCTCAAGAACTTCTGATGAAACATTTAGTGCGAGCATAGCTGTAAGCACAATGTACATCATATTTATCATTTTTTGCCTCGGGGTTTCCGGGCAATTTTTTGCACCCATAATACTGTTCTACTATTATTTCTTATAACTCATTGCACCCAGCATATTTCCATAAATGGTGTTCAATGATTCAAGATGTTTATTAAGTTGTTCAGCGTTTTCTTTGTATTTTTTCAATTCTTCAACCGAAGAAGCAAGAATGCTGTTCATCGCCATCAAATCTTTGCTAAAATTTTGGTTAGCTTTAAATTGCTCTTCTGTGCCTTTTAACTGACTTTCAAAATTTGAGTTTAACGTGCTTAAATTACCATTCAATTTTTGGATATTGGCAGAGTATTGTTTTGAACTATCTTTAATACTTTCCATTTCTGTCATCACAGAATTACCAGCACTACTATAGTTTTCAGCAAGTTTTTTGGTTGTTTCAGTAATAATGGAAGAAAAGTCTTCGCCGCTCTTTTGCATTCTTTGAATTGCTTCAATCCCTGATTCTGATATTTTTTTTGCGGAAGTTGAATATGATTCAATGAGACTTCCAACTGATTTATCTATTGTAATATTTGCCCTGTTGTTAATTTCAGCAAAATTATTCATTGATTCAGAAGCAGAGCTTAAGTTTTTTACATACATATCTGTAGCAAGTGTCGCCGAAGATATATCACTTATCCCTTTCGCAGTATTGCTTAAATTAGTTAATCCTTTGCCAACTTTATCCAACAAATCAGGTGTTAATTCATTGCTACCAAACAAATCGCCAAAGCCATTCTTATTTTTCTTACCTAATTGTTCAAAATTGTCTAGTTCGTATTCTTCATTCAATTCAGGATATACTTTGGACCAATCAGGTATTTCAAGAGGTGGCTCAAAAGCAGACAAGAAGAAAATAAATGCTTCAGTTATAAGTCCAATTGCCAGCAATATTCCGGAATATTTCAAATGCTCTAGTTTGAACAAAGCACCAATCATAACAATTGCTGCACCCCATCCATAAACATAACCCATGAAGGTTTTCCAACGTTTTGATTTAATCAGTTCTCCTATATTCATATATTATTATAAAAAAAGGTTTGTAAAATCATTTAAAAATCCTGTCCAAAAGTAGATCTGACACAACGGAATCCAATGAATGATTTGGTTGTGTCCTGATATTCAAAATTACGTGTAGATACTTGTACAAAAGATGCAATATCCTTCCAAGATCCGCCGCGGATTACCTTACGTTTCATTACCGGAGGCTCATCAGCACGTGCATTGTAAGTAAAAGTTGGATTTAAATCACCATAATAATTATATCCTGCTTCATCATATGCAGTTTCAGTCCATTCGGCTACATTTCCTGACATATCATAAATACCGTATTCATTTGGATCATAACTCCCAACTTTCATTGTGGCTATACCACCATCCTCCACATAATTTCCGCGTAAAGGCTTGAAATTTGCAAGAAAAACGCCTTTGTCGTCACGGGTATAGTATCCGCCCCAGGGATACATTGAGAACTCTTTCCCTCCGCGAGCTGCATATTCCCATTCAACTTCGGTTGGTAAACGGTATGCCTGTAAAGTCGCTTCTTTCTTTGAAGTTAAATAATCGTTTTGAATTTTTGTTCTCCAGTTACAAAACGCGAGGGCTTGTTTCCAGGCAACACCGACAACAGGATAATCATCAAATCCCGGGTGCCAGAAATACCGTGTAGCCAAAGGTTCATTATAAGAATAAGTAAAATCGCGTATCCATGCCAAAGTATCAGGATACACATGAACCTGATCCTGCATAATAAACGAAGAACGGTTTGTTATTGGAACCAATTCCCCTTCCGCATTATAAACGTTTCCTTCATATTGTTGGGTTTTGAAGTTATAACTGTTGCTTCGTTGAGCTGCCTGGTGCAAATCAATCCACCAGTATTCATAAACAAGTTTTCTCGGATCAACTTCCTTTTTCCCGAAGAATCTCTCGTTTTCAGGAATATACAAATCCTGCATTGCCATTTGATAATCAGGATCATTCCAATCTATTTTTTCGCGCCAGTTTATTGTAGGCGGGTCAACCGGATTGCCTTCACGGTCTTCAGTTATAAGGAATTCAGGATATTGATCGCCAAGCATTTTCCGGGCAATTGAATCTTTTACCCAATACACAAATTGCCTGTATTCATTGTTTGTGATTTCAGTGTCGTCCATCCAAAAAGCTTCCTGCGAAACTGTCTTTGTCGGAATGCCTGCAGTACTTGGATCCTGGTCGCTTGGACCAATGTTGAAGCTTCCTTTCCGCACAAACACCATTCCATACGGTTGGGATTCTCTCCATTTTGGCCTGCTTTGAACTCCAACCAGCTCACCATTACCTGACTTGCTGCACCCTGTAAAAATGAATACACTCCAAATCACAAAAGCAATTAAAATAAGTTTTTTCATCTGTTTTAGTCTTTTATCCTTTAAGCAAAACATGAAACTGTTTTTCAAATCATTTCTCGTGGAAAAAATACAGAAAGGTCAGTTTCATTGCTAATAAATATCTTTTTTATAAAAATCTAATACTCTTATATTTTTGGTTCCGGTTTCTTTCCAAATCCAATGAATAACTCACGAAAATTTCATGCGATCCATATCCGTAATGCGATAATGACGAAGTCACCAAATCGAAAGAATAACCAAACCTTAATCCATTTTCCATTTCCAATCCCAACAACAGTGCAATAGCGTCCTGCACACGATAGCTTATTCCCCCCCAAAATCGTTCATTAAAAACAATATTTGTGTTTAAATCCAATTGCCAACCGGCTAAATCAGTTTTAAACAAGAACGAAGGTCGCAACTCAAATAACGGATCAGACAATTTAATATTGTATCCACCCATTAAATAGTAGTGTCTAACTAAGTATGTACTTGCCAAATCGCTAAATTTTATCGAGGCTTGGTTAATATGTGTTATCGAAGCCCCAACATAATATTGATTTGCAGACAAATACAATCCAAATCCAGCATCCAGCGCCATTTGGCTAACATCACCCTGCGGGATTCCCGGGTCGGAACCTGGTTGTGTATAAATCCCAAAATCATCCTCAGGCACTTCCCACTCGCCATTGATGCTTTTATTCATCAACCCTACAGAAAGCCCGATTCCAAGTTTCTTATTTCCAAGGGCTTTACTGTATGCATAATTGGCGTTAATTTGTGTATTCTTCTCAAAACCTAATTCGTCGCTAACAATGTTTAAACCTATACCACCCGGAGAACCAAAAGCATTAATTGATGCATCGGCACTAAATATCAACGTTTTAGGTGCACCTTCTCTTCCTGACCACTGGTACCGGTTTAATATTATACCGTTAATTTTCCCCTCAGCACCTGCAAATCCAGGGTTCACTCCCAACTTGTAAAACATGTTGTTCGTAAACTGCGGATCCTGCTGGCTAAAGGCCGCTAATTTAACTATAATTACTAAATATAAAAAAGAAAATATTTTTTTCATTTCCTAGATGGGATGCAGCTTAAGTAGTCTTTTCAATTCTGGTTAAAGAAAGAAAAAATTGTGATTTGAAACAAACTTCTGTTACCATTGTATCCAAAGAACGTTGGCATGAATACATTATTTTAACACCGCATCAATTTTTTGAATATAATTGAGCCACAATTCGGGTATTTCGTTATTTGAAGCAACCACATACTCATTTTCAGAACATGCAAAATGGAACTTCACCTTTTCATAGGTTTCAATTTCAATCCACCATTGGTTTGTAATTTTATTTCTGTAAAACACAATTGGTTTATCAATGCCTTCAACTTCAACTCTGAAGGTAACATAGTTTTCACTTGAATCAGGTTTTTCGTTGTCCCTGTTAACAAACCCCTCCAGAAAATACCAGATTATTTGTGCGGCAAGTTTAACTGTTAAGTTATTGGGATCCTTTTCTGTTAAAACATCAAACATCCCGAAGACTTTTAATCTGTTGCTGAGGCCAGCATATTTTGCCAACTGACAAGCTTCTTCACTTCGCAAACCATTGGGTGAAATTTTAAGTGTGCCGGGCGCATCAGCATGTTTTACCGAATTTATATCAAACGAAAGAAAGTCTGTATTCCTCAATACAGGTTCAGCAAAGCCAATATTGTCACGCAAACTTCCAAGCCGAATATGATTACCGGCATTTTGTATTTTATTGAAACTTTCGGAAGTTACATAGTGGCTTTGAAAACCAATTAAGTTGAATTGAAAAGGCCCGGGCTTACTAATAAATAGCCTTGAAAGGTAATTGTTTGAGTCAAACTGTTCTTTTCCTTTTTTAATGTCGAGAAACGCATCAACTGTTGAAAACGAGAAAAACTTATTGCTTTTAAATGCTTCGCAAACACCAATACTCAAATCCTGGCTACCACCAATTATTACAGTAACTATTTCTAATTCATTAAAATAATCGATAATGTCGCGAAGTGCCTTATAATTACCTTTTATACTGCTCGCAGGTTTTAAGTTGCCAAAATCTGCAATCTTCAACTTCGTATCGAAATTCGAAAGCTGATAAATTTCAGACCGTATTTTATCCGGAGATTCGGAAAAATATGTATCGTTCTTTCTGCTGTCAAAAGGAATCCCAATCATGGCAATATTCACTTTTGATATATATTCAGTTATAAGTACTTTGGAATTTTTTTCAATGGCAGCACCTAACGAATACTTCCAATTTAAATGACCATTATTTTGAAATTGCGAAAAATCGACCGAATTGAAATAGTATTGCACATCCATATTGAAAATTTTGATTGCAAAAATAAAGGCAAATGTTGAATCCATTTGCCTTTATTTCTTATTTTTTTCTCCCTCTTTTTGTTTTTGGTTCCGGTGATTCGGCTATTATTTTCATACAATCTTCGAGCGTCAGCTTTTCGGCCTCCACTTTTTTAGGGATTTTATAATTCCCTTTTTTATATGAAATGTACGGTCCCCAACGCCCGTTTAATACACGTAATTCGGGTTCCTCATCAAAAATACTGATTACAGCTTTCTCATCCTTATCCCTTTTAGCCTCAATTAATTCAATAGCGCTGCTAAGGTTTATTTCGTATGGATCATCATCTTTCTCGAGAGAAACAAATTTATTGTCATGCCTGATATAAGGACCAAATCTGCCAATCGAAACCGTAACTTTTTTATGTTCATATTCACCCAAATCGCGCGGAAGTTTGAACAGTTCAAGAGCTTCTTCAAGTGTTATATTTTCAATATGTTGTCCCGAGCGCAAACTCGAAAACTGTGGTTTTTCGCCTTCACCGTCAGCTGAACCTTCACCCAACTGGGCTAATGGGCCAAACCTTCCAATTTTTACTGAAACTTCTTTACCCGTTTTTGGGTCGATTCCAAGTATCCGTTCGCCTTTCGAACGTTCAGAGTTTTTAATGGCATCTTCAACTTTGTTATGAAATGGCTTATAAAATTTATCAAGCATAACACTCCAAACCAATTTACCTTCAGCAATATCGTCAAATTCGGCTTCAACACTTGCGGTAAAATTATAGTCCATTATTTCATCGAAATTATCGACAAGATAATCTGTAACTACCATTCCAATATCGGTGGGGAACATCTTTGATTTCTCTGCTCCCGTATTTTCGATATTTGTTTTTTCTGAAATTTTTCCATTTTTTAATGACAAAACATCAAAACTCCGTTCAACCCCGGGGCGATCTTCTTTTACCACATAGTTGCGGTTTTGAATAGTCGTAATAGTTGGGGCATAAGTTGAAGGACGCCCAATCCCCAGTTCCTCCAGTCGTTTCACCAATGCTGCTTCTGTATATCGGGGCGGGCGTTGCGTAAACCGTTGTGTTGCAACAACCGACTGCATTTCCAGTTTATCTTTTGCCTTTAAAGGTGGGATAATCACATCGCTGCTTCCATTTCCATTGCCCTCTTCATCTGTCGATTCCATATACACCTTCAGGAAACCATCGAATATCAACACTTCACCTGTAGCCACAAATTTTTCTATATCATTTGATATTGAAATTGATACGGTGGTTTTTTCAAGAATCGCATCAGCCATTTGCGAAGCAATTGTACGCTTCCAAATCAGTTCGTATAAACGTTGTTCCTGATTTGTTCCTTTCACGGTCTCATTTACCATGTAGGTCGGACGGATTGCCTCATGTGCTTCCTGCGCCCCTTTTGTATTTGTTTTGTAATTCCTGATTTTTACATACTCATCGCCATGCAGTTCAACGATTTTTTGTTTTGCAGTGTTGAGCGCCAAACCTGATAAATTGACCGAGTCGGTACGCATATAAGTAATGAACCCATTTTCGTATAACCTTTGCGCAACACTCATGGTTTGCGATACCGAAAACCCAAGTTTACGGCTGGCTTCCTGTTGCAGGGTTGAAGTGGTAAATGGTTTCGCCGGGGTTCTTTTCCCAGGTTTTTTTACCACGTCTTCAATGGTAAATATTGCTGTTTTACAATTTTCAAGAAATGCTTTCGCCTCATCACGCGTATCATATCGCTTTGAAAGCTCAGCTTTTAATTCGGTAATATTTCCATCCTTGTCGGGAACCAGAAAAATACCGATAACCTTATAAAATGTTTCACTTGTAAATCCAATGATTTCGCGTTCCCTCTCAACAATCAAACGCACAGCTACTGACTGAACGCGCCCTGCAGAAAGAGAAGGTTTTACCTTTTTCCATAGCACTGGAGAAACCTCAAAACCAACTATGCGATCGAGAATCCTGCGCGCTTGCTGTGCATTTACAAGGTTAACATCGATATCGCGCGGATTTTTAACGGCCTCCAGTATTGCATCTTTTGTTATTTCATGAAAAACGATGCGTTTTGTATTTTCCGGCTTCAGCTTTAAAACTTCCTTCAGGTGCCAGGCAATTGCTTCTCCTTCGCGGTCTTCATCGGAAGCGAGCCAAACCATTTTAGCATCTTTCGAGAGTTTTTTCAGTTCGGTAACAATTTTCTTTTTATCTGGAGAAACAATGTATTTGGGTTGAAATTCATTTTCAATGTCAATACCAAAATCTTTTTTCTCTAAATCTCTGATATGCCCCATGCTTGACGTAACAAAAAAATCTTTGCCAAGAAATTTTTCTATGGTTTTTGCTTTTGCAGGCGACTCAACAATTACAAGGTTTTCGTGCATAACTTTTTTGAAAATTTTTGCAAATTAAAGCAATTCAAATGCTAAGTTCAAAATTTACGGCACTATTTTTTATTTCTATTTAATTGAAAATGATGATTTTATTTTTCCGATTCCAAAATATTCATATTATCAGAGGCGTTTAGTTAGTTGGTGCGTTGGCAGAATCGTATATCTTTGCCCAGTTATTTTAAATCGAATTTTTCATGGTTAACACTGAAGTCAGTTTTAAAAAATATGTAGTTTGGTTTTGGGGAATTTTTTTGGCCTTCTTGCTTGCGGCCTTTCTTTTTTTCTACCTCTTATCCAACGGAACATTAGGTTTTATGCCAAGTTTCGAGGAACTTGAAAACCCTAAAAATGTACTCGCTTCCGAAATGCTTTCTGCAGATGACAAAATTCTTGATAAGTATTTTATCCGTGAAAACCGTTCATTTGTCGATTACAAAAATATACCTCCGCATTTGGTAGATGCATTAATTTCCGCTGAAGATATAAGGTTTTATAATCATTCAGGAATTGATTTACGCGGATTAGTACGAGTTTTAAAGGGTATAATTACTTTGGATTCAAGTTCAGGCGGAGGAAGTACAATTAGCCAGCAATTGGCTAAAATGCTTTTCCCACGCGAGGAAAACACAGGCAAATTAAAACTTGTTTTGCGAAAATTCAAGGAGTGGATTATTGCAGTGAAATTGGAACGCAGCTATACAAAAGAGGAAATCATTTTAATGTATTTGAATAAATATGACTACCTGAATAACGCGGTGGGAATTAAATCAGCAGCACAGGTTTATTTCAGTACCCCCCCCGATTCGCTGCAGTTGCATCAATCAGCAATGCTGGTAGGAATGGCAAAGAACTCCTCACTTTTTAATCCGGTGCGTCGCCCCGAAATGGTTCTCGAGCGCCGGAATGTGGTTTTAAATCAAATGGAGAAATACGGTTTCATTTCCAAAGCTGAAAGAGATTCGATCAAACTTTTGCCGCTCGACTTAAAATACAGCAAGGTTGATTTTAAATCAGGCCCAGCGCCCTATTTGCGCGAATATTTGCGATTAACTCTCACTGCCAATAAACCCGATCCTGATAAATATGCATCGTGGCAAAAACAAAATTATATTGAGGATTTAAGCGAATGGGAAACAAATCCGCTATATGGATGGTGTAATAAAAATATTAAGCCCAACGGGGAGCATTACAATATATATTCGGATGGTTTAAAAATTTATACAACCATCGATTCACGAATGCAGCAATATGCAGTTGAAGCAGTTGAAAAGCATTTGCGATATGACATACAACCCATGTTCGATGGTAGCATTAAAGATTTGCGCAATCCGCCATTTGCCAATAATATGACAAGCGAAGAAGTTGATGGCTTGCTCGACCGTTCCATCAGGCAAAGTGAACGGTACAGGATTTTGCGGCAAAGCGGTAAAAACATGGCAGAAATAAAAGATATTTTTAATCAGCCGGTTGATATGTCTATTTTCTCCTGGAATGGTGAAATCGATACAACCATGTCGCCAATTGATTCGATAAAATGGTATTTGCGTTTTTTCAGGTCGTCTTTTATGGCCATGGAACCTGAATCAGGGAAAGTAAAAGCGTATGTAGGCGGACCAAACTACGAATATTTTATGTACGACATGGTAAAAGTAGGGAAACGCCAGGTTGGTTCAACAGTAAAACCATTTTTATATACACTCGCCATGCAAAACGGATTGACTCCGTGTACCAAAGTACCATTTGTAAACCAGCAATTCCAGCAACCTGATGGTTCAATTTACGAACCAAAAGATTCAGAACGGGATGACCCAATGGAAGGCAAAATGGTAACCTTGAAGTGGGGCCTGGCAAATTCTAAAAACCGGATTTCAGCCTGGGTTTTAAAACAATTCAGTCCGCAAGCGGTAGTTGAGCTAATGAAACGCCTTGGTATTTTTAGTCCAATCGACCCTGTTAACTCAATGTTTTTAGGAACTTCTGACGTTACTTTGTATGAAATGGTTGGCGCTTTTAATACTTATACGAACCTTGGTGTTTATGTGAAACCCTATTTTGTTACCCGAATCGAAGATCGTTACGGAAATGTGATTGCTTCTTTTCAGCCCGAAAGGCAGGAAGCCATTGACGAGCAAACTGCTTACCTAATGCTGAACATGTTACAGGGGGTTATCAACGAAGGTACCGGTGCAAGGTTGCGCGGACCGCGTGAATATGGGAAATTTAAAATGCCAATTGCCGGAAAAACCGGAACCACACAAAACCATTCTGATGGTTGGTTTGTTGGAACTACCCCCGCTTTGACTGCGGGTGTTTGGACAGGCGCTGATTTGCGGAGTATCCACTTTCGCACCCTTTCATCCGGACAAGGTGCAAATCTGGCACTTCCGGTTTGGGGCTGGTTCTTTAAAAAAGTCTTGGCAGATTCAACCCTTGGAATTACAGAAGATATGACTTTTAAAGCGCCACTTTATTTCAATATCGATTTGAATTGCGATGAAGTAGAAAATGTAAAAAAGAACAAGGAAACCGATGAGTTTTTTTAAAATTTATTGATTCTGATTTTTTCAAACTGCAAATCTTCCATTTTTTTGCCTTCTCTCCATTTTACCGGGTATCCAATTGAAATAATACTGAGGACTCTAAATTGTGTCGGAATGTCCAACAAATCCTGTAAATATTTTTCTGAGGATATTGTTTCTGAATACATCCGGTTGCGAACCTGAATCCAACAACTCCCAAGCCCAAGTGATTGGGCAGTTAATTGAAGCAGGATTGAAGCGATGGAACAATCTTCAACCCAGGCATCATTTACAGTTTCATCAGCACAAATTACCACTGCCAGCGGAGCAGTTTCCAACGGACCGGCTCCATGTGGTTTGCAATTTTTCAGTTGCCCGATTGTTTCTTTTTCATCAACATAAACAAAAACCCAGGGATTGATCCCTTTTGAAGAAGGCGAACGTAAAACAGCTTCTTTTAAAATTTCAATCTTTTCGGATTCTAATTTCTGTTCGGTGAATTTGCGAATACTGCGGCGTGTTCTTAAAAGTTCAATCATGTAGTTTCTAATTTTTGCCAAAAATAGTTGACATTGAAATAAATGCAAATTTTACTACCTTCAAACTTCATTTAAAACCAACATTATGAAAGTCAAAAACCTGATTTTAATACTTTTTTCAACAATTGTTATTTCATGTAACAGCAACTTTTATTCGATTGAAGATTTTGCGAAAGTCAAAAAAACTGATGCACATTACCACATTTATTCTGCCGAAAACAGTTCAATGGAACAAGCAAAAACGGATAATTTCAAATTAATTGCAATTAATACTTTCTCTGAAAAATGCGAACGGGTCGTCGAGGTTCAGCATCAATCTTCGGAATTACTCAAAAAATATCCTGCCGATTTTGCTTTCATCGCTACGTTTTGTCTTGATGGCTGGGACGATTCAACCTGGGTTGAAAATACAATTTCATGGCTCGACAGTTGTATTGCCGATGGCGCCATTGCTGTAAAAGTGTGGAAAAACATTGGTATGGAATTTCGGGACAAGGACAGTTTATTGATTATGATCGATGATCCAAAATTTGATTCCATTTTTAAACACCTTGCAAAAAAGGGAATTCCGTTGGTTGGCCATTTGGGAGAACCCAAAAACTGCTGGTTACCGCTTGAAGAAATGACAACCAAAAACGACAGTAACTATTTTGCCAATAATCCTAAATACCACATGTTTCTCCACCCCGAATTTCCTTCATACGAAGAACAAATGGCTGCCCGTGACCGGATGTTAGATAAAAATCCGGAACTAACATTTGTTGGCTGTCACCTTGCCAGTTTGGAATGGAGTGTAGATGAGCTTGCAGCCTGGTTAGATAAATATCCAAATACCGCAGTTGACATGGCTGCCCGAATGGGACAACTGTTTTACCAAACCCGCGAAAACCACGAAAAAGTGCATGATTTTTTTATCAAATATCAGGATCGAATATTATACGGAACCGACATTATTGACCGTGGCCAGGAAAAAGAACAGTTTCAAAAACGGATGCATGAAACCTGGGTCAAAGATTGGGAATACCTTGTTACCGACCACAAAATGTCAAGTAATTTGATTGATGGTGAATTCAATGGATTAAAACTGCCTAAAGAAGTGGTGGATAAAATTTATTTGGAAAACGCGAAGAAGTGGTATTAAAAAGCCTCCCCCGCCCCCTCCGTGGGAGGGGAGTTAAAAAAGAAAGGATTCCATCACTAAAAATCTGATGGAATCCTTTCTTTTTCCTCCCCTATGGGGGAGGTTGGGAGGGGCTTTTTATCCACACTTCGATGACCCGCAAGAAATACAAGTCAAACAACCTTCCTGATAAATAACTTCATCCGAACCACATTCTCCACATTTGGCATCTTCGGCCAAAGTTCCGTCGGGAATGTATTTTTTCAATGCGCGCGCTACACCGGCTTTCCACGAGTTAATTGTTTCGTTGTCGAGTTGCAAACTTGTAACCAAATCAACAATTTTGTGAATCGGCATTCCGTGGCGTAAAGTACCCGAAATCAGTTTTGCATAATTCCAGTAAACAGGATTGAATTTATGTGAAAGCCCTTCAATCGTTGTTTTGTAACCGCGGGAGTTGATATATTGAAAATCGTAACGTGAAGTTTCTTCGTCTTCGCGACTTTTAATAATATAGCCTTTTGTTATTGATCGTGGCAATAAGATACCATCTTCATCATCAGAAAAACCAGTGAATATTTCATAAGGTTTTCCTCCCAACAATCCAACAAAAGCTATCCACTTGTCTTTGTTATTTTGGAAACGTACAACATCAGCTTCTAATTTTTCAGGACGGATTGTCGGGAAACCGGTGCTTTTTTTCTTCTCTTTTTCGTCGGTTGAAATAAGTACTCCCGAGCGCGAACCATCACGGTAAACAGTTACTCCTTTGCAACCTGATTTCCATGCTTCAAAGAAAAGTTCGCCCACCAGTTCTTCTTTTGCATCGGCAGGAAGATTGATCGTTACGCTGATTGAATGATCAACCCATTTCTGAATCCTTCCCTGCATCCTCACTTTTGCCAGCCAGTCAACATCATTTGAAGTGGCTTTAAAATATGGCGAAACTTTTACCAATTCAGCTAATTCCTCTTGTGAATAATCGCGGTTGGTTTCGTAGCCGTTTGCTTCCATCCATGTTTTAAATTTATGGTGGAAAACAATGTATTCTTCCCAGTTGTCGCCAAGTTCATCAATAAAATCAACGCGTACATCTTTATCACCCGGGTTAACTTTCCTCCGGCGTTTGTAAACAGGCATAAAAACAGGTTCAATTCCCGAAGTGGTTTGAGTCATTAAACTTGTTGTTCCGGTAGGTGCAATGGTTAAAAGGGCAATATTTCTGCGTCCGTATTTAACCATTTTTTCGTACAAAACAGGGTCTGCATCTTTTATACGGTTGATCATGGGGTTATTTTTTTCCCTTTCGGCACTGTACATTGTAAAAGCGCCACGATCTTTTGCAAGGTAAACCGATGAACGGTAAGCTTCCAATGCAGTTGTTTTGTGTATTTCTTCCGAAAAATCAGTTGCAATTTCGCTACCGTAACGCAATCCAAGTGCAGCAAGCATATCGCCTTCAGCAGTTATACCAATGCCGGTACGGCGTCCTTCGTTTGCTTTCTTTTTTATATTTTCCCAAAGGTTTCTTTCCGTAAATTTTATGTGTTCATCTTCCGGGTCGTCGTTTACTTTTTCGAGAATTGCATCAATTTTTTCCAGTTCCAAATCGATGATATCGTCCATTATTCTTTGCGCGTAATGCACGTGTTCTTTGAACAATTCGAAATTAAATTTTGCATCCTTTGTAAATGGTTGCTCAACATAAGAATAAAGATTGATTGCCAACAGGCGGCAACTGTCATACGGACAAAGTGGAATTTCGCCACAGGGATTTGTTGAAACCGTGCGATAACCCAAATCGGCATAACAATCCGGAATTGATTCATTGATGATATTATCCCAGAACAGAATACCCGGTTCGGCAGATTTCCATGCGTTTTTAACAATTTTCGACCACAAATCACCGGCTACAATTTCTTTTGTATAGATTGGTTTTTTCGAGTCGATTGGATATTGTTGTGTGTAAGGCACGCCCGACTCAACAGCGCGCATAAAATCGTCCTGTAGTTTAACCGAAACATTTGCTCCGGTTACTTTCCCCTGTTCCAATTTTGCATCGATAAAATTTTCTGAATCGGGGTGTTTGATGGAAACCGACAACATTAATGCACCACGCCGGCCATCCTGTGCAACTTCGCGGGTTGAGTTTGAATAACGCTCCATAAATGGCACAATACCGGTTGAAGTGAGTGCTGAGTTTTTCACCGGTGAACCTTTAGGGCGAATGTGCGACAAATCATGCCCCACTCCTCCGCGGCGTTTCATCAACTGCACCTGTTCCTGGTCGATTTTCATGATACCGCCATAAGAATCGGAATTGCCATCATTTCCAACAACAAAACAATTCGACAGCGATGCAATCTGGTAATCATTTCCAATACCAGTCATCGGGCCACCCTGCGGAACAATGTATTTAAAATCTTTCAACACACCGTAAATCTCATCTTCTGTAAGTGGATTTGGATAGCGTTGCTCTATCCGTGCAATTTCTTTTGCCAACCTATGGTGCATGTCGTCGGGAGTCAACTCAAAAATATTTCCAAAAGAATCTTTCAGTGCATATTTATTTACCCAAACGCGTGCCGCGAGATCATCTCCCTTAAAGTACTTTAATGAAGCCTGTACTGCTTCCTCCTGATTGTAGATTTTTTTGCCAATTGCAACTTTTTCGGATACTTCGCTTAGTGCCATTTTGTTAAGTTAAATTTTAAAATTAATAGATATTTTTTCGGGAAATTCGTCTTTCCACATCTCTGGTTTTGTGTGCTGCAAGATAGAACACAATCCAAAAAAAACGTGCATTTTTTTTGATAAAAAAATCAAAAGTTATCAACTTTTACCTGTTAGTGTGCTGATTTTCTTGTGTTTATCCTTTTAATATCTACAAATTGTTGACAAAAAGTAAAAACTTTTTTATAGAATAAATTATTTCTATGTTCAGATTTTCAGATTGTTTGGGATGATTTATTGCAATAAAAAACTGGGGCAAATTCTAATTCAAAACAGGGTCGATGTTGAAAACTTTTTTCACGATATGTTTAGTTGAACCCACATTTTTTGCTACATAATTAGAGCAAATTTGTGAAGCTTTTTGGCGTTCATTTTTGTCATCAATCAGCTTATTCAGCGCTATCCGGAGTTCATCACCATTTGAAATTGGAAATGCTCCACCACCGAAAATCAAATCAACAGCTTCTTTAAATTTTTTGTAGTTCGGGCCAAAAATAACAGGCAAACCAAAAGTAGCAGCTTCGAGTATGTTGTGAATACCCACACCAAAACCGCCTCCGATATATGCAACATTTCCATAACGGTAAAGCGATGAAAGCAAACCCACAGAATCAATTATCAGCACATCAAATTTGTCGATTTCTGTTTCGGAGACTTTGCTATACGAAATGGCTGGCTTTTTCAACAATTGATGAATTCTGTTGATATTGGCAGCCGAAACCTCATGCGCAGCTATTATGAATTTAATATTCGCGCTTTGGTTGATAAACGCTGCAAGCAGCTCCTCATCCGGCTTCCAGGTGCTTCCCGCTATAATTAACAGTGAATTTCCCTTAAACTTTTCAACAATCGGTAACTTTTTTGAATCCCTTGCAATAGCCGCAACCCTATCGAAACGCGTATCACCGGTTACAGTAAAATTGGAAACCCCGATAGATTTTAGCAGTTCTCCGGATTTTTCATTTTGAACAAATAAATGTTCAACCTTAAAAAGTATTTTTCGGTACCAAAGACCCCAGGGTGAATTTTTAAAGAATTGCTGATTTTCGCGAAAAATTGCCGAGATAATATATAATGGTATATTTCTTCGCTTCAATTCTGAAATATAAAAATACCAGAATTCATATTTCACAAAAAAGGCCTTTTCGGGCTTAATAATATCAAGGAAAGTTTGAGCATTTCGTTTTGTATCCAAAGGTAAATACGCCACTACATCGGCAAGTGGGTAGTTTTTGCGTATTTCATAACCAGATGGTGAAAAAAAGGTGAGCGCAATTTTGTATTCCGGAAACTGGTTTTTTAACTCTTCAATCACAGGCCGGCCCTGTTCAAATTCACCCAGTGATGAGCAATGAAACCAAATGTATTTCGATTTACCGTCGATTTTTGATGATAGATTTTCCTTCCAGTTTTTTCTGCCCTTTACGAATAATTTTGCTTTCTCGTTGAACAATGAAAAAAAACGAATCAACAGCGAATAAATAAATATTCCGGCTTTATAAAAAATTGTCATGCTTGACTTATTAGATATTTTAATACAAATGATTGTCTCTCAGGTATTCAAAAATTGTAATGTTGATGAGCATCAACAGAAACAGGTTTGCAAATTGCTCAACAGGTACGCCAGCCAACCTGATTCCCAAAGTAAAGTCGTTGTTGTACAAAATCACAGGAAGGGAATTCAGAACAAATTTGATTAGAAAAAACGGGAATACAACTATAAAGTATGTAATATAAAACTTTGTTAAATGTGGTTTAAACCTGTTGCGAAAAAGTGTGTAGCCAAAATAAATCGCCAATAGAAAGAAAACAAAAAACGGCACTAATTTTTCACGTGAAAACCAGGCTTCATAAGCAAATCCAACAAGTAATAAAATACTTATGATATAAAATAAATTGGGCTTTTCAAAATTTTCGAACGTGACATTAACCAATATATAAACTGAAAAAGCGAAAAGTGAAATAATTAATAAAAACAACCACTCTTCAAGCGGCAGGTTTAGAATGTACTTACCGACCAGAAAATTTTCATTAAAACTGATGATCCCCGATTGCAAAAACCGAATATTCAACATGATGAAAATAGCTCCCGAAAAAATGATTGCCGGCATCATGTATTTCAGTTCCGTTATAAAAACAATGGATTTTTTGATGAACAAAAACAGTGTAACCCCTGCAAGTAACATCAATATTAAAAGATACCAATAGTTCTGAAATTCCATTTTTCAATTTTTTGCAAAGTTACACTCAAATCACTGTTTTCAAAATCAATTAATGAGTAATTACAACCTGAACCCAACAGCAATCAAAGTAATAACCTGACTTACATTCTTAATAATGTATCGATGGAACTTTCTCAATCACTTCGTCAAAAGGTTTTTCTTTTCCACTGGCAACTTCGTACATTTTTAAATGGGTGAGTTTGGCAGCTTCTACCAATTCTTTGTACGGCTGATTACAAATATCCATAAAACCAATATTGTAATTTTCACCATCGAAACGGCCAAAAATGGGTTGGTCGAGCCATTGAAAATAGTGCATTCCAATTAATTCGGGCCGGGCAAGGCCTTGTTCAATATAATACCGGTAAACTTTGCCCCGGTCAGCTTGTGTTAAAGTGCCCTGAATTCCGCTTGCAGGCAAACCACGGTCGGTTGCTCCGTGATGAAATTCGCCGATCATTACAGGTTTGCCACTGATTCGGGCAATTTCTGCGGTTTCGGGCGGTCCGGGATTTCCGTAACCGTTTATTGAAAACACATCAAACCGTTCGCCAGCTTTGTACAATAAATCGGAGCTCATCCACGCGTAACGCATTCCCAGATTCAAGTGGTTTGGATCAACTTCTTCCACCTCATCACAAGGCACATTTACATATTTGGCAACGAGGATTTCAGAGAATTTCCAAAAATCGGATTTTGCTTTTTCTGAAGGATATTCATCAAAAACCTGGGTTGAAAGTTCTTCAAAAGTGTTCAGTTTTAGGTTCCAGCTTTCATTGAAAGCCTCAATACTATTGTATTGCGTTGAAATCCAGTTTACAAAAAAATGCTTCGATTCAGAAATCTGGTTGGTAGCAAACATTTCAAAAGCAACATCGTTTGAGCCAAAAGCCCATGTTGGTTCGTTGCGCAGGAAATAACCAATCAGATATTCATCGTCTTTAAACTCAATTAACTGTTGAGCAAAATCCTTTGCTGCTGTCTCATATTCTTCAGCAAAAACGTCGGGAAAATCTCGAAATAGCTTTACATCAGTTGACGGAAAACGCGACAATGGCAAAACATAAGGGATTTTAGCCCTTCGTGCATATTCAATGTTCGACCAGTTTCCAATAGTATTTATCCCAAACTCACGGATCTGACCGCTTGTAATTGTTTCCCAATTTTCTTTCCATTCAGAACCAAAAACCCGCATTAAATTGAATTTGTAGAAATCAGCCTGCACATATTTTCCCCTGTCAGAAAAACCTTCTTTATAAATTGCATCCGTTGAATCAGGCAGCCATTCAAATAAATCTTCCTGACCTGTAATAACCCCCGATGCATTGTTTCCAATACAATCAACTCCCACCGAAACAAAGGCACAACCTTCGGGATCGACAAGCCACCAGCGGGTTCCATCGTTATGCGTGCGGAAAAACCCTGTGGCTTCAAACTTTTTTGCCTTCCAGCCGCCATATTTGCTCCAATTTTCAGGAAAAGATGAAGTATTTGCTGCTGCCAACTGATTTTCCAAAAGGGTTTTCAAATCATTTTCATTTTGAATTTTCCCCGGCCACTCTTTTTCAGCCCACTGTCCCAACTCATCAACAACTGGTTTTTCAACCGCCGGAAATGGTTCGGGAAGTTCTTTGGTGAGATAAACCGCTGCAATTTCAAATTCAGGGGTAAAATGTTTTTCGTCCCAGGGTCCGAACCGGATGACAACTTTTGCAGTTTCTTCGGGTTTCATGCGGTTACCAAGCACAGTTCCCTTTAACTGCCGCGGGAAACGGGGCATAAATATTTCCTGCGCATTCAAATGTTCGAGCGGAAAAATAACTTTTGTTTTTAGTTTTGGCAGAACACCAATTTTGGCTGCCATCCGGGGAGTTTCGGTTTTATCTCCGGCAACCGAACCACTTTGGGTAACAATGTTATCGTTTCCTTTTTCGTTGCGATAAAACTCCACGTTCAATATCGCGCTGAAATCATTTTCGTGCCACACTTCGCAAACCAGGTAATTCGCATTTTTCCAGAGTTCGGGATCGGTTCCTTCCCAAACCGTCAGACTTTGGTTTTCTGAAGTTGGCGTAATTTTCAGAATTTCTTTTTGGATTGAACTTATTTCAGGGTTTTTCTCCTGAATATTTTTCAAATCGAAATTACCCGGATTTTTAACCGTGCACGAAACTGCAAATACAATTGCTAAAAGTATAAGAAGTGGTTTCATAGTTCTTGGTTTAGAATTCAGGTTAAAATTAGAAGAAAAATCGGGATGAAAATGGATATGCGATAAAAGTGTTTTAAATCCTGGGAGACATTTCCGTTTTGTATCTCATCTTTTCAATTGTTTAAACCTTTGAAAAAGTTAACAAACATTTTTATTGCCGTTGACTTTAGTCAACGGGCAGGAGCAGCAACAGAGAACCGGGCTTTAGCCCAAACATAATGTGGCTAAAGCCCGGCTTCTTGTATTTAAAATAAACCGTCAGTTGAAACTGACGGCAATAGAAGAACGCGGGGTAATTGTGCGATTGCCGGGCAAATAAAAACCTTATTTCCGTTTTTAAAAGCTTAGTAGCAAAATTTCCCCTATCCCGGTTATTAACCTTATTAAAACAGGGCTGATTTCTTCAACGAAAAATAAGGTTAATAAGGTTTCCGGTTGTAGGTGTTGAATTTTGGCTACGAAGGTAAATAAGGAAAGGAAAATAAGGTTTTTACAAAGTTTGCAAAGTATAGATTTTCCCCCGTTACTTCACGGTTGCATCGGGTAGCAATTATAATTATCAGGTTATACAATTATTTTATGTTTTACAACATTCTGCATCATTCTGATTTTAAAAATTATTATTTTCGAACTCGATAACCATTTAAAAACAAACAGGTAATAACCAACAAGACAAAAGACAAATCCCAAAAGACAAAAATCAAAAGACAAAACCCAATTAACAAATAATCAAAAAACTACAATGAGTCCCAAAACTGAAACACGTTTATTCGATACATTAACAAATTCGGTACTAAAATATAAGACCAAATAAAATAAAACCGGCAGGTTCTCAGAAAACCCGCCGGAAGTGATAAATAAAGCCCTTTAAAGGGCAAGTAAAAACCGTTTAAATATATGAAATAATGGCAAACATTGACGACTACAATGCCAAAATTGAAACCATCAGGGAAATCCCTGACGTCAAGACCCTGGAGCCCACCATGCCGGTGGACACCTATCTGCAGGAAGGTGAAAACCTTGCGAAATGGAGCATCATGGATGCTGAAGCGCTTGCCACCATTGCAATTACACTTGCTGTTTTGAACGATTTACCCGTAAGGGCCGGTGCACTACGCGAAGCGCAATCTATCTGGTTTAAAGACCGTAACTCACAGCTCGAAGCCCAGCGCGCATGGGCTGAAGCTTCTCCACAGGCTTTTGCATTGAGAGACGAACTTGTTCATACTTTCAGGTATGCGTACCGCAACGACCCTGTTGTTTTGGCACGTGTAAGCGAAATTGCGGAAGGCAATACAAACGCCGATATGATACAGGATTTAAACGACTTGTCGCTGCTTGGAAAAAGTAACACTGCCCCGCTTGAAGCGATTAATTTCGTCCTCGAAAAACTTGACGATGCAGCCAATGCATCCGATGAACTGGCCGAAATACTGGCCATGGCCAACGGCGATAAATCATTACAGAGCGAATCGAAAAGCATACGCGACAAAGCTTACACCCACATGAAAGAACTGGTTGACCAAATTCGCGATGCTGGAAAATACCTGTTCTGGAAAAACGAAAAACGTTACAAGGGCTATGTAAGCCAGTACTGGGCCTCTCAAAGCCATGAAAAGGCAACAGAACCTACAACTTAAACTCTGGGTTACTTTTGTATTAAGGTTAATTTTAAAAGGCCGGTTGTAAAAGACCGGTCTTTTTCATCTCCTGCCACGATTCTACCCGTCCTGCTAATAGTCAACCCGTCCTGCCGCGGTTTTTGGCGTCCTGCTGAAAGTTTACCCGTCCTGCTGAAGATACTGCCGTCCTGCTACTGGTTTTAGGTTCCCTGCTTAGCAGGGCGACGATTTCCACTCGCAGGGAGGGTTCCACTGGTAGAAGGACCGGGAAAAACACCCGCAGGGAAGCCTCCCCCATTGGCAGGACGGGAGAAATAACGGCAGGGAACCGGTTTTTTGTTGCAGGAAGCCAAAAATCTGAGCAGGAAACCACCCCTAACCCGCAGGAATCGATTTCTACCCGCAGGGAGGGTTCAGATGTAGCAGGTTCGCGTCACCCGGTGAATTAAAGTTTAAGAATTAACAACGCGGGGTTCAAATAATTTTTAAATTTGAAACACAATCAATTTAACCAAAACAAAATGAACAAACATTCCCGCAGAAAAATCACACAGAATTCAAAATAATGTATCAATCAGAAAATTAACATATACCGTTGTCCCGAAATATACGCAATTTCGGGGTTACAGTTGTTTACTTTAAATATATAAACAAACTACAACAATGGCAATTTCAGAGAAAAGTAGAAAAATATTATGGGGTCGTTCAGGAAACCGTTGTGCGATTTGCAAAACTGAACTAGTTCTCGAGAAAGACCCGTTTAGCGTCCATCTTAACATTGGAGAAGAATGTCATATAATTAGCAAACAACTTAATGGACCTAGATATGAACAAATTGAAAATTTGGATTATGATAGTAGTGATAATTTGTTATTACTTTGTTGTAATCACCACAGAATGGTTGACGATCAAATAGAAACTTATCCAAAGGACAAATTAAATAGTTTAAAAGTTGAACATGAGCTTTGGGTTAAAAAAAACCTAGATGGGAACAATCGTTTTGATGAAGCAGAAGAAAAATCGAAACGGGCTTTATTGATTGATTTTATTACTGGTAAACACGACATTGAAATGAATATAAAATCAAGTAGACAAATTTTTGAATCTAATGAAGGACTTCAAATTGCATTTTCTGAAATTGCAAACATAAAGGCTTTTATCATTGAAACCGTTAATGCACTTAATGAGAGTGCTCCAAATTACCAAATACAGGTTAGAGAAAACAAAGAGCACATTTGTAACATAAGATTTAAAGGCCATACTCTATTAGTTCAATTTTATCAAGCTTACAACAACGTTGCAGTTGACTCATATTTGTTATTTGGTATTATTGACGGACTTTTTAATGAGCAAGGTCGTGCTGACAAATTTTACCTTGCAAAACCCATAGAAATAATACGACTTGACTTTTCATATGATGATAATGGGAATTTTGGGTGGAGAGATCAAGTAAAGAAAGTTGATTTTTATACGAGTGAGAATATAACTGAAATATGGACTGAAAAATTCTTTAAGTACATTTTAAAATAATGAATGCCTAGTGCAACAAAATCCCCAATGCCTAGTGCGCGATTATTTTGAATGCTTTTCAATACTTCTAAATTATGCCATAAAGTGAAACCGACCAGTAGCGGAAGCGTTCATTCGATTCTATGAATTATATTGAGTCAAAAGTGCTTCCTTATTTATCTCAAGACTACTTTAACAACCCAATAAAATCTTCATACGTATAACTACTAAAATCCAAAGAAATTGAATCATATTCAACTAAATATTGGATATTAGAATTTATGCAATCGCTCACAACATGAACGTTTTTAAATTTATGAGTATCTAAAAAGTCAGCCTTTTGGTTATACAAAACAGAATGTCCATCGAAACATTTTTTGGTATAATTACTCTCAAGTGTTAAATAGTTTTTAATTTGAACTTTTCTACCTTTTATCAAGGGACTTGCAGATAACATTTTTCCCTTTAAATTGAATTTTAATTTCTCAAATTTGTCTTCATCAAAATTTACAGATGGGAATGAACCACATAAATTAATAAGTTGCATCTTTAACTTTTCCAAATTTTCATTCAATTTCTTGTTGTGCTTTATATCCAAAGGATAGGAAATTATTATTTTATTTTCAAAATACAGAGAATCATTGCGTCTACCTTCAAAATCATATGAAGCGAAAATACTTAAATTTCTAGGTAAATAGGTCCCCATATTACCATGTAACCATTCTAATATATAATTAATAGCAAATTGGTCCTTTAAATATGAAAGATTTGTCCTATGGCTTATATCCCTTTCAAAAGATGATTCACGATACAATATAATATGGAATAAAATTTCGTAAAAATTTTGATATTTAGTTAATAGATTTTTGATAAATCTAATCGCTTGAACATTTTCATTGACTGATATACACGCTAATAAATCAAGAACTGCCCTCTGTTTCAATCGATCATCTTTTATAGCATCACTTAAAAAACCTAAAATGGAGATTCTTTCATTTACTTCTTTCAATGAATGAGAGAATCCTATTACTGTACTACCATTCTCATCTATGGCTCCATAGTAACCATAATATGTTGTAATAGCTAGAAATCCATATTTAAAGTCTATAATAGGTTTTTCATTTTCTGACAGGTCGCTTTTATATGAAAATATTTCATTCAAATCATTATTAAAGATTTTATAAAAGAAATAATCAAAATCTCTATCATGATCCGGTCCGTAAATAGTGAAGACACAATGTTCTTCACAGAGTATAAATCCGTTATTAAACCATCGTTTAACATTATCATTCAGAATAATGTTATAATTTTTGTCAATAACAGAATAATAGCTATCGTCTTTTTGCTTCGCTAAATAAAAATTGTTAGCCTTTAATTTTATTATCTCATCCCACATTTAATTAATAGTGTAAAAACATTATTTAATTTATAATGAATATTTAAAATGGTAACTCATCATCAATTGGACTTTAATTGGGATTAAATGGTTCTTGTTTTGCTATAAGAACACGGTTCCTTCTAATATTTTTGATCTAAACCATTTTCCTACATTGTCGTCTTCTTCATCTTCCCAACAGTTGATTATCAAAGAACCAGATTTTATCATATAAAGCATTAAATTTCGGTAATGCTCATCAGTGCCTAAAAAATCTAAAAACTCATTGACGATGTTTTCAGGTAATTCATGAAGCAATGTGTCTTTATCAATTCTATACTTTTTTAATTCTTTATCTTCAATGATAGTGCTTTTAAGAATTTCAAAACATTCTTCATCAGGTTCTTTATGAATCAATTCAACTCTTTTCATTATAATACTTCTTCGAATGGTTATACACGGAAACTGAATTTTTTAGTCTTTTAAAGATAAAATTTTATATATGGATTACAATAACACTAAACTATTTATCTCGAAGATAATTTGTTTGATTACAGAACTATTTGATAATGATTTGCACCATTTCTGCGCATTAAATCACATGATTTTATAAAACTTATTTCTTAATTTTATGCTTTCAAGTTTATATTATTCTTCTAAATAACGCCACACGATATGTGCGGCAGCATAGAAGGCAATTAAAAAACCGTTATTAACCTTTAAATTTTCCGGTCATGATAAATTTTGATCATTTCAAGTACAACAGGGCATCGTTGCCAAAAGATGTAAGCGAAAAACTAAAGTTCTTAAAGCAACTCAAACAAGAATTTTATGAAGAGATAAAGAACTCGGAAACGGCCAGCGAGTATTTCGCAAAATACCGGCCCGATAGCATCGAAAATTTTATAAAGTCGTATATCGAAAGGAAAGTACATCTTTTGGAATGCTACGAATATTATTCGGACCTGTACCACGAAAAAGAAAACTCTGAACTGCATTATTATAAACAAGCCGAAGAAATGCTTCAGCTTATTCTTCAGAAAAAATTGTTCAACATGCAACTGCGTTGGCGGGCCGGTCAGCTTGAAATTGATGGAATTGATATCGCATACGATTTTCAATTCTGGGAAAAGCATATCACCGCATGCACATTTATTCCAAACATAACCGGCGGTGAAGTTGAACTGTTGAAGGAATACCTGTCGCGTTACGATAAAGATGATGATGATGAAACAGTTTTCATGGAGTGGCAGGATTACGATTCGATAACCGAAAAAAATGAATATGGCGATATGGATAACATGCCCGACTGGTACGAATTCTACGATTCGAGAATGGGAACCGGTATGCTTTTGCTCCTGCCCAACCTCAAAGGAGCAAAGGAGGATTTTTATATGGACATTTCGCGCAAAACAACAAACCCGGCCAATCCTCCGGTGACCATCCCCCAGCCGTTGCCTTACCTTAGCGGTTACGGAGCAGATATTTTCGATTTCTCAAGGCATTTTGAAAAAGACAAATACTTCAGCGCCCTTTTTAAATATAACAAATATAACGAGGACAAGGATCGTCAAAATCCCAATTCAGAAGCTCTGAATGTGACAGTTAAATATTTGCTGTCAGCCGACCGGCCTATTTATCTGAAAAGCCACCTTACATGGGACAAAGCGCTTGAGGCTGCAGCGAATGAGTACAGAAATACGAGAATTGCGGAAGTGCTCGACTTTGCTTATGAGGAATACCTGATGATGAAAGACCTGGGATTATATAAAGGTAAATCGCCGGAAGAAATAAAAAAGGAATATAACAAAGACTTTATAGTTCTGCTTTACCGCGAAAAAATTCTGGAGGGAAGAGTTCAAAATAACGAACCCAAAGATTTCAATTATTAAGCAATCCAGCTAGGGGAGCTCCCTCGCTACCGGGGCATTTCTCTTTTGTACAACATAATAAAAACGCGGAGACACAGAAAAAACTCTGCATCTCCGCGTCTCTGCGTTTAATATGATTTTTACAATTTCACTTTTGCCAGTTCCGTGGAATTATCTCCGGCAGTAATGGCTTTCATTCTAAAAGAGTAACTGTATTCCTTATCGGTTAAGCGATACTGGTCGTGTGTACGGGCGCCCCAACTGTCGTCGCCACCAACACCCATTTGTTTGTAATCGATATTTACTGAAGTAAGGTCGCGCGGTTTTACATCGTTTATATGACGGTTGATTGATGGCGTTCTGCCAGGCTGGTTATCAAAACTACGTATATCCGATTCAAAATCTATAAGTAAATTGTGGTGTGCACTAACTTCAAGCAGTGGCAATCCGGCAAATAACAGTCCATTTCCGGCCTGATCAGTGATTGTCAGCCAGCGAACATCGGTTTTATTGCCATTTTCCTGCGGACGCATATAAGCCCAATACTGGTCGGCAACACTACCTTTGTAAAGACCAACAAATGCTCCGGATTTTCTGTCCTGGTAGCTTTCCTGAGGACCGCGTCCCAGCCAGCTCATCTGGTCAAAATTGCGTGGCATCTGCAAATTCATTCCCATGCGAACAATTTCAGGCAGGTCATTCTGTGTCATTTTAAATTGATTGTCAACAACAACATCACCCGAACCATAAATAGTGTAAACAGATTTATAGTTGGCAATTACCTGGCTGCTATCGTTTACCAAATCAAAATTAAACACAACTTCGGCTGTATTTTTGGCTTTTTGCGCCACAGTAACCGAAGCTAATTTCCGCGTTTCACCGGCTGTGCGCCAAACCCTACTGCGTTTGTCAAGACCATTTCCAAAATCATTATCAATTGGTGCGCGCCAGAAATTAGGAACAGGACCGCTTAACAACAATTCAGTTTCGCCTTTTTTAAAGCTTGTCATTACACCTGCTTTTTTGTCGAAAGCAACTGAAAATCCTTCACCGGTAATGGTTACTGCATTTTCATTCTCCTGTAAAGAAACATCAGCAAAATCTGCTTTATTTACTTTTGCGACTGGAATAAAAACAGGCAATTCAAACTGTTCAGCAGCCATTTCTACTCCTGCTTCGAGCAAACTCCAATTGTTTTTCAGTTTTGCTTTTATCGTCAGGAAATATTCAACACCTGCTTCAGCCTGCACTTGAACTGGAACAGTTACATTTATTGATTGTTCCGGCTCAAGGTTCAAATCATCGAGTTTTCCGCTGTTCACTGTTTTTCCATCGCCAATAATTTCCCATTCAAAATTGAAATTTGAAAGATTAAGGAACGCATATTTGTTTTTTATTGAAATGGTTCCATTTTTCAGATTGACAGGTGTGAATCCGATATATTGGTAAACTTTTTTTACTTCGAGTAAATGTGGTTTCGCGGTGCGATCGGGATTTACAAGTCCGTTTAAACAGAAGTTTCCATCAGAAGGAACAGTATCAGGACCAAAGTCTCCGCCATATTTCCAGTAGCTAACACCTGCTGAATCGGTTGCCAGCAAGCCCTGATCAACCCAATCCCAAATAAATCCACCCTGCAAAGCCGGATATTTTTCAATAACATCCCAGTAATCCTGAAGGTTTCCAACGCTGTTTCCCATTGCGTGGGCATATTCGCACTGAATCAGCGGTCGGTTGGGATTGGTTTTTGCATATTCTTCCATATTGTGAATACGGGCATACATTGGGCAGAAAATGTCGGTATTGATATCCAGACGGGCGCCTTCATACTGAACCGGGCGTGTAGTATCAACCGATTTCAGATAATCGTATGTTGCATAAAAATTTACACCGTTTCCTGCTTCATTTCCCAACGACCAGATAATAACCGACGGCTGGTTTTTATCGCGTTCAAACATATTTTTGGTGCGGTAAAGGTGCGCTTCTTTCCAGGTAGAATCCTTGGCCAAAGATTTTGGGCCGTAACCCATTCCGTGCGATTCAATGTTGGCTTCATCAATCAGGTACAAACCGTATTTATTGCAGAGTTCATACCACAATTCTGGTTCGGGATAATGAGAAGTTCGAATTGCATTCAGGTTGTGCGCTTTCATGGTTTTAATATCCAGAAGCATCGTTTCCTTATCCTGATAATGGCCTGTTTTGTCGTTATGTTCGTGAATATTTGCACCTTTCAGGTAAACGTATTTTCCGTTAATTAACAGGTTACCATTTTTGATTTCAGAAGTTCGGAAACCTACATCCTGTTTAACTACTTCAACAACATTCCCTCCATTTTTTACGGTTATTATGAGTTCATACAAATTGGGGATTTCAGCCGACCACTGTTTTACATTTGGAATATTGGCTTCAAAAACCACATTAGTTTTACCTGCAGCCAATTCCTTCGAAAATGTTTCAACAGCAGTACCACCATCACTTAAAACTGCCTCAACAACTGTAGAAGCTGCATTTTCACCCAAATTCAAAACATCGATATTAACTGAGAAAATACCATTTGTATAAGTTTCATCCAAACCCGAGCTTACTCTGAAATCCTGAATATGCTGTTCGCCACGAGCCACTAAATACACATCACGTGTAATCCCACTCATCCGCCAGAAATCCTGATCTTCGAGATACGAACCATCGCACCAACGGAAAATTTCAACTGCAAGAGAGTTTTCGCCCGGTTTAAGCAATTTTGTAATATTGAATTCGGCAGGGGTTTTACTGTCTTCGCTGTAACCCACAAATTGCTCGTTTACCCAAACATTCAGCATTGAACTTGCTGCGCCAAAATGGATAATAATTTCTTTCCCGTTCCAGTTTTCGGGAATGGTAAAAGTGCGTTTATATGAACCAACCGGATTGTAATTCTCCTGAATCAGGGGAGGAGTTGCCGCGTGTGGATATTTTACATTTACATAAATAGGGTAATCATAACCTTCCAGTTCCCAGTTTGCAGGCACTTTGATTTCTGCCCATTTTCGTGTGTCGAAATCATCTTTAAAAAACCAATATGGCCTTTCCGAAGGATTTTGGGCGAGGTTAAATTTCCACATCCCGTTTAGCGACATAAGCAGGGACGATTGCCATTTCTCATCGGTTTGTGCTTGCTCTGCATTTGCAAACGGAATAAAATGGGCATGGGCAGGTAATTTATTTATTTGATTTACCGCAGGGTCCTGCCATGGCGCCGGACTTTCATCAACAAACGGGACATTTGTATAATCCTTGTATTTGCTGCACGAAACAATTGCAACAGAAAACATGATTACAAGTAAAAATTGAAAGGTATTTTTCATGATTATAAATTTATATTGTACAATAAAATAGTTCTTAATTAAACAGACGTCAAATTTAAGGAATTTACCTATCAATGAGATGTTTGTAAGATGTATTTGATTTTCAAAATACTTCGGTAAACTTTTGACACAAATAATATAATTGGGTAATTGCAGGAAATGTTATTAAATAAACTTAAAATAAAACTTACATTGTTTTACCTATTTTCCATTATTTCACATGAATAAACCAGTTAAACAGAAGCGAAAAGTGAGGCAACTTTTTGTTGAATTTCCTTGCTGTCCGGATTCATATCAAAAACAAGCAGTGGTTTTAAATAATGAAGTTCTTTTTCTGCTTTCAATTTTTCTTCGCCACCACCTGTTATGTTTAGCATTACAATTGAATCCTTATTTACAATTCCATTTTTGCAAGCGGCAATTAAAGTGGCAGTTGCCACAGCCGAAGCGGCATGAATATCATTCCCTTCAGTTTCAAGGAAAAGTTTTGCAGCTTCCTTTGCCTGCTGGTTTGTTGCCAGCAAAACATCGCCGCCTGCATCTTTCATTGCATCGAAAAGTCCTCCAAAAATCGGGTATGGTGGTTTGCGGTTCGACAGTACTTTCGCATCAATTTCTTCAACTTGTCGGCGGGCAAGTTCATCGTCAAGCGGAAGCATTGCACGTGAATTGGCTTTCCAGGCATCGTGAATTGGGATAAAAGGCGAATTCTGCGAAACCATGAGTTTCATTTTTGTGCGGCCAAAACGGCCGTCTTCGAGTAATCGCAAATTGGCTTCCCAGGCAGCAATTGCACCGGTTCCGCTTCCAATAGCCTGAAAATAATACTCAGGAATTTGCCCGATTGTTGTGGTTGCCGAAAGCATTGTTGTACCCATTCCGTCACGGCGGGCAACGTTTTTTGCACCACCCTCGGCAATAAAACCATCAATTCCGGCAACAATATTTGAAAGATGTATTGCATCGAAATAGTCGCTTCCGGCTTTGCTTGAAATTAATTTTACACAATCGTTTAACGGAGCGTCAAACCAAAGTGCATTCAAATTATCTTCGGGTACACAAAGTAAAAGTGGAATTTGGTTATCAGAACAAACTTGTGCAAATGCGCGTGCAGTATTTCCTGCCGAAGCAACAACCAGAATTTTGTCCATTTCGTGGGACATTCGCCCACACACCGAGTATGCTTCGGTTTCTTTAAAAGAACAGGTTTTCATGTTTACACCTTTTTCGGGCCAGTAACCACTGAAAGTAATCCAAAGGTTTTTCAGTCCCAAAACTTTTGCAAGCCCTTCACTTTTGTAAGTTACCGGCGCTGATGAACCTTTCAGCATTCGGCCAACCGGCAACCAGTCGGCAAATTTGTAAATGCCAAAAGAGTTTTCGCGTACTTCAATTTGTTTTTTATCGTAAATAGCCCGTATTAAAGTAGGTTCTGTTTCGTCGGGTGCGTCAAGTGTCCAGCCTTTATCATCAAAACATTTCCCTGTTTTTACTGATTGCAGGTGGTATATGGTTTTCGAAAAGCTACTGTTCATCTGTTCTTTCTGATTTGTGGCAAAAGTAACAAAATGGCTATTTAAACCAAAGTTGATTTTTTGCCTGTAACTTCAATCCAAAGCATTAAAAGCAACAGTAAACCAACACAAATTATAGCCCGCACCGAATACACTGTTGCAAGCAGTCCTTTGCTCGAAAGTAATGAGAAAACCGGAGCGATGAGCATCCCAATCCAAATCAGAAAAGGTTCGCTGTTTTGACGAGTTTCGAGTAAGCGTTTTATAACCGGGAAATAGGCAATAACAAGAATACTTTGAACCAAAAAATTAGTTACCAAATGGTTTTGAGTAAAGATCCAGAAGATAACAATCAACAAAACTACAAGCAGACAACCTTTATCGAATTGAGTGATTTTCGAACTTATATCACCAAAAATTGCAACCGCAACCGAAATGGTAACAACATAAAACACATCGACAGTATTCATGATATTGTCCATAAAACCATAATTATCTTCAGCGAGATAGGTTACAAGGCTCATTCCAACTGCAATTGAGAACATTACCCACATGGCAAGTGCCGGCTGAATTTCCTTTTTAACTAACTGCCAGATATACCTTATTGTCAGAAAAATCGTAATCAGTGTAACTGAAATTATTGAAAAATCCCTCATCAATTAATTCTTAATTTTTGTGACCGGAAAGATAATTTGATTTTAATCAACTTCTTTTAACAACGCTAATTTTTAGCTAATTTGCAAGAATTTTAAATCGTAAAAAACACCATGCCACGGTTATCCAAAGAATTTAAACAGGCAATCAAGGGCATTCCGCTTGATGAACTTCAAAAAATTGTACTAAAAGCCGCCTCTCAAAATCCTGAAATTTATGACTTTATAAACATCAATTATGTGGAAGGAACAGAGGCAGAAGAAGAGCTTTTCGAACAAACTAAAGAATATATTTCTGATGAAATTTGTTTTTTAAGTAAACGAGGTATAATTCAAAAAAACCTGGCTAAAGCAATAACAAATGCAATCAGGTATGTAAATCATTTTTCAAAAGTGACTAAAAACGAAATCAGGGAAGCTGAACTTTTAGTTTTCTTAGTCGATGAGACCTTTCAAAATTATGCCGATGAACTTGGCACTTGCTGGACGGTTTTCGATTCGAAACTGGCAATAACCACAAATCGATTGTATAATCTCGTAACAAAAAAACTGCACGAGGATTATCAAATCGAATTTACAGAACCGATAAACCGTTTTTTAAAACTGCTTCATGCTAAATCTTTTCATTTAGATTACGTTTATAACATGCCTAAATCTTTATAACCATGTTTTTCAAACTTAGCAAATCACAAAGGAATAACCAATAAATCAAATCCAGATGAAACATAATTTATCAATCCTAATTCATTTTTTCCTTTTCGTTTTCCTTTTCGTATCGGCAAACTCAGTTTTCGCACAGGTAAAAATATCCGAAGAAAACTGGAAACTTCCAACTTATGCTATTGAACCTGCTGATAAAAATCCCATATTTTTTAAAGGCGAATCATATCAGGGTGCATCAAAAGTAATTTATCCTTATGCGCTTAACGACATGATTTCCAATGAGAAATCAGATAAAGAGTGGAAAGCGCTCATTCTTGAAAATGATTATATTAAACTTTGTGTAACCCCCGAAATCGGTGGAAAATTGTATTATGCTACCGACAAAACAACAGGCTACAATTTTGTTTATAAAAATAATGTGGTAAAACCTGCAAACATTGGAATGACAGGAGCCTGGGTTTCGGGTGGGATTGAGTGGTGTGTCATCCACCACCACCGCGCTTCAACAATGTTACCAGTTGATTACAAGTTGGTTGAGAATCCGGATGGAAGCAAAACCATTTGGATTGGCGAAACCGAGCCGCGCCACCAAATGCGCTGGACAATTGGGTTAACAATGTTTCCCGGGAAATCTTATTATCAAACCGAAGTTAAAATCCACAACCCTACTCCATTTACAAACACTTTTTTATACTGGGCAAATGTGGCTGCACACACCAACAGCAATTACCAGGTTATTTTTCCACCAAGCACAACTGTTGCTACCTACCACGCCAAAAACAGTTTTACCAACTGGCCATTTTCAACTGAAATATATAATGGAGAGGATTTTACAAAAGGAGTTGACATTAGTTGGTGGAAAAATTCTGTTCATCAAAATTCTTATTTTGCATATGACTTGAAGGAAGATTTTATGGGTGGTTATGACCATGGTAAAGAAACTGGCACGGTTCATATTGGCGATCACAATATTGTGAAAGGCGCGAAACTCTGGGAATGGGGTTCTGGCCAGCACGGACAGGCAACCGAAGGTCGGCTTACAGAAAAAGACGGGCCCTATGTTGAAATAATGGTAGGCGCCTTTTCCGACAACCAGCCCGATTACAGTTGGATCCGACCTTATGAAGTGAAATCTTTCAAACAATACTGGTATCCCGTAAAAGATATCCAGGGATTTAAAAATGCAAATCTCAACGGTGCTGTAAACCTTGAGAAACAAGATAATGGCAAAGTTTTCCTTGGATATTATTCAACACAAAAAATTGAAAAAGCAAATATTGTTTTAAAGAAAAACAATCAGATTATTTTTAATAAGCAAGTTGAAATTTCTCCTGAAAAATCATTTAATGAAAACATTCAGATTAAAGAAGATTTTGAGCTCACCGACCTTTTTACTGAAATGACTAATGCCAAAAACAACGAGTCGCTGGTTTCCTATCAACCTGTTATAATTGAAAAACCAAAAAAGCTTCCTGAAGAAGTAAAAAAGCCTGAGTCTCCTGAAAAGGTTGAAACGGTTGAAGAGTTATATCTGACCGGAAGCCGCATACTTCAATTTCATAATCCCACTTTAAATGCAATGGATTATTTTACTGAGGCACTAAAACGCGACCCAAATGATATTCGCACCAATATTGCAGTTGGAACAATTTTTCTGAAAAAATGGGAACAAGAAAAAGCAAGGAGTTATTTTGCCGCTGCAATAAAAAGGCTGACAAAGGATTATACACGTCCGGCCAACTGCGAAGCACTTTATTTGCAGGGATTAACTTTAAAAAAACTTGGACTGTATGAAGAAGCAATCGACACGCTTTACCGCGCAACCTGGGATTATGTATGGCATTCAGCTGCTTACCTTGAACTCGCACGAATTTCGGTAATAAAAGGGGATTTTGAAAAAGCACTTGAACAGGTAAATGAATCGCTTTCAACAAATACTGTTAACAATTCAGCAATTGCACTGAAAGCAGGGATTTTGCGAAAATTGGGGCAAGTTGAGGAAGCTAAACAAATTCTCGAACCGCTCGCTCTTTCCGATCCACTGGATTTCAGATCACGTTACGAAATATATCTGCTGGCAAATATCGATGGCGAAACCGAAGAAAGTGCCGGGTTGCTAGCCGAACTCAACGTAAATATGCGCCGTTTTGTTGAAAATTACAGCGAACTGGCCAATGGTTATCTAAACGATGGTTTTGTTGCCGAAGCCGAAAGAATATTATTGAGTTATCCCTTCGAAAACCCAATGGTAAACTATTATTTGGGATTTCTTCAGGATAAAAAAGGGAATAAAACCAATGCTGAAAAATATTTTGCAAAAGCATCTTCCTTGTCCACCGATTATATATTTCCATTTAGAGCTGAAGATGAGAAGGTATTGATGAAAGTGATTGAATACCGCCCTCAGGATGCGATTCCTCTTTACTATTTAGGAAATTTATTGTTCGATAAACAACCGCAAAGAGCAGTAGAATACTGGGAGAAATCTGTACAAGTTGATGCTTCACTGGCGATTGCATGGCGAAATTTAGCTTGGGGTTACAATTACTTTTCAAATGATATTCAAAAATCAATTTCAGCATACGAAAAAGCAATCAACCTGAAAAAAGATGAACCCATTTATTACGCCGAACTCGACGTTTTGTATGAAAGAAACAACACACCACTTGAAAAGCGGGCGAAATTGTTTGAATCTGCCAGTGAAATTGTGAAAAAGCGGGATGATGCATTTGTACGGGAAATTTTAGTTTTGAACCTGACCGGACAAGCCGATAAATCAGTTAATTATCTTGAGAACAGCAACTTTCATTTTCGCGAGGGAAGTTCACGAGTTAGCGATATAACAGTGGATGCCCGACTTTTAAATGGTAGTAAATTTATGAAAGAGGGACAGTTCCAAAAAGCACTCAACGAATACCTCGCTGCCATTAACCGCGAAGCTGAAGATGAACAGGCAGGCGCTCGTGACCCACAAATCAACTACTTTATCGCATCAGGCTACGAAGTTTTGGGAAACAAAAAAATGGCAAAGAAATATTTCGAAAAATCCACAAGTCAAATCATAAACGAACCTGGAATTATCACCTATTATCAGGGTTTGAGTTTTCAAAAACTGGGACAAAATGATCGGGCTGATAAATTTTTTAACTCTCTGATAGAGGAAGGAAACAATCGAATGAACAAAGAATCTGAAATTGATTTCTTTGCCAAATTCGGAGAAAGAGAGTCGGCAAACAACCGACTTTCAAATGCAAATTTATTAGTTGGGCTTGGTTTGAAAGGACTTGGAAAAAACAGCGAAGCAAAAGAAAAGCTCCAAAAAGCTGTTGAACTGTCGGCCAGTAATTTGTGGGCAGGGGTTGAATTGGAGGGGTTGTAAACTGCTTCCACACATAATATTTTATCCGACTCAAAAAGATTATTTTAACCTTTGAATACTGTCAATTTATTATCTTTACTTTTAAACAAAAAAATATGCCCAATGGATATTCAAACTTTAAAACTGGATTTGATTGAAAGAATTGTTAAAAGCGAAAATGCTTCGATTCTAATTAAAATCAAAAAACTATTTCAGCCCGAAAAAACCGATGATTGGTGGGAAGAATTACCACGGGAAGTTCAGAATTCCATTACAGAAGGATTAAATGATGTAGATACAGGGAATATTTTTACACACGAACAGATAATCAGCGAAGCCAAACAAAAATATGGATTCTGATGGAAGTAATTTGGTCGGCAAAAGCAAGAATTACCTTTTTCACAGTTCTTGATTATTTGGAAAAAAACTGGACAAAAAGGGAAATTGTTCAATTCCATCATCGTACTGAAATTGTGATACGGGCAATAAAAAGAAACCCTGGAATATTTTCTTTTTCGCCAACACATAAGGAAATACGGAAGGCAATTATCGACAAAAACAATTCGTTTTTTTACAAAGTCGATATTTACAACAAGAAAATTTATCTATTAACCTTTTTTGATAACAGACAAAACCCTGATATACTGAGATTTGGTTCCAACATTTAAAGAAGTCCAACAAGTGATTGTCTGATTGTCACCTGACAATTGATCTGCCTTTAACAAATTACTGGTATAAATAATTCAAAAAACTCTTTTTTTATTCCGAAAATGAATATTAACTTTGCCGTCACTACGTGGAAAGATTTGAGATTGATTGCAACCACATGAAAAAAACGCTAAAACAATCGCATTTTTCAAAATCAATCGAGCATCCCGCAGTTTTATTTTTAATGTTTAACGGCTGAATTCTTTCAGCAAAAAAATTATGGGATTATGAGTTATTTATTTACAAGTGAGTCGGTTTCAGAGGGACACCCTGATAAAGTTGCCGACCAGATTTCAGATGCAATTCTGGATAAAATTTTGGCTTTCGACCCAAATTCGAAAGTAGCCTGCGAAACTTTAGTTACTACCGGACAGGTTGTTTTGGCCGGAGAAATTAAAACCGAAACCTACATTGATGTGCAGGAAGTAGCCCGCGAAGTTATTAACCGCATCGGTTACACAAAAGCCGAATACCGTTTCGACGGCGATTCATGTGGCGTATTTTCAGCAATTCACGAGCAAAGCCCGGATATTAACCGGGGCGTAGTTCGCGAAGACCCAATGAACCAGGGTGCTGGTGACCAGGGAATGATGTTTGGTTACGCAAGTCGCGAAACCGACAATTTTATGCCACTTTCGCTGGAACTTTCACATAAACTATTACTAGAGCTTGCTGTAATTCGCCGTGAAGGAAAGGTAATGACATACCTGCGCCCCGATTCGAAATCGCAGGTTACCATCGAATACAGTGAAGAAGGAGTTCCTTCGCGCATTCACACAATTGTGGTTTCAACACAACACGATGATTTTGCAAAACCAGAAAACAAATCGGTGGAAGCGCAATTAAAAGCTGACGAAGTGATGCTTGCAAAAATCAAAGAAGACGTTATAAAAATTCTTGTACCTCGTGTTCTGGCAACTTTACCCGACCGTGTTAAAGCACTTTTCAACGACGATATTATTTACCATGTAAACCCTACCGGAAAATTTGTAATTGGCGGACCTCATGGTGACACAGGTTTAACTGGCCGTAAAATTATTGTCGATACCTATGGTGGAAAAGGTGGCCACGGTGGTGGTGCTTTTTCGGGAAAAGACCCATCAAAAGTTGACCGCTCGGCAGCATATGCAGCACGCCACATTGCAAAAAACTTAGTAGCAGCAGGTGTATCCGATGAAATATTGGTTCAGGTTTCATATGCAATTGGTGTTGCAAAACCGATGAATATTTTTGTAAATACTTACGGAAAATCAAAACTGACAATTTCTGACAGTAAAATTGCCGAGAAAGTTGACCAGATTTTTGATATGCGCCCAAAAGCAATCGAGGAACGACTGAAACTGCGCAACCCAATTTATGAGGAAACAGCAGCGTACGGGCACATGGGCCGCGAGCCACAAATCATTACCAAAACATTTGAATCTCCATATTTCCCAACTTTTAAAAAGGAAGTAGAACTTTTTACATGGGAAAAACTGGATTATGTTGACCATGTAAAAAAAGCTTTCGGGATTTAATCCGGAGGAAATATTAATAATGCACCAGAAGGGCGTTGCAGTAATGTAACGTCCTTTTTTTATGCCTGACAATTGTAACTAATTTTAACTGTAACCGAATAAATAATCAGTACCAATGTTCAACTAAAAGCTAATGCCATGGAAGAAAATTTAATCACAATCGTCACTCTACCTTTTTCAAAAGCTCAAATATTGAAAATGAGGTTGGAGGCAGAAAAAATTGAATGTAATCTTGAAGAAATCAATTTAATAGAAGGTGCAGCAGTTTCGTCCGTCAGGGTTAAGATTCTTGAAAAAGACATTGAACAGGCATTGCCTGTTCTGGAAGATTTGCTCGGTGCAAAACCATTTGTAGAAGAAATTAAAGCCGAGAAAAAAGAACGGCATATATTAGTTCCCATCGATTTTTCTGTACAAAGTGAAAAAGCGTGCAAAATGGCGGTAAATGTTGCAGGCATGTTAAATATAAAATTGATTCTCATACATTGCTATATCAATCCATTGATCCATTCAATTCCCTTTAGTGATATTTATGCATACGACTCATCATTACTTGCAAGAATGGAGTATTCAGAGGAGAACGCAAATAAAGATTTCCAGGGATTTGTAACAAAGATTGCAAAGGAAATTGGGAAGGAAAAATGGAAATCTGTATCACCTGAGTTCATCATAAAATCAGGTTATCCTGAAGATGATATATTGGCATTTGCACAAAAGCATCACTCTCAGCTAATTGTAATGGGTAGCGGTGGAAAAAATGCTCCATACGGAACATTAGGTAGTATTGCCGCCGACATTATGTACAATGCTACAATGCCTGTAATGATTGTCCCTGAAGATACTTCGGAGGAAACTCTTGACAATTTTTCCAACGTGTTGTATGCTACAAATTTTGATGAGAAAGACTTCCTCTCGCTTGATAAACTAATGCTGCTGTTGAAACCTTTTAATATTAAACTGAAGTGTGTTCATGTAGGGCAACCACACGGCGATGGCTGGGATATGGCGCGGCTGGAAGGAATGAAGGATGTACTTCATGAAAAATACAAGGGTTCCGAGTTTCATTGCCACTTGATTGTTGGGAGAGACATTCTTGAATCACTGGATAAATACATGAAAGAAGAGAAAATCGATATTATTTCACTAACTACCCATAAAAGAAATATGATTACCCGCTTGTTTAACCCGAGTTTGGCAAAACATATGATATTTCATACAAAAACACCGTTGCTGATTTTTCATGGATAGAAGCCCCTCTTAATCTTCCCTGTTTTTTGACGTTGTCAGGAGCTGCGCACGCTGACAAGTCAGTGACACACCCGTTAATTGCGAAATTCAATTATATATTCTTCATATCCTTTTTCAAAAAGGCGGCGGTTTGCTTAATTGATTCGGAAATAGGATGATATTGAAAATTAAATTGACTGGTTATTTTACTGCCATCGAATTTATAAATGGCATTTGAATTCGAAACTGTTTCACGGGTAATGAAAGTAGGTTTACCAGTAATTAATCCGGCAAATTTTGCAGCCCGCCAAACAAAACCAAGAAGTAAACTGGAGGCAAAATATTTAGGCTGGGGTTTTTCCAATGCATTTGCAATCTGAAAAAATATATTTTGATAGCTTAAATTTTCTGAATTTAACAGGTAACGTTGGTTTTTCGCAGTTTCAAAATTCGTTTCTTCCATCAATAAAACCATAGCTTTTACTACATCGCGAACATCCACAAAACCAGTAATTCCTTTTGTATAAAATTTCAAACCGTCCCAAATTGTTTTGAACATTTTGGGGCTACCGGTTTCCCAGTTGGCGGGTCCAAAAATAATGGATGGATTTACAATTATTGCGTCCAACCCTTCTTCAATCCCACGCCATATTTCAGTTTCAGAAAAAAATTTACTTTCAGAATAACCCGAAATTCTTTTTGAAGGAATCCAATTGGTTTCCTCTGTAACAAGAAGGCCATTTTCCAATCGCCCCAAAGCAGCAATTGAACTTACGTGACAGATTTTTTTCACACCCTTTTCAATGGCAGCATTTACAATGTTTGCAGTACCTTCCACATTATTGGCAATCATTTTTTTTCGTTCTTTCGGATCGAAAGAAACTATTGCCGCGCAATGATAAATTTCGGTAACGTCTTCCAAAATATTTTCAAGGCTGAAATAATCCAGAATATCGCCATCAACCCATTCTATCTGATCAAAAAGTTTTTCCGGATTTTCAGAATAGCAGGAAAAAGTTTTTAAAACCTGACCCAAATTACTTGTCTCCCGTTTTAATGCTTTCACATTTTTACCTGCCGAAGTAAGTTCGAAAAGCAAATGTGCACCTACCAGTCCTGTTCCACCTGTTACAAAAGTCATTGCAAAAAATTTGTCCAAATATATCAAATTTACTCCCCAATGCCGGCAAATACGATAAATTGAATTATTTGCTATTTTTAAACCACAAAGAAATGCACTGAAAAAGTTAAATGCATAAAGATAAACTCAATCAATTATGACATATTTAAAGACCTGCTACTTCCAAAAGAAATTAATCCTTTTAATTGCAATTGCGCTTTTTGCAGCTTGCTCAACAAAAAATCAAATCATAAAAATATATGTTGAAGACGATGCAAAAATTCAGTTTGCAGCCAATGAAATTATTGCAGCATTAACCGAAAAAGGCTTGCAAACAACGATTGTTGAAAAAGAAAAAGCAAAAATCATAATCGATGTAAATCAGGAAAACCACAATTTGCAAAAAGAAGGTTTTACCATTAAAGCAGGAAAGACAATTGAAGTAACCGGCGCCGATGCAGCCGGTGCCATGTATGGTGGTTTCGAACTTGCCGAACAAATTAAAATATTTGGGATTGAAGGAATTAAGGAAACAACGCAAAATCCGTACATTGAAAGACGCGGGACAAAATTCAATATTCCTCTCGATGTTCGAACACCAAGTTACACAGACCCATGCGATGCTGCACAGAAAAACATTGCCGAAATGTGGAACTTCGACTTTTGGAAAGAATATATTGACAATCTTGCCCGATACAGGTACAACTACATATCTCTGTGGAATTTACACCCTTTCCCATCGATGGTAAAAGTACCGGGTTACGAAGAAGTTGCTTTGGATAATGTTCAACGGTCAACAGTAAAATGGGAGGAATATTACAGTGCTATGGGAATTGGGTTTGATGCGCCTGAAATCCTGACCAACCCCGAAGTATTAAAAGTAATATCGATCGAAGAAAAAATAGCATTTTGGCAAAAGGTGATGGCCTACGGAAAAAGCCGCAATATTGATTTTTACGTTGTAACATGGAATATTTTCGTGAATGGAACCGATGGAAAATATGGGATAACAGATAAAATAGATAACCCTGTTACCAAAGACTATTTTAGAAAAAGTGTGAAACAGATGTTTGTAACTTACCCTGATCTAGCAGGAATTGGATTAACCACTGGCGAAAACATGCAAAACTCAAAAACAATTGAGAAGGAAGATTGGGCTTACGAAACATATGCAAAGGGAGTTTTAGATGCGGCTGCTGAAATGCCAAACAGGAAATTTACATTTATCCACAGACAACACATGACAGGCGCGAAAGATATCGCTGAAAAATTCAAAACACTTGTTGAGAACCAAAATATTGAATTCCTTTTCAGCTTTAAATATGCGCAGGCACACGTAATGAGCGCTACCACACAGCCATTTCACGAAAATTTTGTGAAAGATATTGAAGGAATGAAAACGCTTTGGACCCTTAGAAATGATGATAATTATTACTTCCGTTGGGGTGCCCCCGATTTTGTTCGGGAATTCATCAAAAATATACCAATTGAAGTTTCCCGTGGTTTTTATTATGGTTCAGACCAATGGGTTTGGGGACGGGAATTTACCATGAAAGACGCCGAATCACCCCGACAAATTGAGATTGTTAAACATTGGTACCATTGGATGATGTGGGGGCGTTTGGGATACAATCCTGAAATATCGGATGAAAGGTTTACGCAAATCCTTCAAAACCATTTTCCTGAAACCGATGCAGTGCAACTTTTTAACGCCTGGCAACTCGCATCAATGATTTATCCGTTAACTACAGGGTTTCACTGGGGTCCACTTGATTTTCAATGGTACATTGAAGCTTGCAAGAGTCGGCCTGGTTATGCGCAAAACGAAACGGGTTTTCATGACGTGAACCGTTTTATCAATTTGCCACCTCATCCAAATTCAGGATTTCAATCGATTCCCGATTACGTAAAAATGGTAACCGCTGGAGAAACCACAACATTGAAAACTCCGGCAGAGGTTTCAATATTGCTTTTTGAACATGCCCAAAAAGCCAAGGAAATCATTGATGAAATGGAACATTCGGAAAACAAGGAACTAGAGGCAACTTTGCACGATATTCAATCAATGGCACTGCTTGGAAAATATTATGCACAAAAAATTGCAGGATCAACTTTCTTGGCTTTATACAAGCAAACCAATGATAAAAACCATCAGGCCAAAGCAATCGAAGAACTAACCCAGGCACTTGATACCTGGAAAAAATATGTGGAAACAGCACTTCAACAAAACGTTAATCCATTGTGGACAAACCGGGTAGGTTATGTTGACTGGAATAAAATTACCGAATGGGTGGCAGACGATATAAAAATTGCACAAGCGAATATTAATCCAGTGTCTGGAAAGTAATGGTTAATTTTTTTCAAAACAAAATCCCTTTCTCACATGTCATATTAACTTTGAAAGTTCAACATAAAAAAATATAAAAGTGAGTTTAATAAAATCAATTTCAGGAATCCGCGGAACAATTGGCGGAAAACCCGGCGAAGGTTTAAGCCCGCTGGATGTAGTAAAATTTACTGCTTCATATGCAACATGGGCGAAGCAAAAATCAGGTAAAGAAAAAATCAAAATCGTTGTAGGTCGCGATGCACGCATTTCGGGACCGATGGTAAGTTCAATTGTAATTTCAACTCTGACAGGAATGGGTTGCGATGTGATAAATATCGGTTTGGCAACTACACCTACTACAGAATTGGCTGTCACTGGCGAACAGGCTGATGGCGGAATTATTTTAACTGCCAGCCACAACCCAAAACAGTGGAACGCTCTGAAACTGCTCGGTTCAAACGGCGAGTTTTTAAATGCTGCAGAAGGCGAAAAAATATTGAAAATTGCCGAAGCTGAAGATTTTGTTTTTGCTGAAGTAGATGATTTGGGAAATGTAACAGAAAAAGATTATCTCGATTTTCACGTTCAACATGTATTAAACTTGAAATTGGTTGATATTGATGCCATAAAAAAAGCAAGATTCTCAGTGGCTGTTGATGCAGTAAATTCGGTGGGCGGAATTGCAATGCCGGCGTTGTTCAAAGCATTGGAGATAAAAAATATTGTAAAAATCAATTGCGAACCAACAGGACATTTTGCACACACACCCGAACCGCTACCAGAAAACCTTGTAGAAACTTCGGAAATAGTAAAAAACAGTGAGGTTGATGTTTGCTTTGTGGTTGATCCCGATGTTGACAGGCTTGTGATAATTAATGAAGACGGAACAATGTTTAACGAAGAATACACATTGGTTGCGGTTTCTGATTATGTTTTGGGACAAACACCGGGAAACACTGTTTCCAACTTATCGTCGAGTCGTGCTCTGCGTGATATTACTGAAAAACATGGATGCGTTTACAATTCATCGGCAGTGGGTGAAGTAAACGTGGTGGCTAAAATGAAAGATACAAACGCTGTAATTGGCGGCGAAGGTAACGGTGGAGTTATTTATCCGGCAAGCCACAGCGGCAGAGATTCGCTGGTTGGAGCTGCTTTGTTTTTGTCCCATCTCGCAAAAACCGGATTAAAGTGTTCCGAACTCCGCAAAACTTATCCTGATTATTATATTTCGAAAAACAAAATTGAATTGACGCCGGATATTGACGTTGATGCGATCCTTGCAAAAATGAAGGATAAATATTCAAACGAACAGGTTACTGATATTGATGGTGTAAAAATCGATTTTGCTGATTCATGGGTACACCTCCGCAAGTCGAATACTGAACCAATAATCCGCATTTATTCGGAAGCGAATTCGATGAAAAAGGCCGATGAACTTGCCGATTCGATAAAAGAGGTAATAAAATCCCTTGTAAAATAGAATACAAATAAGCCACTGATTTGCTAATTACAAAATCACAAACAAATGCATGAATCAGTGAATCAGTGGCTTAATTTTCTTCAAATATTCAACTTATTTTCTTGGTATCGAAACTGAAATCAAACCCGTTCCCAAACAAATTTTCCCTGTTTTACTGATTCCTTCAACAAAAAAATGGTAACGGGCAAAGTCATCAGCTGTGAAAAACTCAATTTTTGCTTCACCGTTTTCAACCACAACATTGGGATTCCATAATAAAGTAGGGCGTTTATCTGGGCGGGCATCATTTATGTTTTCGCTCCCGTATTTTGGCGAATAAAATTCCCGGGGTTGCTGAAAACCAACAACTGCAGGTGTAATTCTTCCATGAATAGTTCTTTCCCAGTTATTTTCCCATTCGCCTTTACCCATTTTTGTTAAAATAGCAATCACCCCATCAGCTCCCCGGGATCCATAAACTGAAGACGAAAATCCCGATTTTAAAATCTCAATTTTATCGATATCCCCCATGGGAATATTTGTCATATCCGACCAATATGTATCGACACCATCCACTATTAGAAGTGGATTTCGGGCAGCTCCCCTGATTCTAACTTCATCTCCGGTTACGATCACACCAGCTACACGCCCTTGTAGATAATCCAGAATATTAAAATACCTGTCCATATCTTCCTCCAGTACTACAAGTGAAATATCCGCTTTGCCATAAAGTCTGAAATGCCCGTCGCCCGTTACTTTGTTTCCAATTGCCTGAACTTCGTCCAAAAGTATTCCTGATTTAACCTGGTATTCGGTTTCGGCAATCTGGCGGTAATAATTTTCGCGATAAAACTTCATTGGAATATTAATGTCGGCACTTTTGTTTTTAAGTATTTCCAATGAAATCATCGAATCTATTTTGTATTGAGGAGCTAAAGTGATGTCATTCCGCTTGTTCCCGGTATTTGTTTCGGCGTTGATCATTATCCGCGCTTTATCTTTTAGATATAGCTTGTCGAAACCAAAATTCCCGAATTGGTCTGTTCTTGTTTCTTCAAAAAGAAAACTGCCAGAGAACGGACCAATGACCACTTTCCCATCTGCTACAGGTTTTCCGCCCCACTGTTTTACTACATTCCCCTTTATCGAAAGGCCATAATCGGCCCAGCCCGGTAATTCAGCGCCACGGTATTTTTCCAGATCATTCCAGTAATAACTTCTCCAGCCGTTAACCATCATCATTAAATCAAGCTTTTCATCTGCCGAAATATTACTTTCATCCATAAAATAAGAAGCCGGAGATTCAATCGAACCTTTCAATTCCGAGTCGAGTAGCAAATAACTTTCAATGGTTTGATTGTTTCCTGTTGAACTAAAGTAATCCTCATGAACAACTGAAATTGAAAGGTTTGAAATAATCGTATCGGTTGGTGAAAGTAATGAACTGACATTTATTTTCACCTTTTCACGGGGTTTGAACTCTTCTTTATTTATATCGACACGAATAGTTTTATCATCTTTGTTTTGCACAAAAACCAAACGTTCAGCAACCGTATTATTCTGTTCGTCGAGTACCGAAATTTTAGATATTCCTAACGGAAATAACCCTTTAAACAAACGCTGTGCATCCTGAAATTCCTTCATCGTAATTTGTGAGTAGAAAAGATCAATTCCCTTATGCGATGCCCGGATTATGTAGTTTTGCGGAACAGTGATTTTAAGGTTACGGGTTAAAGTAAATAAAAGGTAATTTCCATCAGGTTTGTAATTCAAAGAAATTCCATCGGGTTTGGCTTTTTCAAACTGATAATTAAACCCAGGGAAATCCTCTATCATTGCAAAATAATTTTTTCCTTCCTGAGGCATCATTATAAACTTACCCATTCCTTTGTAACTGGTTCTAAACGAAACCACCTCCTCTCCTGTTTCATCCACTATTTTTCCTTTCACCGAAATCCCTTTCCCTTTTTCGTCAATGGCCTTAAAAGCAATGTGATTAATGGCATTCAAAACAAATGTCCCACCTTCCGGCAAAAATGAAACATCAATATTTAGCGGTTTAGAATCTGGTTCGTCTCCGGTAATTTCAAGCGAATTTTTAGATCCTTCAATTACAATCTTTTTATGGAAATAACTCTCTTCTCCAAAATTACCGAGATATTTAGTGAATGCACGAATGGTGTATGTTCCATCGCCAATTTCCAGGGGCAACTGAATATCACCTTGGGCAGTCCCGTCTTTGGATAATAACAAGCGATTAACAATCAGTATTCCCGAATTAGAAATAAGTTGAACATAGATATTTTTGTAGCCTGGAATCAGTTTGTTGTTAATCCCGCTAACCAGGTACGATTTAAACCAAACATTGTCGCCAGGTGCATATAATTCGCGGTCGATATGGAGATATACTTTTTCGTAAATGATTGAATTTGACGTGTCAATGGAATCAGTTTCAGAAGCCAAAGAAACCCCCGAGATAAAAAAAATCAATAAAAAATGAAATCGTTTCATTATTAAATATTTTGACCGTTTTACGGTAAATATACAAAATACTGCGTTTCAATTGAAACGATTTCAGGGGGAAAAGTAAAAGTCAGATTAGCAATACAAATTATTAAAGTGCATTGGCTTCAATAAGTACAGGTATTTTAATTTTCATTACAGATTGAATATCATAACTTGCATCACCTGTAACTACAAATTTGAAAGTTCCGGTTTTGTTTTGTTTAATCAACACAATAAACTGGTTTATCCATTCTGTATCAGTAATTTCAATTATTCCATCTGTTGCTGTTAACTCTGTTGTAACATTAAAACCAACCGTCCCTGCATTCGGATCAACACCATACATTAATTTGCAAGTCGAAATTTTACCGCCTGTTGGAACATTAATTATCTGTATTTTGCTTATGCCACTAACAATAATATCATCAATTTTATTAACATAATCAGCAATATCATCATTGTCTGATAATGAAAAAGTAGCATTTCCACCATATGGGTAAGCAGCAGTTCCTAAATTGCCAGATTTAGTTTCCATTGCCTCCTGAACATCGGCTACAAGCGGAATTTCAAAACTCAAGTCTGTTTCAATATCAACAGCTGTTGCGTCCTTTATTTTTTCGCACGAAACAGAAAATGCAAACACAGCTATTAGCATTAAATAGAGGTAATTTTTCATGATAATTAATTTTATAAAAGTGTAGGTTTTGTAAATCAGCGCTTAAGATACAAAAAAAGTTATTAACAATTTCGAATATGTTTGTTTTTTTAAGTTTAATCAATTCAATTTGAAAATGTTAAATTTGAAAAAACCATTTAAAATGAAACACATTCTACTTTTTGCCAGCCTGCTTTTCATATTTATTTCCTGCAAAAAACAAGTTGTATTTAATCCTGAAATTATTTCCCGGGCAATTGAAAACGGGAAGCAATCAAACGAAGGATATGTGCGCAGTTTAAAATTTGTTGAAGGTTGGTTAACCAAAACCGACAGCGCAAGCGGTTTGATACCAACAAATCTGACGAGCGCCTCAGATGTTTGGGAACCTCATAATTCTGCTGCCGATAATTATGCGTTTATGGTTCTAACTGCTTACTTGCTCGATAAAAATTTGTACAACGGAGATATGCTTGAAATGCTTAAAACCGAAAAGAAATTGACTTCCCGCGTAAAAACATTGCCTGATGTTTACTCTTTTTCAAAACAGAATTTCCGGTTGGATGAACTCAAAATGAGCCAGATAATTTTTGGAACTTCAGAATATATAAAAGATGGGTTAATACCAATAACCGAATATATCGGGAAATCGCCGTGGCAGGAAAGGATGATGGAAATGCTTGATGATTTGCAGGAATATGCAGGAAATCCAAAAGATCTGGAAACGCTTTTCAAAGACAGACAGGCATCAATTGAAGAAGTTAACGGAGAAATGTTGCAAACACTTTCGCGCATTTACTGGATGACAGGCGATAAAAAATATTTGGATTGGGCTGTTAAAATCGGGGATTATTATTTGCTTGGCGACCGTGATCTTTCTCAAATCGATTATCTTCGGATACGCGATCACGGTTGTGAAATTATTGGCGGATTAAGTGAATTATATGTTACGTTGCATTTTGAAAATCCTGAGAAAAAGGTACTTTATAAAGAACCCTGGTACAAAATATTAGATCGGGTACTTGAAGTTGGCAGAAATGATGACGGTTTGTTTTACAATGCCATCAATCCGAAAACTGGCGAAATAGTTGATGAAAAAATAGTTGACAACTGGGGGTATGTTTTTGATGCATTTTATTCGGTTTGGCTTGTCGATAAAAAAGCAGAATACCGCGATGTAGTTTTAACCGGGTTTAAAACGCTGAATGAAAAATACAGAAATTATGCCTGGGAAGGTACAAGCCACGACGGATACGCCGATGCGTTGGAAAGCGGAATTAATTTGTACAACCGCGAACCTGTACCTCAATTAAAAAGCTGGATAGACAGTGAAATGCAGGTAATGTTTGCCATGCAGCAACCCGATGGTATTATTGGCGGCTGGCACGGCGATGGGAATTTTGCCCGAACCGCAATCATGTACAGTCTTTGGAAATCTCAGGGAGCAACAATTCAACCCTGGCGAAATGATTTAATTTTAGGTGCCGAGAAAAACGGTGATCAAACCTATTTCGTTTTAACAGCTGAAAAAGATTGGGAAGGCAAACTCGTTTTCGATTCGCAACGCCATAAAACCATTTTGAATCTGCCAATTGATTATCCACGTATTAACCAGTTTCCTGAATGGTTTACTGCAAAAGAAAGTGATGAATACACTCTGCTTTCTTCACAAAAAGAACTTTCGGGGAAATATACAGGAAAACAGTTGCTGGAGGGAATTCAAATTCGGGTACATCCAAATGAACAATTCGTGCTTTCAGTAGAATGAATTGTGCGTTATTACATAATTTTGCATAATCAACAATCTAAAAAGAACTATCCTATGAAACTCAAAATCTTGTTAATCCAATTCTTAGCTCTTTTTCTTATCTCTTGCGAAAAACAAAACAACACCCTCGATCTTTCCGGTGAATGGCAATTTCAAATGGATCCTGAAGATGTTGGAATAAATGAAAAACGGTTTGAAATGAACCTGCCCGAAACAGTGCAACTGCCAGGTTCGATGGTGGAAAACGGTAAAGGTTTTGATATTACATTGGATACAAAATGGACAGGCGGTGTTCGAAACCCGGAATGGTCCAATGATCCAAATTACGCTCCATTCCACGATTCCACAAACATTCGGTTTCCATACTGGTTGCAGCCAATCAAAAAATATACTGGTGCAGCATGGTATAAAAAAACAATAAATATTCCTGAAAACTGGTCTGAAAAAACCGTGCAGTTGAATCTGGAACGGGTTCACTGGGAATCAAAAGTCTGGATAAACAGCCAGGAAATTGGAATGCAAAACAGCCTTGCTACACCGCACAGATTTAATATCTCTTCATTTTTAAAACCTGGTGAAAATACAATCACAATTTGTGTAGATAACCGCACAAAAACTGTTGATGTGGGGCATGATTCACACAGCATTTCAGACCATACACAATCGAACTGGAACGGCATTGTTGGCGAAATTTCACTGCAGGAAAAAGGTAAAATATATTTCGAAAATATTGAAGTTTTTCCTGATGTTAAAAATAAAACCGTAGAAATCCTTGCAACAATTTTCAATACTGAAAAAGAGGAAACAACTATAAAAATTCCGGTTTATGCCAAACTCAAAAATTCAAAGATTAGTACAAAAGCAAAAACATTCAAATTCACGGTTTCCCCTGGCGAAAATATTGTTAAAATGAATTACCCACTTGGAAATGATGTGCTACTTTGGGACGAATTCAACCCAAATGTTTATGAACTTTCGTTACGGCTTAAAACAAATGATTTTTCTGATTTCTATTTCACCGATTTTGGTTTACGCGATTTCAAAGTTGATGGAAGTCGATTTGCGATCAATGGCCGTCCTGTGTTTTTACGTGGAACTTTAGAGTGCGCTATTTTCCCATTGACAGGTTATCCTCCAACTAAAAATGCAGGTTGGGTAAAAGTTTTTTCAGCTGTTAAAGCACACGGTTTAAATCACGTCCGGTTTCATTCGTGGTGCCCGCCCGATGCGGCTTTCCGGGTAGCCGACAGTATGGGTATTTATCTTCAGATTGAATGTTCATCATGGGCAAACAGTACAACACGATTAGGAAGTGGTGAACCAATCGATAAATACATTTGGGACGAAAGTAAACGTATTGTGCAAGAATATGGGAATCACCCTTCTTTTGTAATGATGGCATATGGAAACGAGCCGGGTGGACCAAAATACACTGAGTTTTTAACCAAATTTGTTTCGCATTGGAAAGAAACAGACCCACGCAGGGTTTATACCGGCGGAGCAGGCTGGCCAATACTTGCCGTTAATGATTTCCATGATATTCCACAACCCCGAATTCAAGGCTGGGGTGAAGAGTTGCGTAGTATCATCAATGCTGAACCTCCAAAAACCAATTTCGATTGGAGAAACAAAATACCCGGAGACGGGATTCCTGTTGTAAGTCATGAAATCGGGCAATGGTGTGTTTACCCTAACTTTAAGGAGATTAAAAAATATACAGGAGTTTTAAAGGCCAAAAACTTTGAAATTTTCCATGAAAGTCTGAATGCTCACCACATGGGAGAACTGGCCGATAGTTTTTTACTGGCATCCGGAAAATTACAGACACTTTGTTATAAAGCCGACATCGAAGCTGCCCTGAGAACACCCGGATTTGCCGGTTTCCAATTGCTCGATTTGCACGATTTCCCCGGACAGGGAACAGCCCTGGTAGGAGTTTTGGATCCGTTTTGGGAAGAAAAAGGATACGTTTCACCTGAAGAATATAGCAGATTTTGCAACCAAACCGTTCCGTTGGCAAGGCTCGCTAAACGTATTTTTGTTGAAGGTGATACTTTAATAGCTAATATTGAAGTGGCCCATTTCGGAGAAAAACCCTTAAATGAGAATCCTCCTTGGAAACTTATTCAAAATGAAAAAACAATTGCTGAAGGAACTCTCGGACAACAAGAGATTACAATTGGTAATAATATTGAATTGGGTGTTATAAATTATCAGTTTCAAAAAGAAAAACTGCCTCGGAAAATGACTTTGGAAGTTTCTGTTGGCAATTATGCAAATTCATGGGATATTTGGGTTTATCCCGAAAATCCAATCGTTGCATCAAATGAAATCCAGGTAGTTGAAAAATTATCTCCCTCAACAATTAAATTCTTAAATGAAGGCGGAAAAGTATTACTGAGCCTGGGACAAGGAAAAGTTTCACCGGAAATGGGCGGAAATGTTGGAGTCGGGTTTTCGAGTATTTTCTGGAATACAGCATGGACGGGAGGCCAGAAACCACACACACTAGGGATTTTGTGCAACCCGAAACACCCGGCTTTGGAACTTTTCCCAACCGAATATCATTCAAATTGGCAGTGGTGGGATGCAATGAGCCACTGTGATGCAATTCAACTCGACTCATTTCCTGTTGAACTGAAACCAATTGTTCAAATTATTGACGATTGGGTAAGCAACCGAAAACTGGTACTTTTTTTTGAAGCGAAAGTTCGAAATGGAAGTATTTTGGTAAGCGGTGTCGATTTGGTAAATAACCTGGAAAACAGAGTGGAAGCGCAACAATTAAAGGCAAGTTTGCTAAGTTATATGGAAAGTAAAAGATTCAATCCACAAACAGAATTATCAATAAATCAAATCCAAAAAATAATCAAGTAAAATGAAAATTTCAATTACATTAATATTTCTAATTGCAACAATTTCATCTTTTGCTTCAAAACCTTCCGATCCAAAAGCAACGCCCGAAACTGTTAATTTGTATAAAAATCTCCTGAAACTTCAGCAAAAAGGAATAATGTTTGGCCACCAGGATGACCTTGCATATGGACATGGTTGGGTTTATGAAGAAGGCCGATCGGATGTGAAAGACGTTTGTGGCGACTATCCTGCAGTTTACGGTTGGGAGTTGGGACATTTGGAATTGGGCGATGCTTATAGTTTGGATTCAATACATTTTAATAAAATTCAAGGCTGGATAAAGACTGTTTATAAACGTGGCGGAATAAATACAATTTCGTGGCACTTACGAAATCCGTTAACAGGAGGTTCTTCCTGGGATGTTTCATCAAAAGAGGTAGTAAAATCGATACTTCCGGGCGGCGAAAAACATGAACTTTTTAAGGGGTATTTAGACCAACTGGCCAATTTTATGCTCACCTTAAAAACTGAAGACGGAAAATATATTCCCATACTTTTCCGCCCGTTTCACGAACATACAGGGAGCTGGTTTTGGTGGGGAAAAGATCTTTGTTCTGTTGAAGAATACAAAGCACTTTGGCGATTTACAGTTTCCTATTTGCAAAAAGAAAAAAATATCCACCACCTGATTTATACCTACTCAACCGATCGTTTCAAAACTGCCGGTGAATACCTAGAACGTTATCCCGGCGATGATATTATCGATATTTTGGGTTTTGATCTGTACGACCGCGGAACTGATTATCCGGAAGTTTTGAAAAATTGCCTTGAAACGGTTACGAATCTGGCAAAGGAAAAAGGGAAAATTGCAACCGTCAGCGAATCGGGAGGTCCAATTGCCAAAAACACGACTTGGTGGAGCATGGTTTTGGAAACCATCCGTCCTTATCAGTTTTCTTACTTTTTGGTTTGGAGAAATCCATGGCAACCGGCAAGTCACGGTGCTTTTGCTCCCTATAAAAACAGTCCCGATTCAGCAGATTTTGTAAAGTTTTATAACGACCCAAAAACAATGTTTCAAAAAGAAGTTGGTAAGGAAAAGCTTTATCAATAAAACAATATTATATTGTTGAAACGTAAGGAAAGAAATCAGGAAATTGTAAATGCATAATCAGTGAATTTCAGCCTGCAATTTGAGGTAATTTGTCGGCAGCATGTCAAAGCTGATATTTAAATAAATAAGTTGCGGGGATCGAACTGGAACCGATGTCCGCCAGCCGGCGGATATGAACCCAACGAATTGCCAGAATTTAAATTATTGCACAAAAAAAAGTCGGCTAAAAAACCGACTTCTTTGTAGCGGGGACCGGACTTGAACCGATGACCTTTGGGTTATGAGCCCAACGAGCTGCCAACTGCTCCACCCCGCAATATATTCTTATTTCAATGAAATTTCTTCTGTAACGGGGTGCAAATATAATTACTTTTCTCTAATATCCAAAACCAAGGAAAATTTCCATCATAATTTAACAATTTTGTTGAACCCGATTCTCATCATTTTTTTTTACATTTATCACAATTTAATACCAGCTAAAGTTGTAAAGTCATTTATATCAATAAAATAAATAATTTCAAATTAAAAAAAAGTAAGATGAACAAAAATCAGTCACGAAGGAATTTTATCAAAAATACGGCGGCAGCTACCGCTGTAATTTCGATTCCGAGCATAATCCCGGCTCATGCTTTTGGTGCCAACGACCGCATAAATGCTGCTGTTTTGGGAGTTAACGGACGGGGGAAAAGTCATATTTCAAGCTTTATGGTGCAAGACAATGTGGAAATAACACATTTATGCGATCCCGACATGAATATTTTAAAAGAACGCCAAAAAGATTTTAAAGAAAAATATAAAAAAGATGTTGCCCTGGAACAGGATCTTCGCAAAATATATGACAATAAGGATATTGATGTTGTAAGTATTGCAACTCCAAACCACTGGCATTCCCTTGCTGTAATCTGGGCCTGCCAGGCCGGAAAAGACTGCTATGTAGAAAAACCAGGTTCACACAATATTTACGAAGGCCGTAAAATGGTGGAAGCCGCTGAAAAATATGACAGGATTGTTCAACACGGCGTACAGTTGCGAAGTTCACCATCAGTACGTGAAGCTGTGAAAATGATGCATGAAGGCTACATAGGCAAGGTTTATATGGCCCGCGGTCTTGTTTTCCGTTGGAGAGGTGATATTGGCAACAAAGGATTTGAACCTGTTCCTGAAGGAATTGACTACGATTTATGGGTTGGACCAGCAGCAAAAAGGCCATTCAGCCGAAACATTGTGCACTACAACTGGCACTGGACTTTTGAATACGGAAATGGAGATGTTGGCAACCAGGGAATCCACGAAACCGATTTGTGCATGTGGGGTTTAAATGTTGGTCTCCCAACAAAAATCACTTCTATGGGTGGAAAATTTCTGTTTGACGATGCCAAAGAAACTCCTGAAGTGCTTTCTTCTATTTATCATTATCCCGAAGAAGACAAAATCATCCAGTTCGAAGTGCGCCCATGGTGCACAAACACAGAAGAAGGTGTAACTGTGGGTAATATTTTTTATGGTGATAAAGGAATTCTAGTTGTTGATGGCTATGATAAATACCAGTTTTATATGGGCCAGAAACGTGAAAAAGCAAAAGGTGGAGATGACGGTTCGATTGCGAAATCAGAAATGGAACGCGGAGATGGCGGCACCGACGGTCACTTCAAAAACTGGATTAAAGCTGTTCGCGCACACGACAAAACAATTCTGAACGGACCGGTTGAAACTGCTCATCTTTCATCAGGTCTGGCACATTTAGGCAATATCGCTTATCGCACAGGAAGAGTACTTACTTTCGATCCTGCTTCGGAAAAATTCGTCAACGACCCCGATGCCGACAAACTGCTCACACGCAATTATCGTGCGGGATATGTTGTTCCCGATATCGTTTAAAATCAAGAAAATATCATATTGAAAATGCTCCGGAAACGGGGCATTTTTAATTTATAAAAATCGGTATTTCCAACCATTTCTCCAGTTTTTCCTTTACCTGTTTTTTCTGGTCGGGCGGTAAGTTGTTAATACGGGTGGAGTGGCTTCCACCAGGTTTTACAATTTTAAACAGGTTGTCTTTGTCCTGAATTTCAAAACCTGACGCCGACCACGGATCATATTCCCCATAAATGAAAAGAATTTCTGAATCGGTATTTTTCATAAATCTTTTCACCTGTTTGGCTGTAGATTTATCATATTTTATTTTCAATCCATCCGGAAGAAATATTTTACTTAAATAGTTTTTTGAACTTTCTATCGAAAGATATTCTTTAAACGGTTTTGTATCATAACCGTAGTATCCCAATTCGCGTGCAGCCTGCACAAAAAACGATTTTGTATTTTCCATTCCGCTTATTGAAAAATAGGATGGTCCCGGAACCTCCATTAAGTATTTGAAACATTCATCAAGAGAGGCATTCTCCTCTGGTATGTCTTTGGGCGATTTACCCCACTGCCAAAAAGCAAAAGGGAACTCAAGAACCGTGTAATCCAAAACTTCATCCATCGAAATGCGATAATCAAGACCTTTTTCTTTGGAATATTCAACCAACTTTGGAATTAATATTTCGCGGTTTTTTAAAATCCGAATTTGAAAATCCACTATTTTTTGTCTGTCCTCTGCAGTGCCTGGTTTGTTTTTTATGAAAGGTTCGTGGCGGCCATCTTCAACACCAAAATTGAGAGGCGCTACATAGGCTACAGTAACATCAACATCAGCAGGATAAAAAGCCCGATGATAAACTGCAGTTTGTCCACCTTTACTAATACCGGTATTAATCCATTTTCCTGAATAGTATTTTTTAAATAATTCAACAATAGCATGGTGATCACCTTCTGCATTGGTTACGGTTAAATAATCCCAATTTACAGGGTTTGGCCACGAATCACCAAAAAAACGGTGTTCAATGCAAATCTGGTTTGAATTTAGAATTGGGCTAAGTTCATTGATATATCGCGGGTGGGCGGCATATTCAGCGCCATAACCTTCGGTAATCAGCAAAACTGCATTTTCTTTTCCTTTATCGGCTACAAAAACCCGCTGAAGAAAAAACCCTTTCGTAGTATCATTATGATCGACTGGTTGGCGTATCAAAATTTTCCAGGTTTCATTAAAAAAATTATTGCCCGTAATTTTTTCAATAGCCTTTATTTCGGGTTGAGATTCTAAAAATTGTGACAATTGGGCAACTGATACAATTGAAATTAGCAGAGAAATAAAAAGAAGCTGGAGCCTTTTCATGCAATTATTATATAAAGGTTTGTTTTTTTACTTTTGGCGAAAATAGAAAAGAATTTCACCAATAAACCGGATAAATTTCATGATGCAATTTAAAATAATGCTTACCACAATAATTCTTACGTTGGCTCATTTTGGCTTTTCACAAAGCTTGCCGGTAGTTACCATTGAAACAACTTTAGGGACAATTTTTTGTGAAATCGACACGATTCATGCACCTGTTACTGCATATAATTTTCTGAATCATATTCAAAAAAACACCTATAAAAATGCTGTTTTTTACAGGGTTGTCAGGCAAGATAATCAACCAGCAAGCAAAACTAAAATTGAAGTCATACAAGGCGGTTTGTATGCAGATGAAGAAATTGACAAAATAAAACCAATTATTCACGAAACTACAAATGAGACAGGATTAAAACATTTGGACGGCACTTTATCAATGGCACGAAATGAACCGGGAACCGCATCAACAGAGTTTTTTATTTGTGTAGGTAACCAGCCCGAACTTGATTTTGAGGGAAAAAGAAACCCTGACGGACAAGGTTTTGCAGCTTTTGGAAATGTGATAAAAGGAATGGAAGTAGTTCGAAAAATTCAAGTTCAAAAAGATAAAGATCAGTATTTGATTGAGTCGGTCAGAATTTTAAAAATGGAAATAGCAAAATAAAAGGGGATATCAAAACTGACATCCCCTGAAAATTTATTGCTTGACTTTTCTGTAAGTTGTTAATGCTCGTCCTCAACAAAACCGGTTTTTCGTGTTCCAACTGCCTGATAAACCACACCGGGTTCGTCGCTAAATTTAATTTCAAAAGAAATTTTATCGGTAACCAAACCTGAAGTTGAAAGGCCTGCGCCTTTTTCAATTTTTCCGTTTAAAACCTCAACTGAAACGTCAGTATTCAAATTAGTCAATCCACTTCCTCCAAAAGTAAGATTTGCAACATTAACCGGACATTTAAATTTGATACCTTTCCAGTTACCCTTGTCCCAAATCCACATTTCGGTAGCAATATCATCGGCAGTGTTAAAAGTAAGAACTTTTATAAAGCCCGTTTCATAGTCAGTTTTCGAAAACTGTATCCACCATTCGCCGGCAGCATCAACCACCTGCGAATTGATTTGTTCGTAATCTTCTTTATCATCACATGAAGTAAGAATTATACTCACAAATGCCAGCATGTATATCAGATATTTCTTCATAATAATATTTTATTTTAAAGTAAATTGAACGTCAAAATTAAATCCATCATCAAACACGGCTTTGAAGGTTAAAATATTATTTGCCGCATCGAATACGAAATTTTCACCAAAAACATCCTGCCCGAAACCAGGTGCATTTCCAAGTTCGCTTCTCATAACACCATCTTCGTTTATAACTAAAATAGCCGGAGCAGCGGTTGAAGGACCATATCCTACATACTGATCATAGTAACCTGCAAGCAAATCGCTTATCTGGTAAACTCCCGGTGCAAGTTTTGTAATTTGAACAGTACCTCCAAATCCTCTGTTTACCCTGATTCCGTCATAAGTTCCCGAGGGCATTTCGAAAATGTCATATCCTGTAAAACTTACAATGCTTACCCTGCGATTAATATAGAAATCATAACCTGCTGAATTTGTAACCTTATACTGAAGTTTATAAGAACCTGTAACATTTACATTTACTGAATTCAAAACCTCGTACGTAAGTTCGGTAGTATCACCGTTTGCAATTTCCATAGCATGAATACCCGGATCTACATAAGGTGTTCCTTTAAAAAGAACCATGGGATTGCTTCCGATTAATTCCATAACAGGAGCCGGTGTTTCTTCGGTAATGAAACTGTCATAATCTTTCTCGCAGGAAGAGAGAAAAACCACAGCAGCCAGTATTAATATTGAATATATTATTTTCATCTCATTATAATTTTTAATTTTTCCACCATACTTTTTGTAAAATCACATCGGCATCTGTCAGACTCTTATATTCCGCGGCATTCGAATTAAAATTCAATTCACTGTCGGGATAAGGAAATCTTCGTGGCAGAACTCCGCCGGAAGTGCCTAATTTGCTGTAAATTAGTGTTCCCGGAATATAATTTTCAGGTAAAATATAGCCTTCTGCAATCTGGGCACTTATTAACGATTCTTCGGGATAACCGGTTCTCACTCTTTCGATATGAGATTCAATACCGCGGCCACCATCAGCAGCATCAACCCATTTTTGCATAATAATTGCTTTTAACTGATCATTAAATCCGGTAGCTGGAAAAGCATATGATCCAGTCAATAAATCGCCAATATCAGCTCCCATTCGGTTAAAAGATTCTGCGACACCACTTTCGTAATATGCTTTCGCCATTTCAGTATTTCCCAACCGTAAATAGGCTTCGGCAATTAACAATTCCGATTCTGCATAGGTCATCCAGTAAACAGGCATAACTGGTTCAAGAATTGGGGAAGCAATTAAATTAGGCGCTTCAAATTCAGTTGATGGTACATTGTATGAACCCGGAACCAACCCGTAGAAATTACCCGCAACCGGAACAAACAAGCTTTCGATACGTGTATCTCCATTTACTTCGAGATAGGAAGTAAATGTGGCACAAGCTTTTAAATTGTTGGTTGTGTTTAACTGCCGCTGATCGCTTTCGTAAAGCGGATTTGATTTACTGTCAGCATCCTCAAAATTGGTTACTGCGGCGTCTTTATCAAGCAAATAAATATTTTCAGCTTCCAAATCAGCAATCAACTTTGTAATCTCGGTTGTTGCAAATGCTGAATTGGCATCAAACTGACGCAGTAATATTCTTAAACGCAATGAATTTGCAAAAGCTTTCCAGTCTTCCAGTTCACCTCCAAAAATTATATCGTTTGCTTCATACAGTTCAGGAACAAAAGAATTGAAATCTTTATCCAATGCATCCACCAGTAAAGCATAAATATCGGCGTAAACATCCTCTCCTTTGTCAACAACAGGATTTAACTTTTCAGCACCAAGAAATGCTTCGGAATACGGAACATTTCCGTACAGATCAACCAAATACTGAAATCCGTAGGCTTTAATTACAGCACCCATTAAATAGGCTCCCCATTTTTCATCAGCTTCCACTTTTTTCAGGAAGATTTCATTGTCACTCAATCCATCAACAAACATTGCACGATAAGATCGGTCGATGACATTTGTGTTACTGCTAATTGCATAAGATTCGTAAATCTTATACTGAGAAGAGGTATTATTCTGAGCCCAGTGTTGCGACCAGAAAGAACCAATCAATCCCCAATCGGCACAATACACATTCGTAACTGCTGCAATTGATGAAGTTAAAAGCAATTCATCCGAAACATCTGTTGGATAGTTTGGATCTTTATTAACGTCCAGAAAATTATCACAGGAAGATAAAAACAGGACAACGCAAAATATTATAGATAACTTTTTCATTCTGTATTCTATTTAAAAGGTTAAATCTAATTTCAAACCATAGGTCCGAACTCCCGGAGCCCCGTTAAACTCACCAAACAACCCCTCAATATCATTATCCCAAGTGGTTGTTTCTGGATCGACAAAACTGTTTTTTGCAGGAGTCCACAAGAATAAATTTCTTCCAAAAACGGAAAGGTTTGCCGAAGAAAGAAATGTGCGTTCAAGCATTGAACTTCCAAAACGATATGAAAGTGAAACTTCCCTGAGTTTTATAAATGTTCGTGGAATAAGCCTTGAACTTTCAATAGGCTTATTCGTATTCGCTGAGTAGTATTCGTGCCAGTTATCGACAACCGGTGTTGTATTTTCAACGTATCCGGTTACATTTCCTTCTGCATCTTTTACTTCGGTTACAGTATTTGGAATAATCCACGGCCGTCTGTCATTGGTTGTTGATTGTTCATTATTACCTGACCAGAATGTAGCACCGGCGGTATTTGAATACATTAGTCCTCCGTTTTGGGTATCAATCAGGAACGATAATTTAAAACCTTTAAATGACAAATTGTTTGTAAACGACATGCTAAAATCGGGAACTGATGAGCCCACAAGAATTTTATCACCTTCAACCGGCAATCCATTGTCACCTACGATAATTTTCCCGTCAGGCGAATATTTGTAATCCGGAATACGGTACATTCCCAGTTGTTCTCCGGGAATTGCAACAAATTCTGTTTCGTAGGCTGAATTTATCAGGTATTCTGAAACACCCAATTCTTCGGATAATTCATCGAGTACCATATTTGCCTTATTAAACAGGTAAATAAAATCCCAGGTAAAATTGTGGGTTTTTACAGGTGTTACATTCACCATTAACTCGATTCCATCGTTTGTGATCTGACCCAAATTGGAAGTAATTTCGCGATAACCCGATGAAGCTGCAATGTTTGCCAACATTATCAAATCGGTTGTGGTTTTTTTGTAATATGCAAGATCAATCCCCAACCTATTTGAAAAGAACCTCAAATCGGTACCAATTTCCAATTCCTTTGAAATTTCAGGTTTCAAATTCGGGTTTCCCAAACGTTGATATTTTTCGTATGCAGGTATTCCTCCAACCGGGTAATTTGTAAAGCCAAATCCTCCGGAACGCAAAATTGAAGGTCTGTAAATTTCTGATGTCATAAACGGTGCTGCATCATTTCCGGCAAGTGCATAACTTAACCTGAGTTTTCCGTATGAAAGTGTTTTGTTTTTAGGTAACAAATCAGAAAAAATGAATCCCAAAGTTGCTCCGGGATAGAAAAATGAGTTATTCCCAATAGGCAGCGTTGAAGACCAGTCGTTGCGGGCCTGGAGATTTACAAACAAAAAGTCGTTAAATTCCAAACCCAACTGACCGAACACGCCAATGAGCCTGCGCAAATATTCACTTGTATAAACTTCGGCTGCACCACTAATATTTCCCACATTATAATATCCTGGAACCACAAGTCCTTTCGAAACAATATTTACCCGTTTGAATGATCGTTGATTAACGTTGTTTCCAACGAGTAGATTGTATTTTAAATTACCACCAAATAAATCAACTTCGTTTTTATAAGTAGCAATCAGATCGCTGTTTAACTGTGTTTGATATTTTGCCTCTTCCTTAACAGCGCCAGCAACATCGTTAATTGTTCCATCATTGTTTGAACCCGGAGTAACTTTGGCAACAGCGCCATGAACCTTTGAAAATTGCGAATAAGTATCCAATCCGCCGGTAAATGCAATATCCAATCCTTCAGCCAGCTCCCGTGTAATATTAAGATTTCCGATAACCCTGTTTTGATTGGCTTTTGCCCCTGTTTCATTTAAGGTGAAATATGGGTTTTGTGCATAGCCGTTGTAGTAGTTGTCGAGGTTATTGAATTTATATTTATAATCTCTGTAATCGGGTAAATAATGGTTTACAGGCTGATACAAAATATCAGAATAAATAACAGCTCCGGTTCCGGCATCATCACCCTGCCCCGATGGAATTGTTTTTTGCTCTCTGTTTATATAGGTCATCCCAAAATTCAGTTTTGTTTTTTCCGTTCCGCCATTACCTTTAAATGTTAAAGTGTTTCGATCCAGAATATCAACCGGTCCCGGAAGTACGCCATCGTTACTTGAATTTGTGGCAGATGCATACCAGCCGATCAAATTATTACCTCCTGAAAGGGCAATTGAATTATTTAGAGAATATCCATATTCATAAACATCTCTGATACCATTTTCTTTATAGGAAAAAGGAGCAATTTGTTGCACATTATCAACAACATAACCGGTTAACCGGTCTTTACCGTCCATTACAGGTCCCCAGCTTCCGTTTTCCTTTGAATCAAAAGTTCCGCTCCAACCCTGTCCAAATCTTTTTTGAAAATAAGGCAGTCGTCCAACTTCAGTATAGGCTGATGAACTTGAAAAATTGACAAGCAAATCATTGTTCTTCGCACCTTTTTTCGTTGTAATCATAATAACGCCGTTTGCGGCTCTTGAACCGTAAAGGTTTGATGCTGCGGCACCTTTCAGAACTGAAATTGTTTCAATATCGGCAGGATTGATATCGGCAGCAGAATTACCAAAATCAACTTTGGCATTCACGTTCATTGAATTTTCGGTGGCATTTCCACTTGAAAACGAGTTATTTATTGGCACACCATCAACGACATAAAGTGGCTGGTTGCTACCAGTGATTGATGAAAGTCCGCGCACTAAAACCCGGGTTGCTGCTCCCGGAGCGCCCGATCCTGCTGAAATTGAAACACCCGCTACTTTACCTTGCAAAGCTTTTGTGGCATCATCATTTCCAACATTACCAAAATCTTCTCCACTGAATTCACTTACCGAATAACCGAGAGCTTTTTTATCTCTCTTTATTCCCATTGCAGTAACCACAACCTCTTCAACACCAAACGTTTCAGCTTCAAGAGAAACATTGTAAACCGATTCGGTGTTAATTGGTATTTCTTTGGCTTTCATTCCAACAAAAGAAAAAATAAGTACTTCGCCAGACGGGACAGTTAGCGAATAATTCCCATTGGAATCAGTAATTGTTCCGGTAGTTGTTCCTTTTACAACTACTGAAACACCGGGAATTGGCACACCATCGCCTGCATCGGTAACCAGTCCCGTAATTTGCTTTGTTTGGGCAAACAAAGAACTCACCCCAAAAAACAAAGCCATTACTAATAGCAGTAATTTTTTCATAGATAAAGTTTTATAATTAATACTCAAGGGTTTATTAGCCCTTTTTGGTTTTTTTTTGACCATTAAAAAACTCCCGCCGGAGAAACGGGAGTTGATATCTGTCTGTTGATCAGATATTAGCACTTTTACACTCTTTTTACGCTGTTTAACTATTTCTATGTAAAATCAAATGTGCTTTATACTCAAAATATTTTCCGCTTGTTCCCCGTAATTGTTTAATTTCCACTTTTTGCCTTAGTCAGTTAAAAGCTTATAATTTTAATATCTCCTGTGAAAAGAGAATTTATTAATATGCTTATTACCAATCGACAATCCGTGTCAATTCTAGTCTTTCAAAATCTTAATCAAACGTAAATAAATTGGGAATGTGCATTTTGAAAAATCAACTATTGACAGTTTTATATGTACGAAAGACACAAAACTGTATATTAAACCGTTGATGGGTAAAATTGTGGCGTTGATATGTTAGCTCTTACTGATGTATGTTTTTGAGGATATAAAAAATGGCAAAAAAAAGGCGGGAAAATTATTCCTGCCTTACTATTTTAAGCCGCAATACCGGCAAAAGCTTTTGAAAGTACATCGGGGTACATCTCTTTAAAATTCTCATTGCACCATACAAAAAGTTCCCGAACCTGATCTCCTTCAAGCCAGCCAATGCACTTATTTAATTCCTTGTTAAATAACTCGCGACTGAAACTCACTTTTGGTAAAATAACTTTTGCATATTCCAACATAACTTTGATATTTTATGGTTTGCGGTATCAATATAACAAGTTAATTTTAATTGAAGTATGCCAATTGTCACGGTTTAACATTCATTAACTGTAAAAGACATTTTAGTCTTTTTGTATTATTCTGATATTTTGAAGTTTACATCTAAATTTGTTAAATATGTTTTACAACAGTTTAGAGAATGAACTTTTTAATATCCCATTCGAACATGGATTTCTGATTATGAATTCTTAATTTCCTTTACAAAAACTGAAATTGATTCTTCCAGTTTTAATTCAGGATTAAAAGATTTCACAAAAGCGCTGCCGATAATTGCCCCGCTTGCATATTTGCATGCATTTGCAAAAGTGGCGTTATCAGAAATTCCAAATCCGATTAAACGCGGGTTTTTCAGGTTCATATTTTTAATCCGTTCAAAATAGCTTTGTTCAAAATCTTCCACCTTTTTGCCGGCACCCGTTGTTGACGATGAGGAAACCATGTATATAAAACCTGAACATGCAGCATCAATTTGTCTGATTCTGTTTTCTGAAGTTTGCGGCGTAATCAGCAAGATATTGTGCAAGTTGTTTTTTGCGAAAATGTCCTTGTATTCATTTTCAAATTCGTTTAAAGGGAGGTCGGGTAGAATGGTGCCGTCGATACCAATTTCAGTACATTTCGCACAAAATCGTTCAACACCAAATTGATAAACCGGATTAAAATAACCCATTAAAACGAGTGGTATTTTTACCGATTCGCGAATGTTTTTTAACTGTTCGAAAAGTAATTCGAGGTTCATCCCGTTTTTTAGCGCTATTTCGCTGCTGCGCTGAATGGTTGGCCCGTCGGCAGTTGGATCTGAAAACGGGATGCCAATTTCTATCAGGTCAACTCCGTTTTTTTCCAGGAGTTGAATGATTTCCACGGTGTCGTTCAGATTTGGGAATCCTGCGGTAAAATATACCGACAATATATTTTCTTTTTTCGTTTCGAAAAGATTGTTGATACGGTTCATAGTGTTTGTTTTAAAGCCCCCTAAATCCCCCAGGGGGGACTTCAGCAGCTATCATTTTTTTAATTTTGTTATAAAATATTTATTCTCATTCTTGCCACTCCCGGTCACTTGTAAGCTGTTGTTGCGGATTTAGAAGAGCGTTCCTGACCAAAGGACACGGAACTGCGAAACGAAAATCCAGCAAACGACACCGCACGAACCCCGCAATTCAATTTACAAATTATTATGGGCTGGGTTTTAATTTAAATTCTTTAAATATTAGTCTATATATCTCATTATCAAATTTATCAAAGTCGAAATTTTTAAAATAATCCATATTTGAATTTAAGAAAATCGTGTCATTTAATTCACTTTCTGGTTTGATGTCAACATACATTTTTTTGTTTTTATATGTTTTCCCAATCAACTTCAATGTGAATGCAGTGTCGTTAAAAATGAAATAGGAATCTGGCTTAGTATTATTATTAATCAAAATCCCTTTCACATTGTAAACTTTGTCTTGGGGAGCTGAATTGTCAAGATAATGAACAAGTCTATTGAAACTATTAAATTCAATTTCGTTTTCCAGTTTTAAAATCAAATTTTCTCCGTACTCAGATGTTTTTATCTTACAAGCATTCATTCGGGAATTAAACTGAGTCGGGTCGTAATCCCTTTCAAATGAATGCAACACTTTCTCAATGTGCACTAAATCTATCGTGTTAACCAATATGTATTTGTCATATTTCGGAAATGAAATTTTAACTGGTTTTGAAGCGTCCTCAAATTCCTTAATAAATAATTTGAGCCCAAAGATTCTGTCAATTAACAAAGCTGGTAACCAAATAGGCGAGAAAATAATTTTTGCAACCCAATTTGGATGAGATTTTAGTCCACGTAGAAAAGACTTGAACATATAAATTGGGTCACGCAAAATCAAATAGAGGACTAATCCAATCCCAACTATAAAAATTATCGATATGATTAAATCAAAGGTGTTCATTCTTTATTTTGCTTTTTTTCAACCTTGCCTCTCCCTTTCGGGGAGAGGTGGAGAGGGGCTTCCTTAATACCCAAAATAATCCAGATACGTTTCCATATCTTTATTTCCACTGCCTGAAAGATTGATAACATTCACATCATCAGGTTGCATTTTAATTTTATCAAGGGCAGCTAACGCGTGTGCCGATTCGAGTGCCGGAATAATGCCTTCTTTCTGGGTAAGAAAAAGTGCGGCTTTCAACACTTCTTCATCAGTTGCCGAAAGAAATTTCGCCCGACCTGTTTTAAACAGATGGGCGTGGAGCGGGCCAATTCCCGGATAATCCAAACCAGCAGAAATAGAGTATGGTTCCGTAATTTGACCATCGCGGTTTTGCATGAGAATTGTTTTCGCGGCATGTAAAACCCCCGGCGAACCCACCGTCAACGTTGCAGCAGTTTCGCTGGTTTCAACTCCTTTTCCAGCGGCTTCTACACCAATCAATTCAACCTGCTCGTCATCCAGAAAATGGTAAAACGCACCGGCTGCATTACTTCCACCACCAACACAAGCCAAAACGCGGGTAGGTAACTCGCTGCCGGTTTGCTCTTTCAACTGCCATTTCATTTCAGCACTTATAACTGACTGAAACCGCGCAACCATATCGGGATAAGGATGTGGCCCCACAACCGAACCGATAATATAATGAGTGTCTTCCGGGTTGTTAATCCAGTCGCGCATTGCTTCGTTTGTTGCGTCCTTCAGTGTTTTGTTGCCACTGTGAACAGGAACCACCTCAGCGCCCAGCATTTTCATCTTTTTTACATTCGGGGCTTGCCGTGCAACATCGAGTGCACCCATGTAAACCACGCATTTTATGTTTTTCAGCGCGCAAACTGTTGCAGTAGCAACACCGTGTTGTCCGGCACCGGTTTCGGCAATTACCCGTGTTTTACCCAGTTGTTGCGCCAACAAAATCTGACCGACTGTGTTGTTTAACTTGTGCGAACCTGTGTGGTTCAGGTCTTCGCGTTTTAAAAAGATTTTCGAACCGTAATGTTCCGACATCCGGCTGGCATAATAAAGCGGAGACGGGCGGCCCACATAATCTTTTAAAAGCTTGTCGAATTCAGTTTTAAATTTCTCAGACTGAATGATTTCGAGATAGCGGTGTTCCAGTTCATCAATATTTGTGAACATCATTTCGGGAATCCATGCACCGCCGAATTCGCCGTAATAGCCTTTTTCGTTGACCTGGTATTTCATGTTTTATTTTTTTTAAATGAGTTAGTACCCCCCGTTTTCACCTCAGCCAGTCAAGCTGGCTTGCGGCTCAAACTGTCCCCCTTAATTAAGGGGGACAGTTGAGGAAGTTGGCACAGCTTGACTGTGCTACTTCCGAAACGGGGGGTAGTGTATTTAATCATTTTTAATTCTTCCAATAAATGCCTTTAGTTTCTCAATATTCTTAACTCCCGGCTCATCTTCGAAACCACTGTTCAAATCAACACCAGTAAGTTTTGGGTGGTTAATTGCTTTAACTGATTCAACATCTTCCGGCCCAATTCCACCACTCAAAAAAAATGGAATGTGTCCTTCGTATTTTTCAAGAATTTGCCAGTTGAATTTTTCACCCGATCCACCGTGGCCTTTTGTTTTTGTATCGAAAAGGAAAAAGTTGGCTACTTTTTCGTATGGCTCGGTGGTTGAGAAATCAAAATTATCATCGACATTAAAAACCTTGATAATTTTTAATCCCTGTCTTTTTAACATCTGACAGGTTTTTGGATTCTCTTTACCATGCAATTGAACCCATTCAAAACCCAGGTTTTTTGCAAGTCCCAGTATTTCAAAGGCATTTTCATCAACAAAAACTCCCACTTTTGGTTTTTCAGATTGAAATAATCCGGTTTCGGGAGTTTGCCCGATGTATCTTTTTGAAGACGGGTAAAAAATAAAACCCAAAAAGTCAACATCCAGTTTTTCAACCTGTTGCCGGTTTTCAGTGTATTTCATCCCGCAGATTTTTATTCGCAGTTGTCGTTCCATTAATTAAATTATATTTTCTTATCAAAACAGACTTCGACTTCGCTCAGTCTGACAGTCACACTGAGCGCAGTCGAAGGGTGAGAAGATTCACAATTCATTTTTTAGTTCTTCAATCAATCTACAGCAGGCCTCCCCTGGATTTTCAGTTTTCATAAAGGTTTCGCCAATTAGAAATCCCTTGAATCCATTTTCACTCAAATAGTGAATGGTTTTGACACTGTCCAGCCCGCTTTCCGAAATCTTTACAAATTTGTCGGGAATAAGTTTCGATAATCGAACAGAAGTTTCAATATCCATTGCAAAGGTTTTAAGGTC
>JBGSMW010000039.1:0-81544 GCA_041739985.1 Draconibacterium sp. | reverse complement strand
GCAGGCCCAACATGACGTTTTTCTTCATCTTTTTGACAACAAAAAAAGTTAATTGAAACGTATTTCAATTAACTTCCTCCTTTTGGTTCAAAACACTGGCATCCCAGAGCTTTTTACCAACTATTTTTGTCTATTATATCTTAATATGGAGCGCAATCAAAATCCGGATATCCACCAGCACTGATTTCGAATAACAAAACCAATAAAAACAGGGGAAGCAAATATGCTGCCCACAATTAAAAACTTAACTGCAAGCCATACAAGCGGATGCAATGTTATTTAATGGTAATTCATTTTTATCAATTAATGAAAAATGAAAACTGCCAAAGTCAGAATCATTAATACTGTGAGCATTGCTATCCTTCCCAAAGTTGGGATAGTTTTTAGCTGTACCTCCAAATTGCCTTTTTTTGCTTTTCTCATAGCAAATGCCATAACAGTGATTAGAATTATTAATACTACTACCAAAGCAAGTTTAATAATTAATAAAGGCATTTCCGGTAATGTTTTCCAAAATGGGGTCATTAAATATAATCCTGAAATGACCAAAAGTACCAGTCCAATTTGTCCCATTTTACTTAGCGCATAGGTGTTAAGTCCAAATTTCTGTGCTTCTTCCTTTTTCATTTTTGAAGCTGCAATACCAAGAAACATGAAGCCGATACTTGTGCCCAGTCCCATTGCCAATCCAATAAAATGGATGATTAGCATTATTTCTCTCATAATTTTAAATTTATATAGTTTGACAATACTTCATTCATTGAGGATAGTTTCGTGCTGCTTACAGCACGTAGTTGATCTTTCTTTCAATTGTAGATTTTCAATAATTTCACCCTCGCAAAGAACTCATTCCTGAAATGTTATGGGAGACGGTTAGGTATAATTACTTATTACATTATCACTGATATTTAAAACAATTTTTGCGGAAATTGAGCTTGATTTTTCCGAAAAAATAAACGAGGTTCGGATCATCTGTATCCTAAAATGTTTTGAACCCGGAAACTGTATCGCCAAATAAATTAACCCGGTCCTGATGACCTTTGATCCATGTCTTAAAATCGCCCACTTTGTGACGAAAAACGAATGTTGCCATACTTTTATTTTTTCAATTTTAATGACTACTCTGAGTGGTTTTCGACTTCTACTGGAAATAATCTTCACAACTTCACTCCATCCCAGTCAGCTATTTGTAATGCCCCAATAATTCCTTTTCTGATTGGTTCAATTGCATTGTTAATAGATTGAACCCCGAAGTCGAGACCGGCAACTATGCGCAACGGACGGCTTCCGGCAGGAGCGTTGATTAATGATTCAAATATTTTAACTACGACCATAGGATCGGTTGGTGCATTTTCGTCGGCAAATGCAGCCATAACCTGGTTGCCAAAACCATCGAGAAATCCTCCTACATGTGGATAAGCAGAAGTGATTTCAGTATCTCCAGCTGTAAATATTCCGGGGAAAAAATTGGTCGAGAAAGGCCCCGGTTGAACAATTGCCACATCAATTCCTAAAGGCGCCAGTTCATAACGCATTGCTTCACTTAATCCTTCAACACCGAATTTGCTTGCATTGTAAATACCAAATCCCGGAGCTGAAAATCGTCCGGCAATGGAACTGAGTTGAATAATCAAACCTGATTTTTGAGCCCGCATCCCCGGAAGTACTGCTTTTAAAAGCCGAACGTTTCCAACAATATTCAAATCGAGTTGTGCCAGACATTCTGCTGAGGTGAAAGCTTCAATTGGTCCTCCAAACCCGCGGCCTGCATTGTTGATAAGCACATCGACAGTTGGTATTTTTGTCATGGCCGCTTCCACGCTTGCGTCAGAAGTAACATCCATTTCAATAACCTCAAGATTTAATCCATATGATGTCGCAAGTTTCTTTAGGTTTGTAGCAGCTTCCTTGTTTTTGTCGTTTACATTTCGCATGGTTGCATAAACCTGGTGGCCTTTTTCAGCCAGGTATTTTGCTGCATCGAAGCCAAATCCGGTACTGCAACCGGTAATAAGAATTTTTTTCATTTTTACTTTTTTATTGTTTGCCTACTCTGATCGGTTTTCGGCTTTCCCGTTATACTTCAATCTGCACTGACATTGTAATTGGTTCCAATACAGTGTGTCGGGCTTTTATTGCCTGGTTTTTCGGATCGTTGATGATTGCTCCAAGCCTTTCAATATCATTTACTTCTACAACAAGAGCAATTGAATTCGGATCATCAGCATCCTGAAATGTTTTGAACCCTGAAACTGCATCGCCAAATAAATCAACCCGATCCTGATGTCCTTTGATCCATGTGTTAAAATCAACTACTTTGTGACGAAATACGAATGTTGCCATACTTTTACTTTTTAATTTGTTGCCTACTCTGTCAGGTTTTCGGCTTTCCCCGTTTTATGTTTTTTACAATATTTTTCGTTATTGTTGAAAATTATCGTTAATCAATTCGTAAAGCGCATAAATTTTACAAATCGACAATTGATTTTTAAATTCCAGTATTTGAAAATTTATGCCTTCAAAAACTCTGCGGTGCCTTTATCATTATTCTCGTTCACATAATTTAATGTGCATTTTATTTTACCCGAACCTGAAATTTCAAAAGTGTATGTTTCAAACATACCTTTTGGCAAACCTGCATATTCGAAAGTGTTATGGCCGATATAGCGATATTCATCACCAAAAACTTCATTCTTTAACCAGAGTGAATTATTCCATTTGAAAAATTCTTTAGTTTTACGTTTACCAGCTTGACTCACATAAATGCCTGTTAATTTGTCAATTGCAGAGGGATCAGCAGGGATTATCATTGCCATGGAAACGTCATAATACACCTTCTTTGTTTTATCTGAATCAGAAACCTCCAGAATTCTTCTTTTTGCAAATTCAGAATTGGCATAGGCATCTTTATCGATGTATTTGTCGCCATTAAAATAGAGCTGTGTAACCAAAGGCTGGTAGCCTTCTGCAGTTATCATCATGTGAAAATGGGCAGGACGCGTTTGTCCGTTACCAACATCATAGGCTACAGGTAAAACGGTTTGAAATGAATAATTTCCATTTTCATCTGAAAAAGTTGTGCCTCGGTGTTTAAATTCCGGGGATGAATTATCGTAAACGCCGTTTCCATCGCAGTGCCAAAGCTCTACTTTTGCGTTTTTGTAAGGAGTTGTACAATCCTGGTGTTTTATTTTGCCCAGTAATTCTACCAATTCTCCCTTTTCGCCTTTGATAACCAGGTTATTTTTAACCGGGCTATCAGGTCTGTAAAACGGCCCTAGAATATCAGAAGTTGTTTCACAATCACCAACATAACCATTGCCGTTAAAGTTGATAAAACCAGTTGCACTTACCGCAATCGCTGATAAAGCTGAAGTTTTCAGGAATGTTCTTCGTTCCATAATTTGATTTTTAAATTGTTGTTGTTAATGCCTTCTCATATAGGTTTTCGACTTTCCCCGTTTTTATTTGATTTTAATGGTGGTGATGTTCTGAACTTTGATAATGTTCCCGAATCAAATCGCGTCCAAAGTCACCATCAAAATCGCGCCAAACCGAATGAATATGATTGGCGTTATTTTGTGTATTGTCAAACTCTATTAAAAATGTTTTTCCCTGGATTCGGTAATAATGGCCCACACCCGGTTTTGTTCCTCCGGCCCAACCAAAACTGATTTTATTAATTTCCTCCGATTTCAGTTTTTTCATTCTTTCATTTGCAAGATCAACAGGCATAGTTACCAGATATTCATCAATTAACTGAAATAAAATTTTTTGCTGCGAATCGTTTAACTCTTTCATTTTAATTCCTACAGGTTGCAATGAACTTACTTCTGAAGAATTGGTTGTAACGATATCGTAGAATGCTTTGTGCTGAAAAATTGCTTTCTTCTTTTGATCCTCCGAAAAGGAGTCAATCAGTTCAAATCCCAAATCTTCTTCAGCCGCGAGTGCACGTTCTCCTTTTCTGCTGCCTTCTTTTACAGTAGCAGGATTGGCGCCGAAAAACCTTGGAGCAATTGATGTTTTACCATTCAGAATCGTAAAATTGAGCGAAATGTGATGCCCCTGAAACGACCAGGCCCATAAACTGTCAGTTTTCGGATTTCCGTAAATTGCAGTGTAGTATTTTTCGGGATCCCTGTAATCGTAATTTCCGGATAATTCAGCCAAAACTTTTTCGAGGCTTATAATTTGCCGGGTTTTGGCGTAACCTGTTTCACTTAATGAGTTCTTTATCAAATTAAATAACAAATCTTTTTGTCCATTATTTAACTCGGAGAGTGAAATTCCGGGACGAGAAAAAGAAGCTGCCGGTAAATAATGCCATATGAATTTTGAGTCATGATTAAATTTGTATTGAGTTTTGCTTTTTTGTTCCTTGTTTAACGAATTCAGAAATTCAGATGCCGGTGAAATCGGTTTTGATTGGGACGCAGAAAAATACGCTACCATAACAAAAAGATTTATAAGCAGAAAATTCTTCATACAATTTCAAGTTGTTTGTCTTCGTGAAAATTTCGTTAATACAAAAAATGAAGCAATCATCCAGCCCATTCCAACCGGAATAATAAGAAATCCATAGGTGGTTAGCCCACCGGCAAACATTGCAACGAGATTTAAAAAACCGGCAAACAGTGTAAAATAACTCCAAACAAGCAGCCACTTTGGAACCCAGTAATTTTTACCGCTTAATGAAATCAGGAAAGGACCTATGCCCAACACTAAAATTGTTGCAATCCAATCGGCCCGCGAAGCAAACCATCCCATTATTTCAGCAAGAACAACTGACTCCTGAGGATTATGAGATGTAAGTCGCACAACAATTACCATCCAGGCTGAATAAGCAACAACTACAATAGGAATGGCAATCGAATAATTATAAGTTACAATTCGGGATAAAACTTTTTGTGGTTCACCTAAATTGACCATTAATGTTGCCGCTAAACCAGTAATAATCACGCCAATAATCCAGATAGTAAGGTTTGCAATTAGTAAGCTTTTGTTGTCACCGGCAACTGTTAAGTAGTTCGCAAGTTCATTTCTGTCAAGCGCAGTATCCAGGTCAGCTCCTGAAATACCCATCAAAACAGCTCCGGCAATCATACAAGTTGAACCAACAAGTACAGTAATTGCCGCAATTTTTGAAGTTATTTTTAAATCATAATTTTCCATTCTGATAAGAAATTTGATAAATGAATATTCTCAAAATATCAGTTTGCGGATTTTAATTACGCTTTCAAATCCATGATAAAAAATTGTTAATCCAATAAATTTGAAAGAGGTTCGGTTCAATCCAATCGAATACCAGCTTATCAGCTACATCTGGTCTGGTGGAATAGGCTGTGGCACAACATTACTGACCGGTTTAATACTTTTCAGATAGGCAAAAATAGCGCTGGCATCTTCATCTTTTAATACTGTAAAATTAAACCAGGGCATGGGTGGCAAAAGCATTCGCGCACCTTCAATTCCTTTAAATTTACCTTGTTTCATAGCAATTTTAAACTGATCTTCAGTCCACGATCCAATTCCGGTTGGATCGGGTGTTAAGTTGGCAGCAAATGAAACTCCCCAAGGGCCGGCTGCTGCGGTGAGGTCGGGATAAAACATGCCGAAACCCTCTTTAAGCATAGGATTATCAAATTTTACCACTTGTCTGTCCGAAGGATAGCCTGATAAAAGCAATTCAGGAATAATTTCAGGTCCGTTTGGTCCCATCTTTTTGGGTGAATGACAGTCGTTACAACCCATTATAGTAACAAGGTATTCGCCGCGTTTTACAAGATCTTCAGGAGAAACAACATTAGCTGAAGTATTTATTTCACCCTGTTTTTGATTGCTGTTTAAGCAGGAGGTACTTAAAATGGCAAAACATGTAATTGCCAACATCAGATTAATTTTGTTTTTCATGATGGAAAAAAATAAGTTTATGGATTAATGATCGTTGCAGTATCAACTGCCTGAAAGAAATGCGTAGCTTTTCCGTTTTCAAATGACCATGTGTGAGTGGCATTTGCCCTGAATTTTTTGCCTGTTGCTTTCCATATTCCGGTATAATAACCGACCATTACAATTTTGTCGCCACCATCAACAAAATCGCGAATTTCAATTTGAAAATTGTCGTAATATTCAGGTATAGGTGCCAAAATGTTTTTAACCACTGACATCTTACCATTATATGTCCCATCACCCGTTACAAATGGCAATCCAATACACTCTTCCCAAACAATCTTATCGCTCCAATTGGCGATAGCTGCCTCAACGTTACCAGCGGCAAAAGCCTTGTAACCTTGTTGTAAAATTTCCAAGTTGCTCATAATTAAATTTTTTTAATGATTTTGTAAGTTTATAAATGTGTTGTTAAATCTTGTTGTTACAGGAATTGCCTATTATCCATGATAAAATAAATAAACCTTTGGACCTAAGCCAGCCGCTGCTTTTTGCAGTTCTTCTGTTGGATTTCCATACACTTCGAGCGAAAAATCAGAGATTCCGAACATTCTTCCTATTGGTTCACCAATGTTTCCCATATGTGTAAGTACTGCATTTGAATCAATATAGGTTTCGCGCACTACACACTCGGATTGATCAGGACTAAAAAACCAGTCGTATTGAAGCGCGCCTTTACCTGCTTCCTTTTCTTTAATAATTTCGATACATTCATCTGCAATTTTTTTGAACTCTTCCAATTTTCCCTGGTGGATTTTAAACTTTGCTGTTAATTGAATTTTTTTCATTGTATTAAATAATATTATATTCGGATTAATACATTTAATCTGAATTGATTGATTTCAAATATGTTATAATAGAGATGTAAAGAGTGAATTACTCCTTTTAGAATTAAGCAGAGATTAAATGTACGTCTTATTTAGACTTAATCAAAATAATAGGAGAATTATTTTTCAGCTTAATTCTATTAGTTGAACTGTATGATTTTCCGTTTGTGGGTATATGAAGTTTTTAAAGTTATGTAATTTCATTCAAAATGAAACTTCATTTCCATCCCCATTTATCCAGAATTTCATTTAAATGTTTTTGTTTTATTGGTTCGCGGTGTTTTTGGGCAAAAGGTGTGTGGTAATGGTGGTCGCGTAAAAATTGTACCTGAATTTTGTCCCAATCTTCTTCAGTTGAAATTTTATTGTAAGCCAGCAATTCTTTATAAAGTTTGTTTCCAATCTTGTAAAAATATTTGGTGCCGAGATAATCAAGATCTGAATCGGCTAATATTTGTTCCAGAGCAGTGGAAGGTGTTTGAGGTTTTTTCGTTGCATTAATCATCCCAACAATCTTGTCAATTTCATCATTCGAATAATTCCAATCCGGCAATAATTTGGCTGTATAATCAATGCTTTCGTTTTCATGATTATCAAAATCCCAGATAAACCCTGTATCATGCATAAGAGCTGCTGTGCGCAACAGATAAGCATCATGTGTTCCGATATACATTCGTTTTATATATTGATTACACGATTTTAATACATGCAATGTATGATGAACACCATGGTAGATCAATTTGTCTGAAAGTTCTGATTCTAATTTGTTTATAATAAATCGTTTTAATTTTCCTGTATTCATAAGTTTAATAGATCAAATGGGTTTGTTTATGAATGCTATTATGCTTTTAAGCTTTTAGGCCCGATTGTTTAATAATGCCCCCTTTTACTTCTTTTATGCTTTGCACAAAAAAGAATGCATCATTATCAATCATTGAAACTTCATGTTTCATTCTATGTATTTCGAGTCGTGTAACTACTGTCATTATTATATCTACATCATGTTTTATGTTGAACGATCCGGGCAGAAATCCACGTTCGCCTTTGTAAACTGTAATTGCTTTGTTGAAATCGTTAACAATAAGAGACTTAATAAGTTCGTGTTCTTTTGAAATAATATGGAGTGCAGTAAATTCTTCAAATCCATCAACAACATAATCTGAAGTTTTCATGGCGGTGTAATATACAAGAATGGAGTACATGGCAGTTTCAAGGCCAAACTCAATGGCAGCGCCTAAAATTGCCAAAGAGTTAAAGAGCATGATAATTTCACTTGTTGTAAATGCCACTCTTTTGGTTGTGTAATGGGCAATAATTTCAAGTCCATCAATAACAGCTCCACCCCTGATAACAAGCCCGATTCCGAGTCCCATCAGAAAACCTCCAAATACTGCAATCAGCACTTTATCTTTGGTAACTATTGGTACATTAACAAAAAACATAAGTGTTGCCATTATCAGAATGGCAATAAGTGACTGAACGATAAAAGTTTTTCCGAGTTTATGATAACCAATAACTAAAAAAGGAATGTTAAACACAATGAGCAGAATACTGATATGAATGTGAAAAATTTTATTCACGAGAATTGAAATAGCAGTTACACCACCATCGAGAAAATTGTTTGGTATCATAAATCCTTTTAAAGCCACCACGGCAATAAATAAACCTGATATGGTATATAGAATTGATGAAACTGAAAAAATTGACTTCCATTCGACTTTATTTATTTTACTCATATTTTTTATAATTGATGTTTGAAATTCTCCAATTTCTATTAATAACTATACTTTTATTTCCTTACTCAACAACTTCATAAATCAACATCACATCAGCTTTATTCTTAAAGGTCATCTCTCCAACCTTTTCGCATTTAAAAAATTCCTTGACTTTTTGATATGATTTTTCACTGATAACAACCTGTCCGGGTTCGGCTGACGACTGCAAACGCTGGGCTGTGTTTACCACATCGCCAATTACAGTGTAATCTAACCGGCGTAAGCTTGATGAACCAATATTTCCAGAAACCATTTCGCCACAATTGATTCCGATAGAAACACTGGGTTTAAAATTAACATTATCGGAAACAGATGGCAGTGCGGCAATTTTATTTCTTACAGCCAGACAGGCATCAATTGCCCTGTCAAGGTGAAAATCGCCTCGAAAAACCGCCATAATTGCATCACCTATAAATTTATCGACAAACCCCCCATTTGTAATAATTTCGTTCACCATTACATCGAAATAACTGTTCAGTAGTTTAACAACGTTATCAGGCGTTTCGTTTTCACTAATCGAAGTAAAGCCGCAAATATCAATAAATGCCACCGAAGCTTCAATTGTTTCGTTTGCCATTAGCGATGATTCAAATTCACGGGTATTCATGAAATTCAGAACTGTTTCATCAACATACATTTTCAGAATGTTGTTTTCCTTTATTGCACGAAGCGTGTCGCGCATGAGGTGAACATAGTTAATGGTTTTCTCGAGAGTTAACTCCAAATCGTTAAAATCAACAGGCTTTGTAATAAAATCAAACGCCCCGCGGTTCATGGCAGTACGAATATTTTCCATATCTCCGTATGCCGAAATAATTACTGATTTCAGGATTGAATGTTGCTCATTTAATTTTGTCAGTAAAGTAAGTCCATCCATTTCCGGCATGTTTATATCACTCAAAACAATATCAACATCGGCATTGTCTCTTAATTGCTCAAGTGCATGTCTGCCGTTGATCGCAAAAATAAATTGATACTCCTGATCCCTGATTTTTTTTCTGAATTTTTGTTTGACTAAAACTTCCAGATCTGTTTCATCGTCAACAACAAGAATTTTTGTCATAGTACAAATGTTTTAATTTTTTCTTTAAGCACTTTAAAATCAACGGGTTTTGTGAGAAAATCGTCAGCGCCAAGTTCCATAGCGCGTTTGTAATTATCTGTATCTCCATAAGCAGTTATCATCATTACAACAGGCGGTGGAGTATGGTTTTTCTTTTTTATTCGTTCAAGTAAATCCAGTCCACTCATGCCCGGCATATTTATATCTGAAAGAATCAAAACTGCCTCGTGCAAGTAATTCTCCATACAAATCAACGCTTCTTCGCCTGAAAATGCAAATGAAAACTCGAGGTCATTATTCCTTATTTCCTTTCTGAATCTTTGTTCAAAGAGCGATTTAATATCTTTTTCGTCGTCAACTACCAAAATCTTCATGTTATACGTGTTTTATTATTTTTTAAATCGGCAAAGTTATGGTGAATACAGCACCTTCTCCCTCCTTGTTTTCCACTTTTAACTCTCCATTGTGCCCTTTTGTAACAATATCATAACTCATACTCAGTCCCAAACCTGTTCCTTCTCCGGTTGGTTTGGTGGTAAAAAAGGGTTGAAATATTTTATCCATCACCATTTGAGGAATACCGTTACCGTTGTCAGCAACCGAAATCAACACAGCCCCCCTCTGTCCCCCCGAAGTGGGATGGAAAGTAGTGCGAACTGATACTGTTGGCTCATAAAGCCCTCCTCCAGGGGGTTGGGGGGCTTTCTTTTTTTCATTAACTGCATAAAAAGCATTGGTTATCAGGTTCAGAATTACTCGTCCCAAATCCTGTGGAATCACATTAATTTTTCCAACGCTTTCATCAAAATCGGTTTTCATTGTTGCGTTAAACGATTTGTCCTTCGCCCGCATCCCATGGTAAGCCAGTCTTAAATATTCATCTGCCAGCGCATTTATATCAGTTGGTTCTTTAATTCCGGTGCTGTTTCTACTGTGTTGCAACATACCTTTTACAATGGCATCGGCGCGTTTGCCGTGGTGGTTGATTTTTTCGAGGTTTAGTTTTACGTCATTTGCTATTTCGCTTGCTGTTTGCAGGTTGCCTGTTGCCAGTTCTTCGTTCATTTCGTCAAGTAGTTCTCTGCTCACTTCCGAAAAATTATTTACAAAATTTAGTGGGTTCTGTATTTCATGCGCAATGCCTGCTGTAAGTTCGCCAAGTGAGGCCATTTTTTCGGCCAGGATGAGTTGAGATTGAGTGTTGCGTAATTCTGTCAGTGCATGCTCCAGTTCGTCCTTTTGTTTGGTGAGTTCCATCGTTCGTTCGGCCACAAGTCCTTCCAGTTCTACTTTTCGAATAGCAATGGCTTTGTTAAGTTCATCTTCCTGCTGCCTTTTAATGCGTTCCTTTTCGTTTGCTTTTCTTTGTCTGGCCTGACTATATAAAATTGCAGCAAGCCAGATATAAGTCAGTGTTAACGCATTTGTGAAATAAGACTCCCATGTCTCAAAAAAGCCAGGGCTAATTACCTCAGTCAAATCACTGAGAACTTTTACAGCAACATAAGGAACAAATGCTGCAAAAAACATACGCAATGAACGAAGTTCTTTTTGCAATATCGGATAAGTTATAAGAATAACCAGGAACAAATTCCATATCCATTTCATATTGAAGAAAGCGGAAGATATAGTACCTGCAGCAAATAGAATGAATGATAAAACAATAGCATATTTATACTTTGTTTCCAATTCAGGAAGTTTGTTGGTTTTGGCATATTTGCGAATAAAATTTGCAAACAGCACGCTAACTATAAGTGGTATTAAAATATTCATGAGTACAATAATATTAAATCATTATTACAATTTTAAGGTTATTGTGAATACTGAACCTTCACCTTCTTTGGTTTCTACTTTTAACTCCCCGCCATGCGCCTTTACAATATCGTAGCTCAAACTCAGTCCAAGCCCGGTTCCCTGGCCCGTGGGTTTGGTGGTGAAGAAGGGCTGGAAGATTTTATCGATGATATTAGTAGGAATTCCAGGGCCGTTATCAGAAACCGAAATCAAAGCCCCCCTGCCCCCCGAAGGGGGGTTCCAGGAAGCGGTTCTAACAGTGACAGTCGGTTTATAATCAGTTTGGGAGTTCTTAATCCCCCCTTCGGGGGGTGGGGGGGCTTGGGCTGTGACTGCATAAAACGCATTATTAATCAGATTCAGCAAAACCCTTCCAATATCCTGTGGAATGATATTGATTTTGGGAAGAGATTCATCAAATTCAGTCTTAAAATCAGCATTGAATGATTTATCTTTTGCACGGAGTCCGTGATAGGCGAGGCGCAAATATTCATCGGCAAGTGCATTAATATCGGTTTGCTCCATTTGTCCGGTTGAGGTGCGTGAATGTAGCAACATGCCTTTTACAATGCTACTTGCACGGTTTCCGTGGTGATTAATTTTTTTGAGGTTTTGACTGATGTCGCTTGCAATCTCCATTGCCAAATTAAGCTTTTCTTCTCCTGACTGCCTGCTGCCTGCTGCATATTGTTTACTGCTTTCTTCCAACTCCTCTTTCATTTCATCAATAAGCTCTGCACTTACTTCGGAAAAGTTGTTTACAAAGTTCAACGGGTTTTGAATCTCATGGGCGATTCCTGCAGTTAGTTCTCCAAGCGAAGCCATTTTTTCGGATTGGATGAGCTGGGATTGGGTGGATTTTAATTCGCTCAGGGTTGTTTCAATTTCGTTTTTAGCTGCTTCCAGTTGTTTAAAATCTTCGTATCGGGCAAAAGCAATTGCAAAAGTTTTTGCAAGCGACTGAACCAAATTCAATTCGTGACTGGCAAGCGGAGAAGTGTTACCAACATAAAGCATACCCTGTTTAAATGGTACAAAATTCAGATACAGTTCTTCCGGCGGATTATAATCACCCTGAAATGATTTTGGATTGTCGATTTTTCCCTGTTTTATTAGGTTTTGCATAAAAGTAATAAACTGGTTCTTATCCCAAAAGTCGGTGTAAATTTCATTTTTTGCCCAATGTTCAGATGCTCCTGTGCCAATCCCTTTTTCATTAAACGACATCTCAAAAGCTGTAAGCGACTTACCTTCCGGAGTTGAAAGAAAAGTTTGAATAACTTCCCTGCTTTCATCCATAATTAAAACCCCGCAACGGATAAATGATATTCCCAAAGCGTTAAGTTCTTTCCAGACTAATGGTGTAATGCGGTTTAAATCCTCTTTGTTGCGCATACTTGCTATTTCCCCTCTCACACGGTCAAGCGAGGCTTGTTTTATTGCTTCTCGGGCTTGTGCTTCAGCCTTTTGAACATCGAGGAAACGTGTGTATGCCTGTTCGAATACATGGGCAAAACGTTTGAGTATATTGTTTTCCTGATCGGAATAAGGAATACCTGCATAGTTTTGAATCGTAATGCCTGAATTTTTTGACCAGGCAAACGAGCGCGCAAAACCTGCACTGTCCATCACATATTTTTTTCTGTCATCGGGCATAAGTTTCAAATCGGAATATTTGAAAGCATATTCAAAAAAGCTGTCTTTTTCGGCACGTGTGAGGGCATTTGTCATAAAGGTTTCTCCTCTGTCACGGGCTTCATAAAAAACATCGAAAACCGGATGCTTGATGTATGGAATCCTGATTTTTTGCGCATAGGTTTGCCCAATAGTGCCAATCCACAAATAAAAATCCTTTGATTCGTCGCTTAAAATATTTATTAATGATGCATCAGCTTTTATACCTAAATTCTGCATTTGCACAAACACAGCGGAAATAACTTCCTGCAGTTCATGGCTTTGTTTCATTGCCAACGAACGTGAACGCACCCGTTCAAGGGCTGCTTCAATTTGAGCTTCCCGGGCTTGTGCTTCTGCGTGTTTTAAATCATTGTATCGTTTGTAAGTCAGGCTAAGTACAGACGTAAATCTACGATATACCTGTAATTCTTCTTCGGTCAATTCATTTTCGGTAAAAACATAAAATGAGCCCTCTGAAAACATTGGGAAATAGGCAAACTGGACAACATCATCAGGATAATCGGGAATTTCAATCTGCTTTCTTGCATATTGATAATATGCTTTTATTTCATTGCCCCGCAAAACATGATGGTATTCTCTCATTAACAGCCAATGATCGTAAACGTTTTGTAACATGGAATGTCCGCTCATATCAAGTTTACCCCTGACTTCAGCAATTTCTCCCTCAGTAGTTCGACTCACTGTTGAAAGATCAGCGATTTGATTTTCTTTACTGAGTAAGCCTGCACCACACCGAATGATTGACCCAGTGCTTAAAGAAACCATTTCGTGGTAAAATACTGTAATTGTTGCCGCCAGATCATCGGAACTGTGCATGGCCATTGCCTTAGACCGAACTCTTTCCAGTGAGGCTTCTATCTGTGCTTCGCGGGCCTGTGTTTCTGCTTTTTGGAGATCAAGGAAACGGGTGTAAGCCTGTTCAAAAACTTTTCCGAATCGTTTGAAGATTCCCTCTTCTTCCTTTGTAAATTCATTGAGATCAAACCGTTGAAAAATCAAAGTGGAATTTTTAGAAACTGCAACAGCTCTAATATATGCAGGTGAATGAAACACAAATTCCTGTCTTTCTTTAGAAGTCTTTCTAAAATCGGAGTATTTGAACAGTAGCCTGAAATACTTGTTTTTTTCAGTCTTTGAATAATTTTCAGTATAAAAATCAACACCATTCTGCAAGGCATTATAGAGCTTTTTTGTAAGGGGATGTTCCAAATACGGAACATGAAATTTTTCCAGATAAGCTTGTCCCTCCCTGGCATACCAATCATTCAGTCCATCTTCAGGATTGGCAAAATCAGTGATTATTTGGGTGCCGCTTGCTTCAATCCCCAATCCTGATATTGCCTTATCGAGAATTCGAACGACTTGGATTAGTTCATCACTTTTGTGCATTCCTATGCTTCGTGCTCTTAAACGTTCCAAAGCCGCTTCAATCTGTGCTTCGCGTGCCTGCGCTTCTGCTTTTTGCAGGTCGAGAAAGCGGGTGTAGGTTTGTTCGAAAACTTTGGCGAAACGTTCTGTGATCTTCTTTTCATCCTCCGAATAAACACCTTTGGTATAGCGCATCAGGAAAATACCTGTATTCGCTTGATAAAAGCCCATAATATCTATTAATTCAACGGATGCTGTTGCTGTTTTCCTTCCCTGAGGTGTGCCTTCAATTTTGAAGTATTCTTCAAAGAATTCCTTGGTTTCAGCTTGTGTAAGAACTATTTCAAAAAAAAGTTTTTTTGCCAGACGAATTTGATGCATAAAGTTTCTTAAGCGTATATCAACATAAGGCCAATAAATCAGGTTATCATATAGTCCATCTGCAGTGCCCACCCATAGGTATAAGTCCCTGGGGTCACCCTTCAATAGTTGAATAATGGCTACATTAAAATTGATATCTAAACTTCTGAACTCATTATGAAGTGTATTTACCACTTCACGCAATTCATTACTTTTATGCATGGCCATGCTTCTGGAACGAACTCTCTCCAGGCTGGCTTCTATTTGTGCTTCGCGTGCCTGTGCTTCTGCTTTTTGCAGGTCGAGGAAGCGGGTGTAGGTTTGTTCAAAGACTTTTGAGAAACGATCCAGAATAGAAATTTGATCTTCGGATAATTGTTTATAACCTGCAACACTTATTAATCCGTGATGCATACTGCTGTAGGTTAAAAAAATCTCTCTTTCATTTAAAACAGTGGATTTAACTTCATCCGGCAGTCGTTTATAGTCAGTCTCGTAGAGCCAGAAATTGTCAAATTCCCGTTTCACTTCGTCTGCATGATGCAGCGTGATTGTGGGGGCTTGCTGCTCCCAGTGTTTCCAAAGTCTTTTGTAAACTGGATGAAGCTGACCTTCTATAATGTAGCAACTCAGATCTGAGTTTGTCGACTCCGCAACCCAATTTTCAATGCGATTAGCTTTTTTGTCAAAGATCATGATGGAACAACCCCATTCTGCCACAGCAAGTGAATCAAACTGTCGGTTCATAACCTTTACCACATCTTTCAGCTCTTCACTTTTTTGCATGGCCATCGTTCGGGCACGAACTCGTTCAAGTGCCAATTGAATTTGCGATTCTCTTGCCTGAGCTTCGGCTTTTTGGAGGTCGAGAAAGCGAACGTAACTCTGTTCAAAAACCCTTGAGAACCTTTTTAGGATATCAATTTCATTTTCGGTAAGTGTTTTAGCATGATGAAAGTGGACTCCAATCATTGAGTTTTTTTGCATCGCGAATGATTGGGTAAGGCACTCCTGCTCCAAAATCCATTTCTTAAAATCTTCGGGAAGTGCGTTTTTAAAATCTGTATGATTAAAAGCATATTCGAACCAAATATTTTTTTCTTTGAATGAATAGGTTTTGGAAATGAATTCAACACCCGATTTTCTGGCATTCCAAACGTCAGATATTGTTGGGGCATCATAATTTGGGATTTTAAAACTACCCGGATATTCTGCATGATCATCACCAATCCAAAAATTTATATAGTCGGAATTATTTGAAATTGTACCAACAAAAACTCCTCCGTCAATGGCAAATTTGAGTTCTTTTAATTTTTCGAAAACCACCTTTACGATTTCCCTTATTTGCCCGCTATTCTGCATGGCAAGTGAGCTTGAACGTACTTTTTCAAGCGCAGCTTCAATTTCAAGCTCCCGGTTTTGCATCTCCACCGCTTTTCGTTTCTGCTCCAGCTCTTCGATGGTTTCTTCCAATAAAATGGCGGTGGTGCGTTTTACTTTTTCGGTACGGTCGAGTTTGAATGTTGTAATTGTCAGTTCTTTATCGACATCCTTGACAGCTTTTGAAAACGTGGTTTTTTCATCAGCCGTCAAATTCTCATTTTGCTGAATAAAATCGAAAATCGTTTTTAGGTTTTGATCCATGTAATAATTTCTTATTTCTTATTTTTTATTCCTTATTTCTTTATTTCCGACTTAGTTCTTCCAACTTCGGTCTTCCGACTTTTCCTACTTTTCTTTCAAAGCCACCCAGCAGCAAGTGTTATTGTGAAATTCGTTGTTTCCGTTCTTTACCCTACCATATTCGCCATAAGTAAAAAAACCTGCCATTGGCACATTGAAAGCTTTTCGTACTCCCTCAATTTCATCGCCTGCTATGGGCCCGAACTGCGTGAGTCTCCCGATACAGGAAAACATCAGCAACGCATCTGCTTCGGGCATTTCGTCGTGTCGAATTTTTTCAGCATTGAATTTAACTTCTTCAATAACCTCGAAATCGGGAGGAAGCGTAAAACGAACCTTGTCTCCTTCGTGAATGCTGCCAAGGATGGAGACCGATTTATCATTCCAGTTGAACATACCCACTCCCCGTATCACGGGTGCGCCTTTGTCGCGTGCCACACTAAATGCAATACCCATGCCCGAGGGATTGAAAGTTTCTGCTTCTTCCGGCGATAAATTCAAGCCCAGGTATTTCAACACCATTTCTGCAGCAGGCTTGTTGTCAATCTCGTAAACCCAGTTGCCAATGGCTTTTGTAATAAGCTTTTCGGTTCCTACCGGCTTTTGTCCTGATGCAGCTTCACCTGTTGCAATTATTTTATCTCCATCAAATACCAGCATGATAATGCCTCTTTTTGTAAGCAGGTGATTGGTGAAAACCACTGATTCATCAAAAATGAAATCATCACCGGCACGGCCTCCCCAAACTGTCGTTTCTTTTCCGGCAACCGATTCAATTGTTCTGATAAGCTGATCTCCCAACAAAGACTCCAATTCTCCGCGGGCGTAAAAACTGGTTGACAAAATGATGGAAGGATTTTTAAATTTCTCTTTTGCCTTTGACGCCATCTCTCTTGCCACAGCTTCAGGTTCTTTATCGCGGTAATCGTGCAGCAGTATTTCGAAGTTTGCGGGATTAATATCAATCAACAAAACAGCTATACCCCCGTTGCTAATATCGCCGTCGATAAATTCACCAGAACTGGTGGCTCCAAAAATCTGAATACCATGCTGGTCGAACAGATTACTTACTGCATCAATGTCTTGTTTGACTGATATAAACACAAAAGCCAGTGTTGGTTTGAAGCCGCCAAACATGCTTTGCTCCAGTGCCGTTTTAATTTCCTCTGTGGAATTTCCTTTGATTGATTTTGCTTTCATATTTGTAAAGTTTGAAGTCCGAAGTCGGAAGACCGAATTGTTTTTGCTTCCGTCTTCGGTCTTCTGACTCAGGTCTATTCTTTTTCTTATTATTTATTTAATTCAGGATAATCGAATACCAGATTACAAAATGCAATCACCCCGGTTTTAAACGAACTGTCTTCGATCATAAATTCGGGAGTGTGATGAGGTCCTGCAGTTTTTGGGTCTTTCCCTTTAGGCATTCCACCGAGAAAAAAGAACAAACCCGGCACTTTTTGTGCGTAAAACGAAAAATCTTCAGCGCCCGTTTTGGCATTCATAAGTATCACATTTTCGGCTCCTGCTGTTTTTTGCAACGAGGGAAGCATTGCAGTTGTAAGCGCTACATTGTTAAAAGTTACAGGGTAATGAGAGGAATATGGCAATTCAACCACAGCGCTTGCACCGGCTGCTTCGGCAGTTTTTTCGGCAATCTGCCTGATGCGGTTAAAAACCATCGTTTCATCTTCATCGGTGAATGTTCTTACAGTTCCCAGCATTACTACCTGTTCGGGAATAATGTTTGAGCGGTTGCCACCTTCAATAGCGCCAACCGTAACAACAGCAGGATTTTCTGTCAAATCAACATTTCGGCTTACTATGGTTTGTAAACTGTTAATGATTTCGGCAGCTACCACAATCGGGTCAACCGACAACCAGGGTTGCGAACCATGTGAAGGCTTGCCTTTTACTGTAATTCTGAAATCGCCGACAGCCGCCATTGTACCAGCGGGACGATAAGATATTTTACCAACTTCGAGTTGTGCGCCCATGTGCAAACCGAAAATCACCCCCACTTTTGGGTTTTCCAGTACACCTTCTTTTACCATTAGTTCTGCACCGCCTTCTTCACCTACTGGGGCTCCTTCTTCAGCAGGCTGAAATATAAACTTCACGGTTCCTTTCAGGTCTTTTTTCATGCCTGACAAAACTTCTGCAACACCCATCAGAATTGCAGTGTGCCCATCGTGCCCGCAGGCGTGCATCACCCCGGTTTCCTTTCCGTTGTAAATTGTTATTACTTTCGAAGCATAAGGCAAATCATTTCTTTCGGTTACCGGCAAGGCATCCATGTCGGCTCTTAAAGCAATCACCGGTCCGGGTTTGTCGCCTTTTAAAATGCCCACCACACCAGTTACCGCAACGCTTGTTTTTACTTCAAGTCCCAACGATTGCAGGTGTTTGGCAACGATTGCCGCAGTTCGTGTTTCACGGTTTCCAAGCTCCGGATTTTGATGAAAATCGTGTCGCCAGTCAATTACTTTTTTTTCAATTTTGTCGGCTGATGATTTAATTGCTGCATTGTGGTCAATTGTTTGAGAAGTTCCTAATTTAATACAAAACAGCAGGGCTATTAAAACCTTTATTTTCATTTTTATTGTTTTTATAATTGCCTACTCTGAGCGGTTTTCGGCTACCCCCGGTGATTATATCCTTTTATTAGTCACTCTCGCAAGTTTGAAATTGCTTACAATTGTATCAGTCCGTAAAATCAAAATATACTTAAGTTAATATGAAAACTAAAAGATGTAATTATCTTAAATAGTTACATTATTTTTCCTGTACAATCCTGTTTTATATAATTTTATTACTGAAAACAACTAGTTAAGCATTCGTTCGAAACAATAACACACTAATAGTCAAATGGTTTAAGTATTTTGAAAAAGATTCTGAAAAATTGATTGGATGGGCTGAAGGGTTTTGCAGATTGTGAGTTACAGGTTTAGGTGTTCCGGATACCAGATCACGTGTTCCTTGTTTTTTAATTTAAGTTCCGGATTTTTAAAGGTTACTGGTTGTTTTTCGGAGGACAGTTTATTATCAGTAACTGGTTTTTCACACCACCCTTCTCCCAAACGGAGTCAGCGCCAACGAAGCCATTTTGAAATGTTGCCTTGCCCATGGAATGCCTATAATTGTAATTCCCAACAGAATACCGAAAAGTACGTGAGTGAGCATTATCCAAATACCTCCAATAAAAAACCAAATGATATTCATGATTGTTGAAAGACACCCGGGTGCATAATCCATGTATTCAATTTTTTGTCCGAATGGCCACAACGCAAGGATACCAAGTTTAAAGGATTGCAAACCAAACGGAATGCCAATAATAGTAACGCAAAGCAACAAGCCCGCGACCATGTATTCCAAAAAGATGGCAAAGCCGCCAAACACGAGCCAGATTAAATTTCCAAGAATTTTCATTTGAAGAATATTTTTAAAGTTTATGAATAGTTTGGAAAATTACTATAAAAGCAACAAATGTTTTCAAATTCTAACTATTAACTTTTAACTTAGTTTGAAATTTTAACAACGTCAGTAATGAAAACTAATCCGGAAAATTACAAATGGGGTTTTGTTTATTTTGACAGAAGTGATTATAGAGTTATTGTTCCGAAAAGGAATAAAAGGATGGGGTGGACATTTAATTTTGCCAGCCCGTTTACCTACATTATAATTTTTCTTTTTATTGCTCTGCTTATTTTTGTTGAGCGATTTTAATAACAACTTTTGCAACTTTAATAACGATGATTCAACAAACTGAAATAACTCTTCCTCATTTTCGCCGGGGTTATCATTTAATCACGGGTTTAATTGAAAAGAATTTACCTGAACTTCCGGAAAAAGGTTTGCTGCATATTCTTGTAAAACATACATCAGCCGGAATTACAATCAACGAGAATGCGGACCCGACCGTACGAAGTGATTTTGAAGCATTCATCAATAAAATGATTCCTGAGAGAGATCCCGTTTATGTTCACATTTACGAAGGAGATGACGATATGCCGGCGCACCTGAAATCGTCTGTTTTTGGTGCAGAAGTTACCATCCCCATTACAAATCACCGTCTAAATCTGGGAATCTGGCAGGGGATTTACTTTTGCGAGTTCAGAAATTTTGGTGTAGAAAGAAAACTTGTACTTACAGTTTTTAGTTAAAAATCAGTTGGTTCATCAATTTTTCAAATCACCAACAAAACTTAGCTGTTTTATTAAACATGGTAAAACTCCAATTTCCTGAGATTTGATATGGTTTGTTTCTTTAGTAATCATGTATTTTTGCAGACAACTACTAAAATCATAATTCATGTACAGAAATTTGTTTCTCGGGGTCGAAGCTATTGGTCAGGCCGCCATCGATGCCGGTATTTCGGGTGTGTATGCTTATCCCGGAACTCCTTCAACTGAGATAACAGAATATATTCAGGAGAATATAATCGCTAAAAAGCGCAAGATTCACCGTCAATGGTCGGCAAACGAAAAAACTGCAATGGAAACGGCGCTTGGTATGAGTTATGCCGGAAAGCGCTCCTTATCCTGCATGAAACATGTGGGGCTTAATGTTGCTGCCGATGTTTTTATGAACATGTCAATAACAGGCGTAAATGGTGGTATGGTGGTTGTGGTTGCCGACGATCCTTCTCAACACTCGTCGCAAAATGAGCAGGATTCACGTTTTTACGGGAAGTTTGCAATGGTGCCAGTTTTCGAACCGTCAAACCAACAGGAAGCTTACGACATGACTTATGAGGCATTTGAATTCTCTGAAAAAATGCAATTGCCTGTTATGTTGCGTATTACAACAAGATTGGCTCATTCACGTTCTGGAGTAATTCAAAAAGATCTTTTACCTGAAAAAGTTTTGAAATTACCTGCAAACCCGATGCAGTTTATGCTATTGCCCGCATACGGACGGAAATATTATCAGAATCTTTTAGACAAACAACCGGAATTATTGAAATATGCAAATGAGTCGAAATACAATTCTTTTATTCCGGGAGATGATAGGAGCCTTGGAATTGTATGTTGCGGAATTGCATATAACTATCTGATGGAGAACTATCTAAATGGACATTGTCCTTACCCGGTTGTGAAAATAGCACAGTATCCGATACCTGAAATTTGGATTCGGAAATTGGAAAAAGAGTGCGATGAATTGCTGGTGATTGAGGAAGGATATCCACTGGTTGAAGAGATGCTTACCGATTTTTTTGAAAAGGGAACCAAAGTTCATGGCCGTTTAAATGGTGCACTTCCCCGAAAAGGCGAGTTAAATCCCGACCATATTTTGAAGGCGTTGGGAAAAGAAAATCCGGGAGGTTTTAGGGTTCCGGATATTGTGGTGAGCAGGCCACCATCATTATGTGCAGGATGTGGACACCAGGATTCGTATCTGGCTTTAAACGAGGTGATTCAGGATTTTGGCAGCGGCAGAGTTTTTTCTGATATTGGCTGTTATACTTTGGGAGCTTTGCCTCCATACAATACAATAAACACCTGTGTCGATATGGGCGCTTCAATTACCATGGCCAAAGGTGCCGCTGATGCAGGTTTGGAACCTGTTTTTGCTGTAATTGGTGATTCAACTTTTACACACTCGGGAATTACAGGTTTGTTGGATTGCGTATATGAAAAATCAAATATAAATATACTGATTGTTGATAACGAGGCTGTTGCAATGACAGGTGGACAGGATTCTTCTGCTAAAGGGAGGATTGAACAAATTTGTGCGGGGATTGGAGTGGATCCAGATCATATCAGATTATTTGTGCCGCTCAAAAAAAATCATGCCGAGATAGTTGAAATTCTGAAGGAAGAGATTGAATTTAAAGGTGTTTCAGTAATTATTGGACGACGTGAATGTATTCAGCGAATTAGCAGAGTTAAAAAGATGAACAAAAAACAAGCAGAAAATGAAAACTGATATCATACTGGCAGGAGTTGGAGGACAAGGTATTCTTTCAATTGCAGCCATTTTAGGAGCTGCATCGCTAAACAAAAACCTTTATTTAAAACAGGCTGAAACACATGGAATGAGCCAGCGGGGTGGGGAAGTGGTTTCGCATTTGCGTATTTCCGATTTGCCTGTTTACTCCGATTTAATTCCATTGGGAACCGCGGATATTATTCTTTCGGTTGAACCACTCGAATCTCTGCGATACCTGCCCTATCTCAAAAAAGACGGGTCATTGGTTACCAATACAACTGAGTTCAGAAATATCCCGAATTATCCTGATCTCGCGAATACTTTTAATGAACTAAAATCAAAATTGAGAATAATACAAATTGACGCTGATAAAATGGCTCACGAAACAGGAAATCCCAAAGCTTCGAACATGGTTATGCTAGGTGCCGCGTCACCATTTATAAATATCAGTGTAGATATTATTATGAAGGCCATTGAAACTGTATTTGCTTCAAAAGGATCAGCGGTTGTTGAATCAAATCTGAAGGCATTTATTGATGGGAGAAAATTTGCTGATATATTTTAGCCTCACCTCAAAATATCCTGCATTGAGCTTGTATTTCCCAACGAAATTACTTTTCACAAATTTTATGTTTTCCATGTTGAATTCATGAAAACCTGAGTATTTTTGAAACGGAATAATCAGTGCAATCCACTGAGAAATACAATTCGGTACGAACATAAAAGTCGAATTTATGATTTCACCACTCTTCAGTCCTTTGTTGTTGCCTTTTATACTTGCCATGTTTTTTTCAATAAATATGGGTGGCAGTGGAACTGGTCCGGCTTTTTCGGCAGCTTATGGAGCAAATGTATTGCGCAGGAGTTTAATTCCGGGTTTATTTGGAATTATGGTTTTTTTGGGTGCAATTTTAGCCGGAAAAGGTACGGCAGTAACCATGGGAAAGGAGTTACTTGCTCCTGAAATGATGTCGCGAAATGTAGTTTCAATCATCCTATTTTCGGTTTCAATTTCACTTTTGGTGGCTAATTTGTTTGGAATTCCGCAATCTACAAGTCAATCCACTGTGTTATCGGTTACAGCCGTAGCGCTTTATTTCGATAAACTCAATTCAGATAAATTGCTGCTTGAAATTATTCCAACATGGTTTATTCTGCCTGTTATATCGTTTATTATCAGTTTGCTAATAGGAAAGTACATATACAAACCTATGCGTAGAAAGGGCTTGACTTTGCCCCGGGCACAAAATGCAAATATGAAACCTGTGTGGGATGGCGTGCTGATTGCCATGTCGTTATACGTTGCTTTTTCAATAGGTTCGAATAACGTTGCAAATGCTTCTGGTCCAATTGCCTCAATGACAGTTAACCAACTGAAAATATCTGTCGATGAAAATTTTATTTTGATAATGATTTTGTCAACTCTGATTGTTGCCCCAAGTTTTGGCATTGGAAGTTCACTGTTTGGACATAAAATCCTACAAAACACAGGCAAGGAAATTGTATTGTTTGGAAAGTTTGAAGCTGTTGTTATAGCGTTTGTATCAGCCAGTTTATTGCTTTTTGCCTCTTTAACCAAAGGAATTCCAACTTCGCTTGTTCAACTGAATATAGCCGCAATACTGGGAATTGGGGTAGCTAAATTGGGTTATCGACACATTTTCAAAAAAACTGAAGTCCGGAAGTTTTTCCTCATGTGGCTTATTTCACCGCTAATTGCTTTCTCTTTATCCTTATTAATGGTTTTTCTGGCAGGTAAATATGGCTTTCTTTAAAATTCAAATTAATTCTAAAAAAAGTAAAAGTCATTTTCCATTTGAACATTTATGATTGAATATTGTAATAGAAACATAATTTTGTTGGATATTTCCGGCAAATGTTAAAACTGCAATTAAATTTTAATGATACTTTCAACAGGACTTATAATAGCTGGCTTTTTTTTACTGATAAAAGGCGCAGACTGGATGGTGTCAGGCGCTTCTGCACTGGCAAAAAAATACAATGTTTCCGATTTAATTATCGGGCTTACCATCGTTGCCTTTGGGACTTCTGCTCCAGAGTTGGTGGTTAACTCAGTTGCTTCGTTACAACGCCATTCCGATATTGTTTTTGGCAATGTGCTTGGAAGCAATATCGTCAATCTTTTTTTAATACTTGGAATTAGCGGTTTGATTTATCCAATTACAGTTCAATCTAGTACCGTTTGGAAGGAAATTCCCATATCGATACTTGCAGTAATATTGTTGTTTTTGCTTTCAAACAATGTGCTTGGCCAAAAAATTAATGTTGTAACCAGGATTGATGGTGCTATATTGCTCCTTATGTTTGCGGGTTTCTTGTTTTACATTTATACTCAAATGAAAATCGAAAAGCCGGAGATAAGTGAACCTGTAGTTAAAGAAATGTCGAATTTAAAGATATGGGGGCTAATTATCATCGGAATCGCCGGACTGATCCTGGGTGGTAAACTTGTTGTTGATAACGCCATAGAAGTTGCCACTGTTATTGGTGTAAGCGAAAAAATAATAGGATTAACAATTGTAGCCATTGGCACATCGTTACCCGAATTGGTAACCTCAGTGGTTGCCGCCCTGAAGAAAAACAGTGATATTGCATTTGGAAATATAATTGGTTCCAACATATTCAACATTCTGCTGATACTTTCGGTTAGTTCGTTAATTCATCCTATTGATTTTAATACCACTTTTAATACTGAAATGTATTTACTTGCCGGCGGAACTTTGGTTTTATTTATAGCCATGTTCACGGGAGGAAAGAAAAAGCTGGATCGCTGGGAAGCACTTATTTTACTTATGGTTTACCTTGTTTATACTTATTTAATGATAGCAAACGAAATTTAGCAATAAATAAATGCTGAATTATTTCCAGTTATTTTTGATTTTTAATTCTTGCCATTCATGTTTTAAAACACTGTAGAAAATAGTATCTCTTCGTCTTCCTTTTGTCATTAGTGTATGGCTTCTTAAAATTCCTTCTTCTGCTATATTCATTCGCAACAATGCATTCCGTGAGTGAATATTTAAAACATCGGTTTTAAATTCAACCCTTTCAAATTCCAACTCCTCGAAACAATATCTGAGCATAAGGTATTTAGCCTGAATATTTAAACCTTTACCCCAAAATTGAGGCCCAAACCATGTCCAGCCAATTTCAATTCTTTTATCACGAACTGATATATTACCTAAACTTGTTGACCCAACGATCAGGTTATTTTCTTTTTGAACAATTGTAAACGGAAGTCTTGATTTCTTTACTTTCCCATCCAACGCTTCACCAAACCATGTTTCAAAATCTTTTTTATCCGATAAATCATGTGTAAAATAGATCCACATAGTTTTATCGTGTGTTAATGTTGTAAATTGTTCAAAATCAGATTTTATAGTGGGTCGTAGCAAGATATTTTCGTTTTGTAATTCAATGTCAGTATTGATCATAACCATAAGTTTGATTTTGTAGTTTATACATTTTATTTTGATATAAAATTATAGCATCTTTAAGTCGTGAACAAAAAATATTAAAGCACATTGTTAATTTATTTCCCGTCAATGTTATTATTTGTTTTTATCTTGAATTATTAAAATGAGTTTCTTTTATATTTTTGCGTTAAAATTTTGAAGAATGCGAGCATTAAAAAGGATTTCAAAAAATGCGATTTCAAAAATGCGAGTATTCCTGTAAATTAGGGGATTCGGATTAAAAAACTGTATAATATAAACACATGAAAATAGAAGTCGATCGTCTGGATTTGGAAGAATTGAAAGAGTTGGGGGTTAAATCGTGGCCGGTTATGGAATACGATGAGGAAAAATTCGAGGTATTTTACGATAAAACCGAGCAGTGCTACATCGTTGCAGGCGAAGCTACAATAGTTTCCGAATTCGAATCGATTACAGTGAAACCAGGCGATTTTATTACCTTCCCTGCCGGTATTGAATGTGTGTGGGACGTAGATTCTGCCATTAAAAAATATTATATGGTAGAATAAACCAATTTGTAGATATTCATTAAAAACAGAAATTCCATTTTTTAAAAGATGGAGTTTCTGTTTTTCTTTTTTTGATTACTGAACTGTTAATCGTTAAAAAATAAAATACGATGAAAAAAATATTTCCTACATTATTTCTAATTCTTTTGAATCTGACTCCCTTTGCCCAAAATACAGGCGAAAAGGAAAAACAAATGCAATGGTTTGAGGATGCAAAACTTGGTATTTTCATTCACTGGGGAATTTATGCTGTAAACGGAATAGATGAAAGCTGGTCGTTCTATAACGGTTATATTTCGCATGATGAATACATGAACCAATTAAATAGTTTTACAGCAAAGAACTACAATCCGGCGGAATGGGCAAAATTATTCAAAAGCAGCGGTGCAAAATATGCCGTTTTAACCACAAAACACCATGACGGAGTTGCTCTTTGGGATACAAAATGTGGTGATTTAAGCGTTGTTAAAAAATCGCCGGCTAAAAAGGATTTGGTTGTTCCACTTTTAAACGAACTCCGCAAAAATGATTTAAAAGTAGGCTTGTATTTTTCGCTTCTTGACTGGTCGCACCCCGATTATCCCAACAAAACCAAAGTTGAAAAACGATATGATAACGATTCAGTAAAATGGAACAGATTTGTTGATTTCAATTTTTGCCAGTTGGAAGAGCTTTCAAAACAGTTCAAACCCGATTTATATTGGTTTGATGGCGATTGGGAACAATCAGCCGAAAAATGGAAAGCCAAAGAATTGAGTGAAAACCTTCGAGGATGGAATAAAAACGTAATCCTGAACAGCCGCATTCAAGGTTATGGTGATTACGCAACACCAGAGCAGGGATTGCCAATTACCCGCCCCGAAAGCCGTTATTGGGAGTTGTGTATGACAATGAACGATAGTTGGGGTTTTCAGGGAAACGACAAAAACTACAAAACACCAAATCAGGTAATCAATATTTTAGTTGATTGTATCAGTAGGGGTGGAAATTTGTTGCTCGATATTGGACCAAAAGCCGATGGAACAATTCCTGAAGAACAGGTAAACATCCTGAATCAACTGGGCCGCTGGACAAACAAACACACCGAAGCTGTGTATGGGACACGAGCAGGAATTCCATCTGAACATTTCTACGGTCCAACTTCGCTTAATAAAAACGGTGATATTCTGTATTTGTACTTACCCTACAATCCAAACGGTCAAATTATGCTTAAGGGAATTAAAAACAAAATCAATCGTATTTACGTGGTTGGCAATGGCACAAAACTGAATTGGGACATAAAAATGAAACAATACTGGAGCGCTGTTCCCGGGATTATTTACATTGACGTTCCTGAAAAAGTACTTGATGAACAGGTTACTGTAATTGCTGTACTGCTTGATGGCAAAGTAGATTTATACAGGGAAAAAGGCCAGGTTTTGGAAAGTAATTAAGTTGGAATAACGGACGACAAATTTGATTTAATACAAGCAGTCCGTCAAATTGCCTTTCATCCCGATTGCAATCACTGTATTTCACAAATCCATTTGGGATTTTCCGGAGCTTACTTCCAAATAGCAGGAGCTCAATTGCAACTATCCTGAATGTGTTTCCTCCAAAGCGTTACTCAGAGTCCCTCCATCATTCCCTTTTTCCTTTGAATGTTGCGTAAATCGCCATTGCATGTCCGTGTCCAAGTTCAAATTCTTCTTTTAACCAATTTACAATTTCAGTTGCTTTAACAGTTTTCAAAAGGTTTCCATTTTCCATGAAGCCTTTTTCTTCGGCTAATTTTTTAAAGTCATCAGGAGTATTTCCTGTCTTTGCTTTAATGTTGTCAATGTAGGTCTGAAATGACATGATGTATCTATTTTAATTGTTAATAAAATAAGCAATAAAAATTACCCAAAAGATAAAGCAGAAAACCAATAGCCTGTTAGCATAACCACCCAGAGCAATAACCCCTTTTGGTACTTCTGTTGGCGGTGGTGAATCTTTGTCCCATGTCACACCAGCTTTTTTGAAGCCTGTAAACATTAGCATCATTGATAAGCCCATTATGATTACACTTATCCAGGTTGAGTGTGCTATTATCAATGCATTTTTTTGCGTAATAATGCTGGTATTTAACAAATGATAAGTAAGGATTAACGCTGCGACAGGCAAAGGCGGAACTCCAAGGGCAAATGCCAATCCATGCAGTTTGTGTTTTACGTCGAACAAGCCGCCGAAAATAGCTCCAATGCCCGAAATTGCAAGTAAAATAATTGCAAAGTATGCCCAAAAGCCAGTGACTATTTCAATCAAACTAATTGCAAGAAAAAGTGAACTTGCTCCCCACATAAAAAAGAAAAAGGTTAGAATCCACTTGTATTTTCCCATTGCGTATTCGCTTACCATTCGCCAACCGGGCTTAAATTCAGGACTTGTAAAATGCAGTGCCAATAAACTTAGCAGCGATACAACACCTGCGGTAATTGATAATATTGCCAAAATATTCATGACTTTATATTTGGGAATGAAGAATTAACTGGTTCAATTGTTCCAGACAAATAGTGATTCCTTGTTCAAATCCCATTTCAATAATTTTTTGAAGTTGTTCTTCTGTAGAGTAGTTCATTTTAAATTCCACTTTTGTGCCGGTTGCAGTAGCTGTAAATAAATTGCTCCCTTTGGAGACAGGCAATTCAGTGTTCATTATTCCATTTTCATCGCAAAAGGCATCTTCCAAATGAAAATTCTTATGTAAGTCAATGGATAAATAATTCATTCTCCCCCAATGTTTTTCGTTTTCAGGACTGACCATCGCATATAGCCAATAACCTCCGACAGAGAAATCCTGATACTTTGTTTCAGCTCTCCACGGTGCCGGACCCCACCATTTGTCTAAGATTTCACTTTCTGTAAATGCTCTCCACACCAACTCTACCGGTGCATTAAATTCTCTTGAAACAAGAACTGATCTTTCTTTTAGGTCCTTTACTACCTGGGTTGTATTTGTACTCATTTTCATTTGTTTTTATTTAAATTGTGATTCATTAATTCTTTCTTTTCTCATTACAGTTTGATTTTATTTGGTCAATAATTTTTCCAGGTTGTTCAATATCATTGTAAATCCTTCCCGGAAGCCCTTTTCAATCATCATCTCTAAAATGGCAGGTGTAGCATATTTAATTGTTATTCTTACTGTAGTAATTCCATTTACTTCACTAAAATCTACATTGTTTTCTGAACTCTGAAATTCTGTATTTGTGTTCCCATCCTTGTCTGAAAAATTAGTCAGCATTTTGAAATTAGTTGTTGGACTAATAGAAGTAAATTCCTGAATTGACCAATGTTCTTGTCCTTCCGGGCTTTCCATTACATACAATCTTCGCCCACCGACTTCAAAATTCATAAATTTTGTTTTTGTTATCCATGGTTCCGGTGCCCCCCATTGGTCAAGAATTTCCTGTTTCGTAAAGGCATCCCAAACCAATGACAGTTCGGCGGAGAACTCCCTAATAATGAATACAGTATTTGTTGTTTTGTCAACAGTAAAATCAAATTTTAAATTATTGTTCATTTTTTTGTTTTTTAATTGTTTCTAATACATTATCCAATTGATTGAATTTGGTTTCCCAAATTTTTCTAAACTGCTCTAACCATTTATCTATGTCTTTCATTTTTTCAATTTCAAGAGAGTAATAAATTTCCCTGCCTTGATATTCTTGTTTTACAAGCTCACATTCTGTGAGTATCCGTAAATGTTTTGACACCGCTTGCCGTGTCGTGTTGAAGTTATCTGCAATGGCATTGGGTGTCATTGCATGTAACGCAATTAGTGTAATGATCGCCCGTCTTGTAGGGTCGGCAATTGCTTGAAATACATCTCTTCTCATTGTCTTTTATTTAAATTAACGAAACCGTTCGGTTGCAAATATACGTGCAACTTTTCGGTTTCGCAAATTTTTGATCAAAAAAATAATTTTCAGGAATAAAAATTTGAAATGAAGTTGTTTAATTTCAATCTCCTGCAATGTTACTTAACATTCCACCTTTCTTACGGAGTATAGAATTACTTTTTCAGGTGAAAGACCCATATTTACGCTACTCCGAAGCAATCCGTCACCACACAGAAGCAATTTGCGACGGTCGGAAATTGCTTCCGTGTGCCGGAAGTTATCTTCGGTGTGGCGAATAAAATCAGCGCTGTGGTGCGAGCAGGGTTCTGAACTTTGGAAAAGTGTTTGAAATTCCAATTGGTTTGGATATTTGGTTGGAACTGGTGGGAGAGGTTTAGTGATAAAACAGAAAATTGTGAAAGGAATTAATTAACAGTCAGGTTGGAAAAGTGTTTCATTAATTAAGAATTCGGGATGATAATCCTACAAACAACGCAGTGAAATCGCACAGAAGCGGTGTATGCTTCTGTATTAAACTGGAAGCATTATTCATTTTCTTAAGTTAAAATTATAGCCAATCTTTATCTGAAGACGGGAAAAAAGAATTAAATATTGTAACCCATCAACAAATTCCAACATGCCTCTGTCACAATAATTAATACTTTCAAATGTTTGTGTTCCTAAAGATATACTGTGAATTGGTTCAATGAAAAGTCCTTTGTAAACAGGAATTTTATATCCAATCCCCAATCCTACATACCCGAATAGCGCACCCCAGTTATTTTTTTCCTCATTTAATTTTCCATTCTCATAATAGCTGTCTTTTTTATATATTATTTTGGCTGTTGTGTATAGAGTTGCATAAAAACCATATGTGTCTCTGTTTCTTTTTATTGGATAATACTTAATTTCAGGAATTAATCCTATTCCATAATAATCCTGGACTAATTTTTTTAAGCTGCACTCTTCATTAATACTTCCATAAAAGCCACCATCAATATTCAGTTTATAGAACAAATGTTTTTTGTTACTATATTCATATCCACAAGTAAAAATATATCCTTTACCATTTTCCTTTGTGAAGAATGGTCTTAATACATCAAATCCAAAATCAATGTTACGAAGCTGAATCATAGATTTTGAATCTACATTTGAACTTGTTTGTCCAAATAAACTCTTATTAATGACAAGCATCAAAATCAATATCGAGGTAAGGTGTCTATTCATATATAAAATCTTTTGAGTGCGAATTTTCAATGACCGGCATCATCTGTATCCCCACATATTTCAGCTATTACTACATTACCCACTAATATTCCTTGTCTGATTCAAAACGCTTTTTGTGAAGTGTATGGTTTTGGGTCGTGATATTCTGTTCATAATGTTTGGTTTAAATTGAATGTTGTTTCAAATGTAAAACTTATTTCAATTTTAAAACTCTTGTTTAATACAAATAAATCGGGTTCGAATAAATCCAGGGGAAATATTTGCCGCCAATGTTTACATGTACTTCAATACGGTAAAATCCTTTTTCAAGGGGTTCGGCAACTGCAAATTCATAGCCGTCGGTTTCGGTGGTTTTTATTGTTTGCCCGTTGCGGATCAGCCTGTATTGGCCGGGTAGAGGAGTTACAGCGTTTAGTGTTTTCAGGTTCGCAATACTTATTGAATCTCCCATGATTCCGGCTAACCTGCCATCTTTCCCTGTGGCGTAAAAGTTGAAACCTACAGCATCGCCCAGAGTTTTAAATGCTGTGTACAGGTGTCCTTTTTTCATATTTCCGGCCAGTGATTGGGGAGATAATTCATCGGCAAAAACATAGTTTGTTATGTAGTCGAAACCTTCGTTGTAGGTGTCTATCATCAGGCGAAAAATCCAGCCACTTTTATCGGGTTCGTGAAACATCCATTTGTTCAGTATCGTAACTTTTGTAGTATCAATGATATTTGCATTGGGGCCAACCCATTCCACACGTCCATCTGCAATAAACCGCGCCCTTAGGTTCTGGTTTTCGTGGGTGTCAACTGCCGAAAAGCCTACCATTTTCCGTGTCATGTTTAATGAATCCCATCGTGCCAGAATCCGGGTTTGTTCGTCAAACATTTCGCGCAAAGCCCAAATGCGGTATTTTCCTCCGTTAACGAGAAAATTAAAGATTTGCGGCGCCAAAGTTTCGTCTTTTGTGTCGGTGTGGAAATTGTAAATCTCCATTCCCTGGTAATACGGGTTTCCCCAGTTTCGTTTTTCTTCGGTATGCGAGAAAAACACGATCCCGCCATTTTCAACTATATTCTTTGCAATTGTATCGGGATTTGTTTTCAGATCGATTACTGTCGAATCAAGTGGCCAGGCAACATATCCGTGTTTTTCGCTGCCGGGTACTATCAACACGCCATCGTAAATTCCGTTGTAACCGCGTGGAAAAGAATCGAGGTCATAACGCGGGTGATCGGTTAGGAACATAAATTCGATGCCGTTATTCTTTGCTGCCGGAATTAAATCGTTTAGCGTTCCTTCGCTATCGTGCGACAGGTAGCTATGCAGGTGCATCACACCTCTGTAAACATTCAGTTTTGTATTATTTACAGGCTCTTTTCGCAGTTTTTTGAATTCGCTTACTTTATCCTGAAGTCGGGGATAGGTGACAAAATGGTGCCATACAGGTTTGGCAAGAAACCAGATGAGCACAATAACTATGATCAGCGAGAGGGTAATAAAGAGGTATTTCAGCAGTTTTATCAGCTTTTTCAAAGTGTTGCAATTTTATGTTTTCCGGACGCTGTCAGCCCCGATAACTATCGGGAGCACGCTGACAGGTCTCTAAAAACCTGACAGCGTCCAAAGACCTGTCAGCGTTAGTTAAACGAAGTTATTTTATCAAAACATTTGTCATTTGGTTGATTAAATCGAAAGTGTAATCGCCCATTGTCGGGCCGAAAAAACCCATTGTTTTTGGTTCATATTCATTGAGATAAAAATAACGGCCAGGAATAATATAACCCACATAACTGCCATTGAAACTTGTAACGTTCGCATCGAAACCTTCTACTGCCAGCCTGTTTTTTAGCTGAAGTGCATACTCGCCACTGAAATCGCAGGGAGTAGTAACCCAAACCATATTTCCAATTCGGATAGCCTGTAAAACTGCATTTTCGGGTAGCGGCATTAATTTCTTTGATACTCCTGTTGTAAGATTTCGTGTTGTTGAAATCCTGAAATGGTATTCGGGCAAGTTCAGTTTAATAGTTGCTGTTGCCAGTAAAACTGAGTCTGTGTTTTCGGTATTTGCGAGATGAATAATTGTGCTGTCGGCAAGAGATTCGCCAATGAAACGTGGTTTTTCAAAACCCTCGCCTTTGCCAACATGGGTTTGACTTCCCATTGATCCGGCCATAAAAATGGCATAATCAACAATTGTGGTTTCCATTTTTCGTTGCCAGTAACCGGGATAGTCGCCACTGATTTCCATGTTTTTACTTCCCATACAGGTTGAGTGGGCAGCAAATGAACCAATAAGCGCTTTTTTTCCTTCGTTTTGCTGAATAAGAATATAGCTGAAATCGTCGTTTGTAGTTCCCAATTCACCTATCAGCCGGTTACGTGTGTAAGCAGCGGCATCAAAATCACCAGTTGCAATAGTTGCAGGTTGCAGATCATTCACTGCTTTTAAAACTGCATTTGATATTTGTTGAACAAGCCATTTTTCAAGGTTATTGTTTTCTTCACCGGCAAATTGTTTTCCCATAAAACCGGGGCCCCAGCCACCAAGACTTGAATGTGTATGAGTTGCAGAAAAGTAAATCTGATCGCGGGTGAATCCTTTTTGCGCTAAAACAAGCATTACCGAATCACTAATATTTGGAGGCATTATCAGCAAATCAGCACCAACAAAAACAGCTAACGTATTATCAACTTTCAGTGCAACTGCCTTTACAAAAATACTGTCGTGGATACCTGTTGCAGGCGTACCTTTGCGCGCACCAAAACCGGCTAGTGGCAGTTGTACAAATTTACCTTTTGTAATATCATCTGCATCACTATTTAGCGTGGGGGTGATGCTGACTTTTGAGAATCCTGCAAAGAGTTTTCCCTGTGCAGGTGTTGCTCTGTTTTTCAGGCTGTCGATTTCAGCACAACTCTTTTTGAAATATGTTGAATCAAAATAAGGATTGTTTACCACCGGGCCTGTTACTGAAAAATGAAGTATAACAAGCATCGCGATAATTATGCCGAGGGTAATTCCAATCCTTTTTAATATTTTCATTTTTGTTGAATAACAAGACCTTTTCTATCAATTAAAATCGGTCTTAATCAGTTTATAAATATTTTATTTAAACCTGAAGGGTCGCTATTATTATAGCATAAATTTTATCCATAAATCAAAACCATTTTAGTGGTGACATTATATTGTCACAGCTTTGGCATTCTTACTTTTCTGCAAATTTCACCTCTACAATAATAACATACCTTCGGAATTCTTTCGGTTGTTAATTTTTTATCTTCCGTCACTTGCAAACCGGCAACGATCACCCATAAACTTTACTATTCCCCGCGGTTCAACAAAACCTTTTCACTGTTTGTGAGGAACATGCGGGTGCTTTGTGTAAAATCTCCTGATATTGGGGCTTTGTATTTCAGATCGATGTAAAACGCTTTGTATCCGGTTTCAGGATAATCAATTTCCTGTGTGAATTCACTCACATTCGATTTTCCAAGACTCACACTGCTCCATATTTTATCCCTGAATTCGCGGTCAGGAGAAGTTGCGCTCCATAAAATTGCATCTTCAAGTAAATCGGCGGTAGCCTCCATTTTTAATAATATTTTGCCGTTTTCTTCGGAAATAGAATACCCACATTTTGGTATAGTACCATTTGTGATTGCCGTTCCGAAAAAGGCACTCAAGCCTGCAAGGTAAGTTTGTCTGTCGCCCAGATCATGACCGGCATTGGGTGTGTAGCAAATGTGGTTATCGCCCGGAATACTGTCGATGTAGTTTTTAATTGCGTCAACAGGCCAGTATTCGTCGTTTGTTCCCATAAACAACATTTTAGGCATTGTCAACATTGAGCGGTATGAATATGGATCAACCATTTTTGCCACTTTCTGCCCTTCAGGTGTATTTGCCTGTTGTGCAATACCCAGTTTTACATAGTCTTCAATCTGGATACTGTAATCGCCCCAGGTTACTTTGTGGTATTCTATATTTAAGTCCCAGTTAAGCATATCGATAACCATTGGTGCGATTGCTTTTACACGATTGTCGTGCGCCCCGGTCAGCCAGGTTGTCCAGCCACGTTTTGACGCGCCTGTAACTACAAATTGGATTACTTTCGAGTTTAAAGATTTTGACGAAAATTCCTGAATTGCATCCATCGCTTTAATAGCGCTTTTTGTCATTGGGAAAAGTAGCGGCCAGGTATAATCGCTGTCTTTTTGAAAACTATGGAGTGTCATAGAGATCAGTTCATCTTCGGTCAGTCCGTTATAAAGTGGCTGGTTGGGTATCTGCCAGATAATTGAAACCACGGCCTTGTTTAATTTTGCAATATCCGTCAAAGCAACAATTTCTTCCTTGTCCCATTTGTGGGTATTTGGTTTTCCTTTTGTAACAGCTCCTCCCGTTATAAAAAGTAAGCCGTCATTGTAACCAATTTCATCGGGAACAATCACTGTGAGTTCGTGGTTCCAGACTGTATCACGCCATGTTTGTGATGTAATCTGGAGACGATAAATTCTTGCTCCATCCGTTTTTGTTGAATCCTGAACTTCCCATTTAAATGAATCATCACCATTGTCGAGATAGGATTGCAAAGCATTTTCGGGAGTAACTTTTTTGGCTTCGGGTTTTGGCTGACAAGCGAAAAAGACCGACAAAGCAAAAATAAAGAGTAGAAATTTGAAAGATGTTTTTCTCATTTTGTAAAATATAAATTGTTATTTGTTTGAATTGTGAAAACAAAAATAAGCAGACACTTTTTTTATTTGTCTGCTTATTTAATCAATGGGATGAAATAGCCTAATAAGGTTTATTTGTATCCTGCAACAGCCATGTTTTCGACCATGCGCTGTTTTTAGTCTGGTCGTTACCAAGATAAGGGGTAGCTTCCAACTTTTCTATTGCAGCATTTGCATTTATTGTATTTCTTGATATCTCATCAGTGTTGTGATAATAGAAACGCAGCGGCAATTTTACCCTTTTTGCAGATTCACCGGTTTGTAAATCTGGTAAACCAGTTCTTCTGTAATCGAACCAGGATTCTGCAGCAGAACTCCAGCTTGCTATCCATTTTTGCTGAATAATGCTTTCGAGCCCTGAATATGGTGCTCCACCGATGTAACTGTCGAAAGCACTTCCAACTCCCCAGGCGTTAAACGATTGTTTAATTCCTTCGGCATAATGAGCTTCCGGACTTCCGGACGCCCATCCTTTTAAAGCAGCTTCAGCTAAAATAAAATGAACTTCAGCAGCAGAAAAAATTCTCATCAATAACAGCGGACCCGAACTTTGCTTGTACATACTGTTTAATTGAGAAGCATGCGGATTATAAACTCCCTGTTCCAGATTAGGATTTAAATTGTATTGCGGAGCTGCAAAAACAGAAGGCGGAATACCAACAAAATCTGGATCGAAATCAATACCTACATTCCAGGCAGCTACATATTCATCAATAATATCCTGGGAAACATATCTTTTTCCGTCATCAATATAATCAATATCAGTACCTGTAGCCAAAACCAGAGGGATTTCTATTTTATCGGCCCAGACTCCCAGTCTCGGATCATTTAATTCCTGAAGTGCATCAACAAGTGTCGAACATAATTTAACTCTCATATAAGATCCACTTGGATCAGGATCGAATTCCATAGTTGTGGGCCACGAATCGGATGGAGAATTACCAATATATCCAACATTTGCATCATCCGATGCATTTGTAATTAACGGATATGTTTCAGGACTTGAAGTAATTTTTTGAATTCCTTGTTGTGCGAAATTTTTCACTTCTTCTTTTCCTGATAACCTCATATAATATCTGAGTGCAAGAGAATTGGCAAATTTTCTCCATTTTAAAACATCGCCGTGATACAATAAATCCTGGGTTGCATTAATATTTGAATATGATTCGGCACTTTTTGACAGCAGTGTATTTGCTGTTTCAAGGTCGGCAAGAATTGCAGTGTATATATCCTTTTGAGAATCATATTTTGGTTTTAAATACTCAGCACCTTCTTCAACCCTTAATGCTTCTGAATATGGCGCGTCTCCCCATAAATCGGCGATTAGTCCGAAAGTATATGCTTTCATTACCAACGCAATTCCCTGGTGAAACTCATATTCTCCTTTTACTGCTTTTTTGTAAAATTCGTCGTTATTTCTGAGAATACTGTAATAACCAGACCAGCTCTGGCTGTTGATATTCCAGTCGTAATCGTTATGTCCGCTCGACCATCCATCGTATTGCGTATGTTGCATCACACCAGCAATATCGCCAAATCCTAAGGAAACAACAGATTGTCCGATGCCTGTAATTACAGTAGGTAATAATAAGTTCAAATCGGCACTTTCGGGATCCACACCATTTGGATTAATGTTTAATTCATCCAGATCTTTACATGATATTACTAAAGTAAAAACTAAAGTCAATGCTATTATGAAGCTATTTTTTATTCTATTCATGATTTTAAATTTTTAGTTGTTAAAATGTAAAGCCAACTTTAAATCCAACAGGTACAACCCATGGTTCAACGTTATATCTTTCAACCCCTTGTTTAAACTTACCATCACTTTCAGCCTGGTACGCTCTTTCAGGATCTACTCCTAATTTTGAATCTTTTGTCCATAACATGATATTACGGCTGTAAACAGAGAAGTTTACATCCTCCAATCCCCATTTTTGTGAGATTTTAGCGGGTAATCTGTAGCTTAATGCAATCTCTCTAAGTTTTATATAGTCAGCATCAAAAAGTTTTGATTCTCCCAGATCCCAGGGATTACTAACAACATAAGGCAGGAAAATGGTTCCTTCATTACCAAGATTCTCATGTTCAAGAATGAATTTTCCGTTATCATCATAATGTCCCATAACACCTGCTGCAAACGTACCGTCATAAACTGTAACCCCGCTGAAACTTTCAGGGAATCCGCCGTATTCGGGCGTTGGTCCTCCGATTGGCCTTGGTTCATTCGCAAAAATCAATTCATCGGCATTGGCAACTACCCAGTCGCGAAGAGCCTGACTTGGCGCCCCCCCCAAATTTCCAGGATGAACCAACTCGTCCAGCCAAACCTGTGAAATCACATCCTCTGAAAAGTAGTGCGAGGTTTGTGATACATACTGACCGCCCGACCTCCAGTCGAAAGTCATATTTAATGTGAAATTTTTATATGAGAGAGATGACTGTAATCCCATAATAAAATCAGGATTATAATTTCCGACTTTTGAATATTCATCCTCGCCTTCCCATTCTGCGTCAAGTCCACTGCCTAATATAGGATAGTTATAATAAGGAGAACTTTCATCCTTCACCCTGTTTATCTTTCTTGCATATAAATTTCCTACAAGTCCGTCCTGAATTCCATTGGGTCCATTAACGTCATCACTTTTTACATAACCAACGTTTCTAACTTTGGCTTCATCCCAGAACTGAATTGAAGATAATCCTTCAGACAGTTCCAGTAATGTTGTTTCATTTTTAGTGAAATTAATGTCAACATCCCATGTCCAATCGTGGGTTTTAACTGGTGTAAATCCAACCAAAAATTCCCATCCCTTACTTTGAAGCAAACCTGCATTTATGAGTGTAGAGCTAAATCCGGTTGATGCAGGAAGTTGAACCTGTAATATCTGATTCTTATTGTCAACAGAATAATAAGTACCTTCAAAACGCAGGCGGTTTGCAAACATTCTTATATCGGCACCAATTTCAAAAGAAGTTGATTCTTCAGGTAAAAGATTGGGACTAAGAACAGTTCCGCTTTTTCCTAACCTTATTGCATCGCCCCATTGCCCGGCATCGCCATATGTGCTTAACAGCTGATAAGGTGAAGTGTCATTTCCAACCTGAGCCAGACCTCCCCTTATTTTAAACATGTCAACTTTGTCACCCATGCTGATCAACTGGTCAATCATTATACTCAATGAAGCTGATGGATAGAAATAAGAACGGTTTTCAGCGGGAAGGGTGCTCGACCAATCGTTTCGTGCAGTAACATCAAGATAGGCAATTTCTTTCCAGCTAAGGTTTGCCATTCCATAAACACTGTTGATACCTTTCTGGCTTCTTCCATTGCTGTAGTTTAATGCTCCTGAACTTATATTTTGAATGGTATATACTCCAGGTACAATTAGCCCTGAACCTGATTTTGAAGAATTACTAATGCTTGAGGCTTTGGAGTACAATACATTTCCTCCTGCAGAAACCGAAACAGTAAAATCTTCAAAGTCTTTTTTATAAGTTCCAAGTATGTCCATATTTCTTTCCAAACCATTGCTGTTGGCAATACCGTACGCGCCATTGTTTGGCTCCTGAGAATAACCGGGACCAATTTTCGATTCGCGAACTTCATCAGTTTTGTTTAATGTGAAACGTCCCATAAGATTAAAGTTTGGCGAAATTTCCCAGTTGGCAACAATGTTTCCATAAACTCTGTACCTGTTAAAACTGTTGTTAACCTCGTATGCCAGATAATAAGGATTCTCATGGTTTTCAGAAACTCTTCTGTAATTATTTTCCGGTCCGTAATCCCGTAATTTATTAATATCAATATTTGTTGGAGTGGAATAAGCCCATTGTAAAGGATTTGCTCCGCGGTTGGAAGCAGGCCTGTTATCAGCCCAACTATTGTTGAAGTTAAGATCAGTACTAATAGTAAAGTTATCACGCACTTTTGATGATGCAGATAAAGACAAACTGTTTTTATTGAGATCGGAGTTTGGTATTAATCCGCCATGTGTCATATTAGTTACACCCAATCTGTAGTTTGTAGTAGCATTGCTGTTAGAAACAGATGCACTATTATTGGTAGTAAAAGCATAATCATTTAAAAAATCATTTATGTTATTTGGATATGAAACAACTTCGGTAGGAATGGGAACACCATTTGCATCAAGAGGAGCATCCCATTGAACTGCCCAGTAACCTTTGTCATTTTCAGGACCGGAGCCAACGCCCTGAATAGGATCTATTTCCGGCAATATTCCACCACCCACATCTTCAGGTCTAAAGGAGAAAAATCCGGTAGAGAATTGAGATTGAACACTCAAAAAACGCGAAGGAATATCAAAAACCGTATTGGAAGAAACAGACACTTTCATTGCTTCTCCTTTTTTTGCTCTTTTTGTAGTAATCAGAACAACACCATTACCGGCACGTGTTCCGTATAAAGCAGCAGCACTAGGGCCTTTGAGAATAGTTACATTTTCTATTGATTCAGGATCAAGGTCAGCAATTCCATTTCCGTAGTCAACTTTGTTATCAGAACCAAAACCACCCACATTATTAACTGTATTCGCCATAGGAATACCATCAACCACAAAAAGTGGCTGGTTATCGGTTGTCATTGAAGTTGCACCCCTGATAATCATACTTACAGTTGAACCCGTGCCTCCGGTGGAATTTATGGTTACCCCGGAAACTTTACCGGCCATCGAATTCAGAACATTTTCCTGGGCAACCCTGGTAAGTTCCTCACCACTTACTTTACCTACAGAGAATCCCAAGGACTTTTCCTCACGTCTGATACCCAGTGCTGTAACAACAACCTCATCCAGTGATTCAATGCTTTCTTCCATAATAACATCAATGTTGCTTCTTCCATTCACTGCAACTTCCTGAGGAGTAAATCCAATAAATGAGAACAGTAGAGTTGCGTTTACATCATCAACATCAATTGAATAATTTCCATTGATGTCGGAAACCGTTCCTCTTGTAGTTCCTTGCACTACCACACTTAAGCCAGGTAATTCACTTCCATCGGCTGCAGATGTAACTTTTCCTGTAACTTTATGCGCATTTTGTGCTGTAGCAACAGAAAAAGTACACAGTACAAGTGCCGATATGACAAAGACAATTATATGTCCTGTTATATTTTTTAATGAATATTTATATTTCATAACCATTGTAATTATTAATTAAGTTTGAAAGTATTAATCTACCGCTTCGAATGTTAAAACCATTGCGCTTGTACTCAGTACAATTAATGGATCCTGACTTACAATAGCATCCGGGCTCATTGTCAGGAACATTACAAGTCTCATTGATTTGTCAGTTATACTCTGAACAATTACTTTTCTCTGAAAATCCCTGATTCCAATAAATTCAGTTGAATTGGGGAAATCAATTGTCATAACATCATTGTAAGTAACCACAGGAATTCCCGGTGGTTGGACTCCTGTCGCAAAATCAGGAATAGTAGGAATAGTGAAATCTTCGTTTTCTGTGAACACAAAAGTTGCGTTTGCATCAGGTGTGTATGAAGTGAAAGCGAAAGCATCCTGTCCAAAAACAGCAGCTCCTCCTGTTTTTGTAATATTTGAAAGACCTAATTGCTGCAATACCATTGCATAAACAATTCCTCCAAAAGAAGAGCCATCTTTTGTATCCTGAGAATACTTCCCATCATAAAAAAATGTGAATTCATCATTATATGCTTCACCCAATCCCAGGTATAAACCAATAGTTCCGGAAGGCAATACAGGAATATCTTCGTCGAATAATGAAAGTCCGGCATCGGAGTTTGCCAGAATATCAAATGCTGAATGGTTGGAATTGAGTTTCCATGTTTTGCCTTTATAATCTTCCGCAGTCCAGTCACCGGTTAACAAGGCATAAGGAGTTAGTTCGATAGCCAGTTTAACTTCAGAAGTTGCTGTTTGACCACTATTATCAGTCGCGGTTAACTTTGCTTTGTAATATCCGCCAGTTTCATATACATGAACCGGATTTTGTTCGGTGCTTGATTTTCCATCGCCAAAATCCCACTGCCAGCTAACGGCACTGTGGGTGAGTGCTGTAAACGCTACCTGTTTATCTTTCACACTGTGAAAAATTGTAGCTGAAACAGGAAAAACAGGTCTGTCAATTTCATCGGTACACGAGACCACCAGAAAAACTGCCAACAAAAAAATTGTTAGCTCTCGAAAGAAAAATTTGTTTTTCATTTTTTCATTTTTTTAAGTGTTGAAATAAGTTCATGAATTGAAATATTAACGATTTAATACGGTTGGTTTTATATCTTTTTTACTCATTTTAGAAAAGTATAGTGGGTGCTTTCGTTACGTTGGATCATAAATACTATGACCTTTTTTTAATTTTTTGTTTTTCTTTTTATACGAATTAGAAATTATTTGAAAACTGAATCTTCCCCATATTTAATTAATACCAATGTTAACAAACCTTAAAAACGATAACAAATAGAAATTTGTTCTGCATACATTAAATATTAACAATTAAAATGACTTAAAACGATTTAGTATTTTTGATGTAAGTTAAAATAAGTTCAAAATATTTCAAAATAGTATTTAAGGAAACAGACATAAATATTCAACTTTGCAAGAGTAGTACAATAAAACATATAGTTAATGAAACTATTATTACAATTCGATTAAATGAATAAATCTAAGCGGTACAGGAAAATATTTAAATTTAGTATTGTCATCTTATTCGCACATTCCATGATTTTTTATTTTGGTTTTGCTTACCCTTTTTGGGGAACATTTTTCAATAAACAAAGACATGGAAATCCACCTTTAACACCTGCATGGGCTTTGGAATGCTGGCTTTGGGAAGATGATTTTAACACGGCAGAAAGAGTCGATTCGCTTTTGGCAGGTTATAAAAAATATGACATTCCGGTGCGAACAATACTTTTAGACAGCCCCTGGAGTTTGAGATACAATGATTTTGAAGTTGATACAATTTTATACCCAAATCCAAAAGATTGGTTCAAGAAATTACAGGATGAAAATTACCGCGTGGTTTTGTGGATGACAACAATGGTTGACAGCAATGATAAGGATACACGGATAAAAGATTCGCCAGAATGGTTTGCAAATGCTGCCGAAAAAGGCTTTCTCACAGGAAAAGGAGAACAAAAAAAGTGGTGGAAAGGTAACGGCGGTTTTATTGATTATACAAATCCCGAAGCCATGCTTTGGTGGCGCGGAATGCAACAAACCGTTTTTAATTATGGAATTGACGGGTGGAAATTAGACGGTACAGCAACACTCAATTTTAAAATGGCGGGGCCAATTCCAATTTTTTATCACAAAACTTCTCTGGGTTTAATGACAACAAGAAAATATATGGATCATTATTACCGTGATGAATATTTGCACGGATTGACACAAAACCCTGAATTTGTTACTCTTTCAAGAGCAATCGATCGCGGATATCATCCTGAAGGATTTGCACCGATTGATGCTGCCCCTGTTACATGGGTTGGCGATCAACGGCATTCGTGGAAATCGGAAGGAAGTAATGCAGATACTGTGGATATTGCAATGGATGGAATTGAAGGTATTGAAATGGCCATGGAAAACATTATGAAAAGCGCCAAACTTGGCTACAATATTATTGGCTCTGATGTGGCCGGATTTTCGGGGAAAGAAATTCCTCCGCGTTTGTACATCCGATGGGCACAGTTTTCAACTTTTTGTGGGCTTTTTCTAAATGGTGGTCATGGCGAAAGGGCACTCTGGAAACGAACGCCGCAGGAATTGGAAATTATCCGCCGGTTTTCGTGGTTGCATACTGAGCTTATTCCTTACATGTATTCGTATGTGGTTGAAGCACACAATGGTGGTAATGTTTTACAACGTCCGGTTAAAGGAAAGTACCACTATCTTTTTGGCGATAATTTTTTGGTGGCTCCCATTTATAAAGATGAACTCATCAACGAAGTTACACTTCCCAAAGGTAAATGGCGTTATTTTTTTGACGACAATAAATTGATTGATGGTCCTGCAACTTTTAAAATGGAGTTTCCATTGGAAGAATATCCGGTGTATGTGCGCGAGGGTGCGATAATCCCAATGGATATTAAAAGAAGTTACACAGAAATTGACGACACATTGTCTGATGGATATATAACTTTTCTGATTTATCCTGATAAAGAAAGTAGTTTTACAGTTCATCATTCTGATTATTCAGGAAGCACAACTGTTAATATGGTTAATTCAAAAGAGAAAATTGAAATCTCGTTTACGGGCATTAAAAAACCACATATTTTAAATATCAATTTTGAAAAAATGCCGCTTAAAATTGTTTTGGATAATAAGGAATTGTCAGAAAATGAAGATTATTCATTTGAAGAATCAAAGCATAAACTGATTATCCGCACCGAAGAATACGATGAAGGGAATTATATAATTTTTAAGTAAAGCAAAATGAACAGGAATTTGAACTTCAAACAGTTTTTTTTATTGCACATTTTATTTTTTTACTTTCCGGTACTTCTGTTTGGACAGAACCCGAATATCACGGACTTCAGGAAACCAAACAACAAAATTTATGTAATTGCTCACCGTGGCGCCCACCAGGGAATTCCTGAAAACTCTTTGCCTGCCTATAAAAAAGCAATTGATTTGGGTTGCGATTTTGTTGAAATTGACATTCGGACAACCAAAGACGGAAAGTTTGTAAGTGTTCACAATTCAACAATTGATAATTATACAACAGGTAAAAAGGGGAGTGTAAAAGATTTGACTTTGGCAGAACTGAAGACAATTGATATTGGCGAAAAGCTAGGCGATGAATGGAAAAATACAAGGATTCCGACTTTTGAAGAAATCCTGCAGTTATGCAAGGGAAAAATAGGTATTTATCTTGATTTGAAAGATGCACCTGTTTCTGAATTAATGACAATCATTCGAAAATTCGATATTGAAAAAGACATCTTCTGGTATATTCCTTATCGATATTTATTGAATATGGAAAGTGTTGATAAACTTTTTGGTTCTTCATTTATAATGCCTGATCCTCAAACTGAAAAAAACTTGAAACCCATGTTTGAAAAATTGAAAGCCAAAGTTGTAGCAACTGATATGGGGGAATTATCACCTGGTTTTGTTGCCGAATCTCACAAATACGGTGCAATTGTGCTTGTTGACGAAAAAGAAGGATCAAAAGCGGAATGGGAGAAAATTATCACTTGGAAAACTGATGGAATTCAAACCGATAAACCAGCCGAATTGATTGAGTTTTTAAAGCATAATTAAGGATTATTTTTTTCTAAAAGAACTTTTCTTTGCAAAACCAAAGCAGTTCTGTCAGATTTTATGTTGCCTTTAACATTAATGAAATGATTCCCCCTGTTGTTTTGAAAGTCCGATTAAACCAAAAATTATTGAATTCTGCTAAATTGATTTAGCTGCAAAACCAACATTATTGCATTGTTCAACACAATTTGCAGGAGTATAAAGTATGTTGCTGTTATAGTCGGAATTCAATAAATATGCAATCAATATTGGTTAATATATAATGTGTTTTATCCAAAATGTTGGAAGTTAGTTTTAACTGCTCACTATATATTTGTTTCATTAAAATGATTTGGTTTTTTTTAGATACGCATTGTTAAGTTTAGTTTGGTTATAAGAGGGCCTCTGTTTTTGTGGAGGCCTTTTTATTTAAATGCACAACAGGATTCAAAGATTAATAATTAACAAATTATTTTTAAAATGACTTTTCGGTTTTTATATGTTTTATTGTTGATTCTCACAAGTTTTGTGACCCATGTAAGCAGTCAGATTAATGCTCCTTCATCTTATCCCGACAGAATAATATTAAACACTGGCAGTGATGCAGGAAAATCGATAGCCGCAACCTGGCGCACTGATACATCTATTTCTGAAAGTTTTTGTGAATTACATCCTTTAACTGGAGGTCACGTAATTCCTGAAAACGTAAAATCGTTCAAGTCAAAAACCACAACAGTAAAATATGAGTATGAAAGTGAACCAACAATTGAGGCAAACCAACATTCAATTTATTTGAATGATTTAATCCCAGGTAATAAATATTTATACAGGGTAGGTAGCAACAATTTTTGGAGCGAGTGGTTTGAATTCCGGCTCCCTTCAAATGGCAACGATAGCTTTTCATTTGTATATTTTGGCGATCCGCAAACAGATTTAAAATCACAATGGTCGAGAGTTATTCGAAAAGCATATAATACAGTACCTGATTGTGCTTTTATGCTTTATGGTGGTGACATTATCAACCGAGCCGGACGGGATTTGGAATGGGAAGAGTGGTTTGCAGCCGGTTCATTTATATTTGGTTCTGTACCACAGATTCTAACCCCGGGAAATCATGATTATGATGACTTGCAGCTCGATCCACACTGGAAATATCAGTTTACACAACCTTTAAATGGACCAAAGGAAGTCAAGAGTACTTGTTTTACTATCGATTATAAAAATCTGAAAATCATCTCGATAGATTCGGCAGTTGAATCTGAACTGGAAGACGAAAATGGAAGTGCATTGAAAAGTCAGAAAATATGGCTTGATTCCGTTTTATCTGTAAATACAAAACAATGGGTTGTACTCACAACCCACCTTCCATTCTATTCTACAAAAGATACGAGAGATAATCCTCAAATGAGAAAACATTTTCAACCTATTTTAGAAAAATACAACGTTGATTTGGTTTTAACCGGACATGACCATTCGTATGGCCGCGGATTTGCTTCCGATAATCCTGACATAAAACCAAATGTAATGTATGTTGTGTCGGTTAGCGGACCTAAAATGTATGAAGCCGGAACAAAGAACTGGATGCAGTTTAAGGGTGGTAACTTTCAGTTGTTTCATGAAATTACAATAGATGGGAACGATTTGAATTTTAAAGCTTTTACTGCTGATGGTGAATTGTTTGACCAATTTTCACTCACAAAAAAAGGTAATGGAAAAAAGAAATTTATCGAAATGAATAGAAATGCGGTTAAATAAATTACGATCAGTTTAATCAGAGATTTTAAGTATTCTCCGAAACTGATTATTAAGTTAACCTTCTATGTTGGGAAAGAATTTTTCAAAAAAAATAACAAATATTATCACCAGCTTACTTTAAAAATATTACAAAATGAATTTAAAGACAAACCAAATCATAAGTATCCTTATTGTTGCTATGAGTTTTGGAACCGCATGGGCAGTTCGCGGACAGTTTGGACATGAGCAGGGAGCAGCGTGGGCTGCTGGAATTGGTGCGTTGGCTTTGGTATTGGTTTCACAACGTAACGATTGGTACAAACGGGTTTTGTCTGTTACCCTTGCTTCTGCAATTGGCTGGGGGATGGGCGGTATGATTAGTTATGGGAAAATAGTTGGATATGGCCGCAGCGATGACTTTGTTAATGCCGGATACGGATTGTTAATGTTATTTATTATTGGTGGCTTGTACGGTTTGATAGGCGGTGGTTTAACTGGATTAAGCCTTGAATCGACTCAGGAGAGAAAAGTAAAATGGGCAGGATTAATTGCTGAAATGGTAGCGGGAGGTTTAATTACCTATGGTTTTCTGATCATACAACTTGAGTTTTTTATGACACCACCCCGTTCCGAAGCATGGGCATTTTGTTTTGGCGCCGGTCTTGCTTTGTTTTGGCACATGGCCCGAAACAGGTATAATTCATCGCTAAAAGTTGCTTTTATTACAATGCTTGGAAGTGGATTTGGTTTTGCCTTTGGAAATTTCCTGCAAATTGTTGGAAACATTCTTGAAATTAATTTTAACATGTGGAATGTTATGGAGTACAGCATTGGTTTCTTTGGAGGGGCAGCGTTGGCTTACAGTGTTTTTACTTCGCCGTGGCCTCAAAATGTTGAACCTCCAAAAAGCTGGGAAAACAGGGTTTCATATATCATTGCCCTGATATTTTTTCCGGTTATTGTCTTTCAGCAATCAATGTCGTTTGATACTCTTGCTGAAAGGCTTGGTGGTTCAGGAATTGAGGTTGGATTGGCCAATGCGAGTGCAATTATTACAGGTCTCTTAATTTGTTTGATAGCTATTTTTTATGTACTGAAATTAGAAAAATCGAAATTCAACATTACAAAAAATATTGTTTTTTTACTGTACCTCACATTTTTTTCGGTTTATGTGGCCATAAGTTTCATTGTTTCCGGAGTTTTGGGTGGTGTTATTCTTTCCAATCATGTTTTATATGTTTTAAACATCGCGGTTATTCTAATTCTGCTGCGCAGAAATCAAAGCCCTTTTTCAAATACGTTAACATCAGTTTTAACAAAAAAGCATGGTTTTTATCTGGCTTTTATTCTTACTGTAATTCTTTTGCTTGCTTCAATTCTTGTAAATGTTCACGGAGAATTAGGTGGTGTGCAAATCAGGTTCTAAATGAAAAGATGACTGAATTTGATTGTTAATTAATAGATAAATTTTTATCCAACAGTTTAAATACTTATTGAATATTGACTTTGTTTGATAGTATTTTGATAGGTAAAAGGATTTAGCATGACAAAAATTAATGTATTTTTAATAAAATACTATTTGTACTTTAATTATACTTTACGAATCTTTGTACAGGATAATTTTTAGGTTGAATCCAAATTTTAATTAAATAATCAAATTAATGTCTATGAAAAAAAGAATTTTAAAAACACTCTTTTTTGGATTATTTTCACTTTTAACGGTTACACTGTATGCACAAACAAATGTGAGCGGTACGGTTAAAAGCGATGCCGGCGAACTCTTGCCGGGAGTATCCATTATTGTGAAGGGGACAAATACTGGTGTGATTACCGATTTTGATGGTAATTTCTCCATATCGGTACCCAATGCGCAATCTGTTCTGGTATTTTCGTTTGTGGGAATGCAACCACAGGAAGTAGCAGTTGACGGAAAAACTACTATTGACGTTACATTGGTAACTTCTTCAATTGGTGTTGATGAAGTTGTTGTAACAGCTCTTGGAATTTCACGCGAGAAGAAGTCGCTGGGATATTCTGTTTCAAGTGTAGGTGGTGAAGACATTTCCCAGGCAGGAAATGTAAATATGCTGAAATCACTTGATGGCAGGGTAACTGGTGTTAACATTGTAAGTTTAAGTCCTGACCCGACTTCGTCTGCTTTAATTACAGTACGTGGTGCAACTTCTATTGCAGGTATTCAGGGTAAAGATCAATCTAACAGGTCTCAACCACTTTATGTAATTGATGGAATACCTGTTGGTAGCGGTAATGTTGGAAAACTGGGAGGAATTGATGTTGGTAATAAGATGTCGCAACTGAATCCGAATGACATCGAAACCGTTACTGTTTTAAAAGGAGCAAGTGCCGGTGCACTTTATGGATCTGAAGCTGGAAACGGAGTAATATTAATTACTACCAAAACAGGCGCAAAATCTAAAAAAGGGATTGGCGTTGAAGTTGTTTCTTCAACAACTTTTGAATCTGCGTACAAAACAATGCCGGTGCAGAATGATTATTTCCAGGGTGAACGATACGATAGTGAATACTATTCCATGGAAGGTGTGTCATCATGGGGAGCACTTGCGGGCAGCGCTGAAGCCGCTAAAAACTATACGCAATGGGATATGCTAACCCAGAAGTATTATGAAGGCCCGTTGGTTAAAAGAGGTGAAAATGACAGGATGAAGGAATTTTTGGAAACTGGTAATACAGTTACAAATAGTGTTAACGTAACTGGTAATTACGACAAAGGAAATTACCGCCTTTCTTTCACAAACCTTTTGAACAATGGCGTGGTTCCAAATAATAAAACAACACGCAATACCATTTCATTCACAAGTGCCTATAAGATTACTGATAAGGCTACAGTTACATCTTCTTTCTCTTATACAAAAGGTTATACACCTAATAAATCAGTTGTTGCAGGTCGTGATGTTCGAACAGGTATTGTTGAATCCGTATATGCAATGTCATCAAATTTACAGTCATTGAGCGACTTTCGTGCATCCAATACATGGATTGATGGTTATGAAGGAATATATCAGAATTCACCATGGATGAGGCAGAATAATAATCCGGATGTTCGTACCGATGGTGATGCAGTCAGAAACAATAATCCATATTGGGTAACTGAAAACAATATAAGGGAATTTGCTACTGATGAAGTATTTGGAAAGGTTGAACTGGCATATCAGATTGCTGAACCACTTAGCTTCGTGCTTCGCACAGGGGGCGACCTTTATACAATTGATTTTGAAAAAAGAATTCCCTACGACAACCGCGATAGATCTAAAGGAGAATTTGAAGCCACAACTTCAAAAAACCAAAGGATTAATACCGATGCTATTCTGACGTTTGATAAGTCGTTTGGTAAATTTGATGTTACAGCAAATGCCGGTTATAACTACAGATACACATACAATACAGCCTGGGGATTTTCAGGACAGAACCTTTTAAAACCAAATGACTTCCGTTTGGATGGATTGAATAAACAAACTTTAAGTTACTTAAGTTATAGTGGACTGGGAACAGGGCGTTATCAAAGTGTTTATGGAACAGCTTCTTTAGGGTTTAATAAAATGCTGTATTTAGATATTACAGGTCGTAACGACTGGTCAGGTATTACAGAACAGGAAGTGCAAAAACATTTCTACCCTTCAGCTTCATTGAGCTGGCTTATTTCAGAAACTTTCGAATTACCTGAATGGGTTAATTTACTGAAAGTACGTTCTGGTTGGGCGCAGGTAGGTTTTGGTTTGGGTACACAGCAAAACAGAAATACATATGGATTTAAAGGTTATTCATGGAATGATGCCAGTTTGGGTACAGTAGGTGGTAGTTTGGTTGACCCGGAAATTGAACCCGAAATCAATGAATCGCTGGAATATGGTTTGGAAGCAGTGCTATTCAACAGCAGGGTTATGGTTGATTTTACAATGTTTACAGAAGAGCACAAAAATCAAATCAATACGATTCCTGTTGTTGCATCAACCGGTTTCTCAAATTTAATGACCAATGTCGGAACTGTGGAAGCAAAAGGTTATGAAGGTTCTATAACTGTTGTTCCAGTTCAAAATAAAGATTGGTACTGGAGTGTAACAGGAAATATTTCAACAGCTGAGTCAGAAATCACTTACATGCATCCGAAATTCTCATCAGCATGGTATGATTATGCTGACAACTCAATGCAAAGATTGGCTGTTGGTGAAAAAATAGGTAATCTGTATGCCAAGGAAGGCTGGTGGAGAGTTGAAGAAGGTCCTTATGCCGGTATGAAAATGTTGAAATGGAGTTCGGGTACACCAATTGAAAATGATGAAGCAGCAAACCGTGATTTTCTTGGAAACTGGAATCCTGATTATATTGCGGGAATCAGCACAAGTCTCAAATATAAAAGTTTTAGACTAAACATTCTTGGAAGCTACAGAAAAGGTGGTGTTTATGTATCTGAAACAACAAAAATCCTTAGAGACGATGGTAAATCACCATGGTCAGTTTCAGGAGATCATAATTACTGGGAAGGTGGCCGCGTTGGAGCAGGTGGTTTTGCATGGCCAAATCCTGATAATATTGAAATAGATGTAGTTCAGAACAGAATTGATGAAAGTTGGGCTCCATACAACGATGCAAGCTATTGGATTGGTGTGTATGTTGACCCACGGAGTGGAGCTGACGTTGAAGACAGAACTTTGGGCGGTAAAACCTGGACTGACGAAGATGGAGTGCAACGTCCTTATTATATCGTAAATGGGGCAAATCCAAATGAAACTTTGTATAATGATCCTTATTCTACAGTTGGTAATACCTGGGATTTTCCTCAAACACGTACGTTTGATGCTACTAACTTTAAATTGAAAGAAGTTTCTCTAACATATTCTATTCCGGTTGCTTTTACTCAAAAATTCAAATGTGAGGGAGGTACTTTCACTTTACTGGCAAGGAATATTTATTTCTGGACGAAGAGTGGTCAGAATGAGGATCCTGAATCTGCTTTTACCGGCACGCTTGACAATCAGGGTGTAGCCCGTTTTATTATGCCACAGGTTCGCTCGGTGGGTTTTGAACTTAATTTGAACTTTTAATCAAAAACGATAAAGATTACAGTTATGAAAAGAATATTAATAGCATTTATAGGAATTTTCTTCCTGGTTTCGTGTGGAGACCAATTGCGATTTGATCAAAAGCAAATGGCAGAAGATGTTACCTATAAAACATCTGCAAAATACCTGCTTTCGGGCTCTATCGACGGGATTGCACAATGGTATCAAAGTGAAGGATTTAAAGGAGATACATATAATGCTGTAGTTCAGTATTATCAACAATTATTTTCTGTTAAATCACAGACTTATGAAGAGTTTGCAAAAGCACCGGCTGATTGGGCAACAGAATTTAACATGTTGAAACCAATCAAAGCAGGAATTGATTTATCAATAGAAGAAAATGAGCCTTTTATACAAGGCATTTTGTTGGTTCTCAAGTCTTTTATGTTTGCGCATATTACTGATAAATGGGGAGATATTCCTTATACTGAAGCGTTGGAGGGACGTACCGGAATTTTCTTTCCAACATTTGATACCCAACAAGCGGTTTATGAAGGATTGTTAGCTGATTTGGATGCCGCAATATCACTAATTGAGAGCGCTCCAAATATGAGTGAGCCTAAGTTTGATTTGATTTATACGGGTGACAAAGCAAAATGGGTAAAATTTGCCAACTCCTTAAAAATTCGCTTACTCGTAAGATCTTTTGAAGCATTCAAAAAAGCTGGTGTAGATAACGGTACTAAACTTAATGCAATTGTTAGTAGCGGTAAATATTTTACCAGCATTGGCGATAACGCAAGTTACAGTTACATTGGAAGTGCTAATTTCAACTCGTGGCCAATGGGATATTACAATGACAATTCTAAAAACGAATTGACAAGACGCAAACCTTCTACAACCTTTATTAATGCGTTGAAAGACATGAGCGATCCCCGTTTAACGGGTTGGATTGCCCCTGCTTTAATTCCCTGGGCAACTGCACCAACCACGTTTGAAGTAACCGACAGGTATGGTTATACTTATACTGTGAAACAACAGGATATTAGTGAAGATACAAAGGGCGATGCTGACGACTATCCTGTGGATGAACTTTATGTTGGTATGCCAATTGGTTATGGTGAAGGTAATCCTGTTCGTTTTGGAGGTACAGTACCTGCTGCCGGAGCTTATGATAATTTCCGTACATCGTCATTTGGAGCTTTATTCTGGGAAGACAAACATGATCTTTTAAAGTTGAGCTTACTTCAGGCTTGTGAAGTTAATCTTAACCTTGCAGAGGCAGCACAAAAAGGCTGGATTAGCGGAAGTGCGAAAACTTTCTATGATAAAGGAATTACACTGAATATGGAACGTTGGCAGATTCCGGCGGATGAAATATCTGATTACCTTGCTTCTCCGAAAGTCAACCTTGACGGTACCGGCAACCTTGAAAAAATTGCAACACAAAAATGGTTTGCACTGTTTACTGTTGGTGTTGAGTCATACTTCGAATATAGAAGAACTAAATTACCTTCAGTTATTGGAGCAGCTGTTCCTTCAGGCCTGGGAAATCCATTTCCTGAAAGATATCGTTATCCCACAGCTGAAAAGGATAATAATACGGATAAATACAATGAAGCAGTTGCCCGTCAGGGTGAAGATGTTCAGTCAACAAAGATTTGGTTACTTAAATAATTGCAGTTTTTTAAATAGTGGTTTTTTAGAGAGGACAGGGATTTTCCTTGTCCTCTTAGTTTAATTCATGTTCTGGAAATGATATTAATGACTAATGATTTAAAATAATTAGATTACCTTATTGCCAACAAATCAAACATGATTGCATCAACAACAATACTAAACAGGAAAACAATGCCAGCAATAATTTTAACAACAGCATTTTTCATAATCCTTTTCCTTATTCTCTTGTCGTGTTCCAGAAATAATTCCGGGAATATTCACCCATTGCCTATGAAAGAAAAACAAATCTCCTTTTCCGACAAAAACCACTTTCTCGATAACAACGACAACTTTTCACCCGACAACCATTTTTTATGTTACGATACCCGCGGAACAGTTTATAACGATAACATTGGCAATAGCAAAAGCATTGAAAAAATTGAAATTTCAACAGGAATTGAAACCATATTATATAATCCGGAATCGGTAACCGGGGAGCAGGCAGCGCCGGGTGTTGGAGCAGTTTCATGGCATCCTTCCGCAGACAAAGTGATTTTTATTCACGGACCATTTTTGGAAGAAGTTGACGAACGCGGCTACTACGCAATTACCAACCGCTCCGGGATTGAAGTGAGTGCCGATGGTAAAAGCAAAATTACAAAAGTAGATATGCGCGATGTGGCAACAAACCGCACAACAACTCATGGAGCACAACGCGGAGGTACACACAGGCATGAGTATTCACGAAACGGCAAAAGAGTCGGGTTCACTTATGATGATTTTCTAAACACAGATTACGACAGAACAATTGGCTACATGGAGCCAAACACAAAGGCTCCCGCAGGTTACACCCACTATTTCGCGGTAATCTTAAAACCTGCAGAAAAAGGTAAATCCAAACCCGGCGAAATAGAAAAAGCGTATGGCGATTCCTGGGTTGACCCCGCTGGAAAAAAGCGCGCATTTATCGGAAAAGTAAGGGCAGAAAACGGTGTGGATTACCAAACCGATCTTTTTGTTGCTGATATTCCGGAAAGTATTGATATAATTACTTCTTTTTCCGGAAACGGAAATGAATATCCTGAACCGCCAACAGGGATAACAATTCGTCGTTTGACACATTCAGGGAAAGTAGAAGGAATCGTACGCGGTTCGTTTGATGGTGAAAAGATTGCATTTCTTTCGCCCGACAACGCCGGAATCTTGCAGGTTTTTGTTATCAATTCAAAAGGTTCTAATTTATCAGCCGACGAAAACCAGAAACCCACTCAACTTTCAACATTTAACGCAAACGCAACTTCGCCTCGCTGGCACTCCAAAAAGAACTGGTTATTTGCCATTTCTGATGGAAATATTGCTGCTTTGTGTGCCGAACCGGGAAAAAATTCAGGCAAAACATTTATGTTGACAAACGACCGGCAGGAGCGGGGAGAGTTGGTGGTTTCAAATGATGGAAATATGCTCGCATATTCTATTCTCAAAGCTGGTTCGAATAAAGATGAAACAAAGAAATTCAGACAAATATATGTTATTGACCTCGACTGGAATGAAATTTTAAAATCAATCAAATAAGAAAAATAATATGAGAAATCAGTTAATTTTATTGGTACTGCTGGCAATTGGTTTTGCGTCATGTACAGAAAAGGAAGAAACGAAAATTGCAAAAGTACATCAGGATAAACCCTTTATTCAGGATTACAGCATAAAATACCTGAATGAAAATCCTGACGCGGCTTTGCTGCAGGTTGCGTCCGACAGAAACGGATACATCCAGATGCTTTCTTCCAAAGGATTATTAAGAACAAGAGCCGGCCAGTTTCTTTTTCCGGGAACCCTTGTAAAAGATGTTCAGGACAGGTCAACTTCTGATAAAAATATTTCAGCTCTTGGTATTTACCATGATCAACTGGTTTATATCGATGATAAAGCAGTTTTGAGCAATGCCTGGGCCGGAAAATTGTATTCGCGCCACAACATGCCGGATGCCAATGTTTTTTGCGGGGGAGAGGATTTTACCTTTCTGATTTCCGATGGAAATAACCTGACACTTCTGAAAGATTCAAAAAGTTTGTGGGATGGTTCGCTGTCAGGTGATGAAGTCAGGGAAATTAAATACGACGCTGACGAAAAACTTTTCTGGATTCTGGGAAAATCGTCAATCAGTACTTTTTCTCCGGAAAGTAAAGAGGTTTCGAAGGTTGTTGAAAACGAAAATATCACTTGTTTTGAACTGGAATTAGGCAAAGTGATTGTTGGAACAAACGACGGTTATTTCGAAATCGATTCAAAAACAAAAAAACAAGCAGGCGATATTCAGCGAAAAATGCCATGGACTGAATTAACCACTATCAGCAATATTGACGGGAAAATCTGGTTTGGTTCAACCTCGGGCGCTATGTTGCGTACTGATGACGGTAAATTTAACTACTATGCTTCGCAACGCTGGATTCCATCGGATACAATTGTTGATATTGCCAAAGGTCCTGAAAATTCAGTTTTATTGCTTACAAACAAAGGTTTAGGCAAAATATGTTTTGAAGAAATGACATTGGCAGAAAAAGCTGATTTCTTTGAAAAACAGGTTCGTGACCGTCACATCCGCACAGGTTTTAATGCAACAGTTTCGCGCATGGTAAATGGCGATGTAACTTCAGGCAGCATGGAAAATTCTGATAACGACGGTTTATGGACATCAATGTACCTCGCCGGTGAAACATTCCGTTATTCAGTTACAAAATCGGAGGATGCTTTGCAAAATGTTCGCGAATCGCTTGATGCAATGGAACGACTTTATACAATTAATCCAATGAAATCAGGTTTTCCTTCGCGTTCTTTTGAAAGGGCAGGTTACAATGTTGGCGATGAACCCTGGCGGGCAACCGAAGATCCGGAGTGGGACTGGAAATCGACAACAAGCAGCGATGAAGCAATTGGCCATATTTTTGCTTTTAGCGCCATTGCCGAACTTGTTGACCAACCCGAATTGCGCGAAAAAGCAATTATGTTGATTGATACTTTGATGTCGCATGTTGTGAAGAATGACTTTTATATGATCGACTGGAACGGTGAACCAACACGCTGGGGCCGATGGAATCCTGAATATGTAAACGCCCGGCCCTTAAATGTTGGCGACAGGAAAATCAATTCGTCAAATATTATTGCAATGTTGCAAACAGCATATCATTTCACAAAAAAGGAAAAATACAAAGACGCCGCGTTTTACCTGATGAACGAACATGGCTACTTCACAAACCTGATGCGTCCAATGAAAGAAATAGGACATGCACCGGATGATGCTGATGAATTGAGCAAAGAACTATCGGATGCATGGAATCACTCCGACGATGAAATGTATTACTGTGGTTATTGGGGATTGTATCGGTATGCTTTGAACGACACTTTAAAAGCACATTTCAAAGCTGCAATTATCGATCATTTCGAGATTGAACGCCCTGAAAAGGAAGGCTTATGGAATATAATGACTGCAATTGTTGAAACTGATAATATTGATTTGGATGAGGCTGTCTGGTATTTGCAGGAATACCCGCTTGATCTGGTAAACTGGACGATCAAAAACAGCCACCGCAAAGACATAGAATTTATAGAACCCAATTTCAGAAACCAAACCATTGCTGAAGTTTTACCGCCCGACGAATTGCCGGTTACAAGGCACAATGCCAACCGTTTCCAGCTTGACGAAAACTCGGGGGGCCGCTCGGAAAACAGCGCCGGTGATATCTGGCTGCTGCCATATTGGATTGGACGCTATTTGAAGGTGATTGATGCACCTGCTGAAAAATAAATGGATAACAGTTCATTTTCATAGTTATCATTAATTTGGTTAATTTAGAGGGCGTATCCGGACTTTGTTTTGGATGCGCCTTTTTTCATTTTAAATTTTGAATTTGAACCTTTTAAATTAAATATTAACACAATTATGAATAGAAGCTATCTTCTTAATTTAGAATGGTTTCATTAAAAAATAAGTAAAACTAAAACTGAAAATCATGACTCAATCCAAAGCATTACCAACTTATATAATCTTCCTTTCTATTTTTTGTTTGCTTTTTGCGGCTTGCAAACAAAATGTTACTGATGAACTGAAGGACAATTTTAAAAACCCGCCCGAATCAGCGCGCCCGGGTGTTTACTGGTATTTCATGGATGGTAATTTATCACGCGAAGGAATAACAGCCGATCTCGAATCGATGAAAGAAGCAGGAATTGGAAATGTGCTTTTTCTTGAAGTAAACGTTGGTGTTCCCCGCGGAAAAGTTGATTTTTTAAGCGACGAATGGTTGGAGATTATAAAACATGCAATTAGCGAATGTGAACGGTTGGGCATCGAATTTACTTTGGGCTCGGGTCCGGGATGGGCTGGAAGTGGCGGTCCGTGGGTTAAACCCGAACAATCCATGCGGCATTTGGTTGCCTCAACGTCCCAGGTTAAAGGACCGGTTGAATTCAATGCAATTCTTGAAAAACCAAATCCCAAACGCCCGTACTTTGGTGAAGGCGCTTTAACTGATTCGTTAAAAAGACAATGGGAAACATATTATGAAGATGTTTTCGTGCTGGCTTTTCCTACCCCGGCAATAAAAAACGAAATTCAGGATATTGATGAGAAAGCGCTTTATTACCGCGCACCTTATACTTCAGTTGAAAATGTAAAACAATTTTTACCGGCTCCCGCCATTTTTGAGGAGATTTCAGGAAGTGCAATTAATATGAATGAAATTGTTGATTTGACAAGTAAATTACAAACTGACGGCCGGTTAAACTGGAATGTGCCAAAAGGAAACTGGACAATTATGCGGTTTGGGCTGCGGAACAATGGAGCTGTAACACGTCCTGCTCCAATGCCGGGACTGGGTTTTGAAGCGGACAAGTTCGATACTGCCCACTTTAATTCTCATTTCCATGAATATATCGGAAAAATCCTGCAAAAAACGGGGCCTCGAAAATCAGGAATAAATGGTGGCTGGACAATGATTCACATTGACAGTTGGGAGATGGGCGCACAAAACTGGTCCGACAATTTCAGGGAAGAATTTATAAAACGAAGGAAATATGACCCACTAAGATATCTGCCCGTTTATGCCGGGAAAGTTGTTGAAAGTACCGAAATAAGTGAACGTTTTCTTTGGGATGTCCGCCAAACTGCAATGGAATTGGTTGTAGAAAATCATGCGTATCATTTTAAAGAATTGGGCCGCAGAAACGGGTTTGCACTTTCGATTGAACCATATGACATGAACCCAACTGCCGATTTGGTTTTGGGCGCTGTTGCCGATGTTCCAATGTGCGAATTCTGGACCAAGGGACGAGGATTTAATTCTGCATTTAGTTGTATTGAAGCCACTTCAATTGCCCATGTTTATGGTCAGCCTGTAGTCGCTGCCGAGTCATTTACCGCCGATGGTAGTGAAGCCTGGCAAATGTATCCCGGAAATGTAAAAAATCAGGGTGACTGGGCGTTTTGTATGGGTATCAATAAATTTGTTTACCACACTTTTGCCCACCAGCCTTTGAACGAAAAGTACCTTCCCGGCATGACAATGGGGCCTTACGGTGTGCATTGGGACAGGCATCAAACATGGTGGTCGATGGCCGGTACTTACCACAAGTATGTTGCGCGCTGCCAGTATATTTTGCGGCAGGGCAGGGCAGTGGCTGACATTTTGTATTTGACACCTGAAGGTGCGCCACATGTTTTTCGTGCCCCAAAATCAGCGCTTGATGGCGATGATGTGCTGCCTGATAAACGTGGTTACAGTTTCGATGGGGTATCTCCCACAGCCTTAATTGAGCTGGCTGAAGTAAAAGATAATTCAATTGTTTTTCCGGGTGGAGCTTCTTATAAAATAATGGTACTACCCAATTTTAAAACCATGACTCCCGAATTGTTGCAAAAAATCGAATATCTGTTTAAAAACGGTGCCCAAATAATTGGCTCTCCACCATTAAAATCGCCGGGTTTGGCTGCATATCCCGATTGTGATAAAGAAGTTGAGAAACTGGCATTGCAAATTTGGGGAACTTTTAATATGCCTGCTGAGGAGTCTGAAATTAACTACGGCCAGGGTAATCTGTTTTGGGGTGGGAATTACTGTAAAACAGACTCAGGGGAAATCTTTCCAAATTATCAAGTCACTGAAAATATACTGGGGAAACTGGACGTAAATGAGGATTTTTCTGCTTCCGGTTCATTGCGATATACGCACCGGATAACAAAAGACCGGGATATTTATTTTGTGTCGAACCGAACCGATTCCACGATTTATGAGGTTTGTAGTTTTCGTGCAGAGCAGGGAGTTCCTGAGATCTGGGATCCGCTTACAGGAGAAACAAGGGTTTTAACTGATTATAAATCTGAAGATAGATTAACTTCAATTCCGTTATTTTTCGACAAGCACCAAAGTTATTTTATTGTTTTCGATCATTCAAAAGAACAGGAAAATGTAAACCATACATCAAAACCAAATTTTCCCGAATTCAAAACCACAAAACAGCTTGACGGAAATTGGGAAGTTGCCTTTGACACCCAATGGGGCGGACCTGAAAATATAACTTTTAATTCGCTTACAGATTGGTCGGTAAACGAAAACGAAGGAATTAAGTATTATTCAGGCACAGCAAAATATTCAATAATATTTGATTTGGAGGGTTCTGTAAAATCATCGAAAAATAATGTTTATCTGAATTTAGGTGAAGTAAAAAATATGGCGCGAATTACCCTAAACGGTAAAAATATTGGAATTCTTTGGACCACACCGTGGCGATTGAATGTTTCGGACGTGATCAAAAATAAAGGAAACAAACTTGAAATTGAAGTTGTAAACCTTTGGGGAAACCGCATGATTGGCGACGAGCAATTACCCGACGATGGTGTGAAAGATGGAAAATGGCCAGCCTGGTTATTAAACGACGAACCCCGCACGAGTGGACGGTTTACATTTGCACCGCGTCGTTTTTATCAGAAGGATTCGCCCCTGCAAAGTTCAGGACTTCTGGGACCGGTTAGTATCGAAACTGCGGAATGAATCGTATAATTCAATTCTGAACACAATTTGAACTGCACATGTATTATAAACAGAACGTATGGAATTTAACTAATTGATATTTTATGAAAGTTTTTCAGTGCGGCAATTGTGATCATCCATTATTTTTTGAAAACTATAAATGTGAAAATTGCGGACATTTATCCGGTTACCTTGATGTTGAACGCAAAATGCTCACATTTGATTATCTGGGTTCTTCGTTGATTTCGGATCGCGAAAAATTTGAATACAAATTCTGTAAAAATAGTGAACACGGTGTTTGTAACTGGCTTTTGGAGAAGAATGATCCTCATGACTTTTGCCGTGCATGTCAACTCAACCGGACCATACCCAATCTTTCGGATATGGAGAATTTTCCGAAATGGAAAAGTCTTGAAATCGCCAAACATCGGCTCATTTATCAGCTTCAAAAAATTGGGTTGGAATTACCATATAAAATGGACAATGAGAATGGTTTGTGCTTTGATTTTATAGATAAACAGAATAATTCCAAAATAATGACTGGACACCTCAATGGGGTCATTACTATTCTGCTCAGGGAGGCTGATTCGGTAATTCGGGAACAGACAAGAATGCAGCTTCTGGAACCTTACCGAACTTTGATTGGCCACCTGCGGCATGAAGTGGGGCATTACTTTTGGGAACGTCTGGTTTTTAACGATCAGGATGTTTTGATGTCGTTTAGAAATATTTTTGGAAATGAGCAGACGAACTACAGCGAAGCTTTACAAACGTATTACAATTATGGTGCTCCTGAGAACTGGCAAAGTTCTTTTATCAGCAAATATGCGGCATCACATCCTTTTGAAGACTGGGCGGAAACCTGGGCCCATTATCTGCACATCATGGATATGTTGGAAACAGCCCATTATTTTGGATTGAAAGTGAATCCCACAGAAATACTGAAAGACATGACAACTGAGGTTACGTTCGATCCTTATGGCATTACAGATTTCGAAATTATTATTCACACGTGCGTGCCATTGTCCTTTGCGGTTAACAGCATTAACAGGGCGATGGGAATTCCTGATGTTTATCCTTTTGTAATTAGTCAGACAGTAGTGCAAAAGATGACATTCATTCATGGATTATTGTTATCAAAACGGTATTTACTTTAAATTTCAAGTAAATATGATTTAAAGAAACACTGATGCAGGGGTTTTCGAAAATAATTTTGTACGATTTTAAAGTACCCAATTCCTAATATGTTGTTAATCCATACTTTTAGCATGAACATAAGTTTTGGATCAACGTTTCTGTGATAGCAATACAGTTTAAATATTTGGGTAATGAAACAAACATATTTTCTTATTTTAAACACAGCCTCTCTTCTTTTCGCCCTGGTTATGAACGGATTGTCAAACACAGGTATGTTCAACGGGAAAACGGTTGGCGAAGTAAGTGACAGGTTAGAAACCCTTTTTGCTCCGGCCGGTTATGCATTTTCAATTTGGGGTGTGATATATATTTTACTGATAATGTTTGTTGGTTTTCAATGGTTTACATGGATGAAACACAAAGATGATACAGTACTTAAACAGACAGGATTTTGGTTTGCCTTGAGCAATCTGGCAAACGGTAGCTGGATTGTATTCTGGTTATTCGGCAATATTGGGGTTTCAGTCATTTTAATGTCGATTTTGTTGGTTTCGTTAATTGTTATGACAGTTAATCTAAAACTGAAAATTTGGAAAGCACCCAAACGAATAATCATCTTTGTTTTTTTGCCCGTCTCTATTTATCTGGGGTGGATAATTGTTGCAACTGTAGCCAATATTGCAGCATTTTTGGTGAGCATTGACTGGCGTGGAGATTCATTGTCTGAACTAACATGGACAGTTATAATGATTATTGCCGCAATGTTAATTTACCTTTTACTCATTTATTACCGAAACTTACGTGAAGCAGCATTGGTTGGCATTTGGGCATTAATTGCAATTACAGTAAAACAGTGGCAAATGGAACCTGCAATTGTAATTACTGCAATTGTTTCTTCAGTGGTATTATTGATTGCCATAATATTTAATGCCTTTATAAAATCCAATGTACTTCGGAAATTGAAATAAAATGAGGTTAGATGAATAAGACATAAATTAAAAATTGCAGAGTTAGTTTGTTGGTTTTTAGTTTATTATATTTTAATCAACTTTTTCTGAGAACATACTCTACTTAAAATCGTTTAAATAGTGGTCTTAAATTGTTAAAAATGAAGGTTGGGGAAATAAAAAACGGGGAAACAAATCCCTGGGCAGAATTCAATAAAAATATCTCAAAATATCAAACTCCCGATGTTTGGAAAAGTATCTGGCAAATTGTAAATACTTTCATTCCTTATGTGGGGTTGTGGGTTTTAATTGCATTGAGTTTGTCGGTTTCGTACTGGTTAACAGCAGTATTGTCGGTTTTGGCAGCCGGATTCCTTGTTCGACTGTTTATTATTTTTCACGATTGTGGGCATGGGTCTTTTTTCAAGTCGGGCAAGGCCAATACTTTTGTAGGCGTAACTCTTGGCATATTTACTTTTACTCCCTACTTCAACTGGCACAAAAAGCATATGAACCATCACGCTACTGTAGGAAATCTTGACAAAAGAGGCAAAGGTGATGTTTGGACCATGACCGTTGAAGAGTATTTAAGCAGCAGTAAATGGAAACGAATTCAATACCGGGTTTACAGACATCCAATTACCATGTTTGGAGTAGGTTCGCTTTATGTTTTTCTGGGCGAAAACCGCACAACAAATAAAGAAATGAGCAAAAAAGAAAAGTTAAATGTTCATGTTACAAATCTGGGATTGTTAGTTATGTTTGCTCTAATGAGTTGGGCTATTGGTTTTTTTACCTTTCTGATTATACAGATTGCCATTTTATACTTAGCTGCGATTGCAGGTTTTTGGTTGTTCTATTTACAACATCAGTATGAAGATGTAAGTTGGGTAAGGAACAGTGACTGGAATTACCGCGAAATTGCGCTTGAAGGTAGTTCGTTTGTGAAATTTCCCAAACTGTTGCAGTGGTTTTCCGGAAATATTGGATATCACCATATCCATCATATAAATGCACGGATACCCAATTACAAACTCGAAAAATGTTATAATGAAAATCCAATTTTTAAAGAAGTTGAGCCAGTTACGTTTCTGAAAAGCTTAAAAACATTAAAACTAAGGTTGTGGGACGAAAAAAACCAAAGGTTAATTGGTTTTAATGAGTTGGTTCGGGGAAAAGTATAAGGGTTTAAAAGTTGGCTGAATTAATATCAACTTGTCATATCACTGTTGTTTGAATTGTGCCATGTTTGGTTCTTTCTGATTTAGGCTGAATGATTTCCTGATTCTTATTATATCACAAAAAATCATATCAAATATGACAAATACACTTTTTCAATCTTAAACATTTTGTGATATTTGGTCTATTAAAAATACTGGAATGAAGATATTGGATGAAATAGCTCCTCAACCCTTATTTAATTATTTCGAACAAATTTGTAAAGTGCCGCGCCCTTCTAAAAAAGAGGCGAAAATCAGGCAATTTCTACTCAATTTTGCTTTGGAAAATGGATTGAAAGCTAGAACAGATGAAATTGGCAATGTGTTGATTTTTAAACCTTCAACTCCTGGATTTGAAAATGCACCAACAGTAATTTTGCAAACACACATGGATATGGTTTGTGAAAAGAATAGCGATAAAATTTTTGACTTTGAAAATGACCCTATTGAACCAATAATTTCAGATGGCTGGGTAAAAGCAAACGGTACAACGCTTGGTGCCGATTGTGGGATTGGTATTGCTGCCCAACTTGCCGTTTTAAATTCGCAAGAAATAAAACACGGACAGCTGGAATGTTTAATTACAGTTGATGAAGAAACCGGATTAACCGGTGCATTTAACTTGCAGCCTGGGTTTTTATCAGGTTCGGTTTTGCTTAATCTCGACTCTGAAGATGAAGGCGAAATATTTATTGGTTGCGCCGGAGGTGTTGATACAATGGCAGTTTTTAGTTTTGAAAAAGAACAGGTTCCCCAAAATTCATTGACTTTTAAAATTTCAGTTTCTGGTTTGCTGGGCGGCCATTCCGGCGATGACATTCATAAAAACCGTGGAAATGCAAATAAAATTTTAACCCGGTTTCTTTGGAAACTCACTCAACATTTCGACATAAAACTTGCTGATTTTAATGGAGGAAATCTCCGGAACGCTATTGCGAGAGAAGCTTTTGCAATTATAACTGTTTCTTCAAACCTCAAAGAAAAAGTTATGGAGGATTTCGATGTTTTTTCAGCATATTTGAAAACTGAGTTTGAAAAAAACGAACCCGGATTAAGATTAAAAATTGAAACAAGTGAAAAACCTGAGTTTGTAATTGACAACAAAACCTGTAAAAACCTGCTGAATTCACTTTTTGCATGTCCGCATGGTGTATTGGAAATGAGCAGCCGCATGGAGGGAATGGTTGAAACATCCACAAACCTTGCTTCGGTAAAGTTTCTTGATGAAAACAAAATAAAGATAACCACCAGCCAGCGCAGTGAAATTGAAAGCAGGAAATATATGGCAGCCGAAATGGTGGAATCGGTTTTTAAACTAGCAAAGGCTGAAGTTGTTCATTCCGATGGCTATCCGGGTTGGGCGCCAAATCCCGATTCAGATGTGTTAAAAATAACTGTCGATTCATATAAAAAACTCTTTGGAATTGAACCTGTTGTTCGTTCAATTCATGCTGGTTTGGAATGTGGACTATTTCTGGAAAAATACCCCGGTCTGGATATGGTATCCTTCGGCCCAACAATCCGTGGTGCTCACTCGCCCGACGAAAGGTTAAATATTGAAACAACAGGAAAATTCTGGAAACATTTGGTTGATGTGCTTGAAAATATAAAATGAATTGATTAATTCAATCTTCACCCTCTTTTAATTTTTTGTTATTGATACGGGTTACAAAAATCGATAAAAGTTGCTGTTGGGGTTTTCTTTTTTCACATAAAATACTGTCTGTCGGTATAATTATCAATAGAACAAACTTAAATATCCTGTTTGTCATTCTCCATTTGCCATTCAACCACAAACGGAATTTGGCTGGAATTTTCATTGACTGCAACAGGGTTATTTTTTGACATGAAATAGTTTGAAAAATAACTTTCAAATGACTGATTTTGAATCATCAAGTTTGTAATTTCCCTAAACGAATCTGTTTTGTGTTTCATGGTGTTTTGTTTTTTTAGGATTTAATAGCTTACAAACCTATACGGTTATATTTTAATTGGGTTTAGTTTATTTTCAATATCTGTTTATTTTTAATTGAGGTTTCTTTTTGAATGATTTTTAAATGAAGTAACGTTAATTAGTTTTCCTCGGGTGGAACAATTTCATCAAAACGATTCAGCATAATCGCTTCTATAAGTAAGGCCATAAATTTTGGTGTTTCAATCAGTTTCAGATATGAGTGGTTTGAATTTTCACGTTTCACCCAGCGGTTTCCTCCATTATCATCAGCTTCACAAAACCCTCCCGTAATTTTCTCCCAAAGCACATCAACCCCTCCGTTTACCGCATATAGAACAGCAGTTTGATCAAAAGTAGAATTGTCCAATATTTTTCCTTTGTACTGATCTTTTATCCAAGGGGCATGTTGGCTGAAATGCATAAATCCCTTGTATAGTGGAGTTTCTGTGTCAATATCATTAAATATAGCACCGGTTTTTATTTGTACTCCCAATTCGAAACCTGAAAAAACAACAGGTACTTTCAGATTGTTTAAAACATATTTTGTAACACCGGGCATATTTCCGTTAAAGTTCCACTCGTCATCACCTTTTGGAAATTTGCCACCCATAATTACAAACTCTTTTACTTTTTTCGATATCAGGTCTGATCCATTCAATGGCGAATTTTTATCCGCTTTTGACTGTAATAATCGTTGGATATTTTTAAGAGGTCCAACTGTAATTATGGTAATACTGGTATCAGCAGCCGAACCAAGTAATTTTCGATATAAATCAACAGTTTCCGGAACGTCGTTGTAAGTTAATTTGTACTCAAAATTGTTGGCAACTGTTTGGTTGTAATTAGTTATGCAGGTTGAAGTTCCATCTTTTCGCACGCCAATTGGAATGTTTGGATGGAGATAAAACCGATTGATAGCATCGATTGCCGGAACCGCATATTCATCATCACTCCAGCACATTACAGCAAGCAATTCACAATCACCGCGCGATACATAATTATGTAACATGGCAATCGCTCCCAAATCATCGGCATCGCCTCCAATATCAGTATCGAAAATAATTTTAGGCTGGGAAAATGCAATGAAGCTGTTTAAAAGGAAAAGCAGTAAAAGCAATTTTTGAATGTTATTCATATTATAAACGTTAATTATTATCTGTATTTAATTTTCCATCCTGGCTCAACAAAATAGCAAACGATCGTGTTGATGGAAATTCTGCCATGATAATTATGAGAATTACTGTAATAGGTACACTGAGTAGCATACCTGTAATTCCCCACATTACTCCCCACATCATGAGTGTAATAATTACAACTAGCGGACTGATATTAAGTGAATTTCCCATGATTTTTGGTTCAATAAAATTACCAACTACAAGTTGTATTGATCCCACGAAAGCAAGTACGAGAATCCCCGGTTTAAATTCACCGAACTGAAGCAATGCGAAAATGGCCGGAAAACCTGTTGCAATTAGCGAACCGATGTTTGGAATAAAATTGAGTATAAAAATTAAGAATGCCCAAAAAGCTGGTGCATCAACACCAATAAACAGCAATGTAAAATAGCTTAAAATACCGGTAATCATGCTTATCACAGTTTTTAGAGCAATATAATTGATAATTGATTTGTCAATTTTACCAATAATAATTTTAATTTTTTCGTACTCGTTTTTATTGGAATACATTGCTTCGATTTTTTTGGGAAACATGTTTTCTTCGAGTATTAAAAATATGAGATAAAGCAAAATTGTTACTGCATTACCAAATAACCCGGTTAATGAAGTTAATATTCCTGTAAAGATTTGTGAAAATTCAAAATTTTGTGTGAAATTCTTAAATGCCGAGTCCATATCGAAATTAAAATGACTATTAAGTTCGCTCGTTATTCTATTGATATTTGCCTGATATACAGGTAATGTGTTGGAAAGTTGCTGGATGTTATTGGTAATTATGTTTATTATAATCCATAAAATACTCATTAGAATGATTGATGAAATTAAGGTAAGTATCCATTCAGGCAATCGGGTCATAAATTTAATTTTTGACATAATTATCTTAATTACCCTGATTAAATACCAAAATAGTATCGCAAGTATAAACGGTATAATAATGGATTGTGCATAAATCAACACAACAACTGTTGTTATAAGCACAAGTAAAACATAGATTTTTTTCGAAGTTTCCATATCCGAATAATTTGATGCGACAAAATACAAAGGATTATTTAAATGAGATTTTTAGAGCCAAATAATTATTGTTAAAAATGATTTTTGAATTTGGGAAGTTGCCTTAGATATCCCGATATATTTTTTAAATTAACAACTCATTGGTGAATTGCTTAACATTCACTTCATATTTAATTAATTGTGGCGTAATTTAGTACAACTGTAAAAGTAAAATATCAAATTGATTTTAAATTAACTATAATTGTGTCATTATGAAAAGTAATATTGATTATTATTGTGATATTGTTGGAATAGTTAAAAATAAATAACAGAAAAGGATATGGAACAATTGATGAAGGGAATCCTTGATTCACAAAAATTTGAAAGTCTGCATTTCGATGAAGTTTTTACAAACTTAAACGTTCCAAAGGATCATTACAAAACTATTGCTGAACGTTTTAATCAATTAAGTTTGATTGATTTCCAGCGGATTAACAACGAAGTGAAAACAGCATTTTTTAATCAGGGAATTACTTTTGCAGTGTATTCTGAAGATAATAAAGCAAATGAGCGGATTTTTCCTTTTGACCTTTTCCCGAGGATTATTCCAAATGATGAATGGGCTAAATTAGAAACAGGCGTTATTCAGCGAAACAAAGCCATAAACCTTTTTCTGCACGATATCTATCATAAAAAGCAAATATTAAAGGACAAGATTGTACCTGCCGATTTAATTTTTTCATCAAAAAACTACCTGAAAGAAATGGTGGATTTTACTCCGGAAGGAGGTATTTATACGCACATTTCAGGAACAGATCTGATAAAACACACAGATGGTGAATATTACATTTTAGAAGATAATTTGCGTTGCCCTTCTGGAGTTAGTTATGTTTTGTCCAACAGAATGGCACTTAAAAAATCATTGTTCGAATTGTTTAACAAGCTTAAAGCAAAAACAGTTTATCAATATCCCGAGCATTTGCTTGAGATCTTAAAAACTGTAAAACCGGCAAATTCAGACTCGCCAAATGTAGTTGTAGTAACACCAGGAATGTACAATTCTGCTTATTTCGAACACTCATTTCTTGCCCAAAAAATGGGGGTTCCTTTGGTTGAGGGAAGAGATTTATATGTGGAAAAGAATATTGTTTACATGAAAACTATTCGTGGGCCAAAAAAAGTTGATGTAATTTATCGCAGGGTAGATGATGAATTTATTGACCCACTCTGTTTCCGAAAAGATTCGATGCTTGGGGTTCCGGGCCTGATGAATGCTTACAGAGCCGGAAACGTAACTCTTGCAAACGCCCCCGGTACAGGTGTAGCCGATGATAAAGCAGTTTACAACTATGTTCCGGATATTATTAAATATTACCTTGGTGAAGAACCCATCTTAAACAATGTTAGAACTTACCGTTGTGAACGGGAAGATGACATGAAATATGTACTCGAAAATATTGATAAATTGGTGGTTAAGCCTGTTGATGAATCGGGTGGTTATGGTATTACAATAGGCACTACTTTAACCAGCACACAAATTGAGGAGGTGAAAATCAGAATAAAAGCAACACCCCGGAAATATATTGCCCAACCCATTATGAGTCTTTCAGTTCATCCAACATTTATTGAAGAAACAAAGGAATTTGAACCACGCCATATTGATTTACGCACCTTTAGTTTAATGGGTAAAAATACGGAGTACATTCTGAAAGGCGGATTAACAAGAGTGGCTTTAAAAAGGGGAAATTTGATTGTAAATTCGTCACAAGGTGGCGGCTCAAAAGATACATGGGTGTTGGATTAATGGTTCTGAAATAAAATAAAAAATTATGTTATCAAGAGTAGCAAACAACTTATATTGGATGGGGCGTCATATTGAGCGTGCTGATCATTTGGCGCGATACAGCAAAGCAAATTATTTCTCCTCACTGGATGCTCCAATTCTAAAAACATACGACAGGAAATTTGTATTGGAATCAATGTTATATATGGCTGGAATTTTCGATATGGAAGATGTCAACGAGAGGGACGTATTGTATAAAATAGGCCTTGATACCAAAAATTCAAATTCGATTGTCAGCAATATCACCAGTGCCAGGGAAAATGCCCGTGGTGCCCGTAACGCAATTTCAACCGACCTTTGGGAAGCCATTAATAAATATTACCACTTGGTAATTAACTATCCGCAAGAGATTTATTTAACCACCGGGCTTTTCGATTTTTCGCAAATGATATCGGACCAAACATCAATTGTGGGAAGTAAAATTTACGCTACTCTTTTACACGATGAAGAATGGGCAATGATTTTATTTGGAATGTACATTGAACGTGGGTTACAAATTATCAGGATAATCAACTCAAAACTGAACGATATATATAAAATTGAAATAGCCGGAAATACGGAAACTGAAATGAGTTTTGAATGGTCGAACCTGCTGCGTTGCGTTGAATCGTTTGACATGAACCGGAAATTTTACCGCTCAATCCCTAACCGCGAACAGGTACTTGAGTTTTTACTGTTAAATGCAGCTTGTCCGCGTTCTGTAACTTATGCTTTAAACGGAGTAAGACGGTATGAAGAAAAAATCAGCAGAAACGAGAATCAGGATGGGAACACGATAAATTTTAAAATCAGAAAACTATCAGAACAGTTTAAATACCTTTCTTTTGATGAATTTAAAGACGATGTTTACAAATTATTAAATTCCACACAACAAAAATTAATGGAAATTGGGTCTGAATTTGAAAAAAAATACCTTTCGTTCTGATGGAAGAATTTAGTATTGAATACATTATCGAAAATAAATATGATTCGATAGTCAGAAAAGCAAATTTTCAGTTGCTTATAATCCCTGAAAACAATAGTGGGCAGAAAGTGATAGACTACAAGTACATCTGTTCTGATAATCAGGATATATTTGTTTCAAAGAATATTTTCGGGTTCGATATTATTTCATATTATATCACAAAACCTTTTACCGAATTTTGGTTTAAACTTTCGGTAAATGTTCAGAAACAGGAATTTAATCCGTTCTATATTAGCCCGTTTTTACCAAAAGATGAATTTGAACTTATTAATTCGAACGATTTTAGAATTGATAATCACATTTTCCTTTCATCAACCGAACTTACACAAATGCCATTGTCGGTAAATGTTTCATTTCCTGTTTATTCAGGCGATATTCAGGTTTTCGATTATTTGCTGAAATTAAATAACTATATTTTTCAACTGCTTGAATATTCTCCTGAGAGTACCGATGTAAATACCCCTATTTCAGAGGTTTTAAAAATTGAAAAGGGGGTTTGCCAGGATTTTGCCCATTTGTTTATTTCGATATGCCGCCAAAACAAAATACCTGCCCGGTATGTTAGTGGATACTTAAATCAGGGCACAGGTTTTATTGGAGCAAGTCAGCTTCATGCCTGGGTGGAAGCATTGATTCCCGGATTGGGATGGGTAGGTTTTGATGCAACAAACAATTTGCTTGCCGACCATAATTATATTAAAATTGCGCATGGTACTGATTATCGCGATTGCAGCCCGATAATTGGTATCTTGGAAACCACAGGCTTGCAAAAAAGTTCACATTCAGTAACAGTTACAAATCAATAATTTTATGACATTTTGTGTTGCAATAAAAAGTAAAACGGGCGTTGTTGCCCTTTCTGATACCCGCATTAGCAGTGGATTGGGAGTTTCTACCTCGAAAAAGATTAAAACTTACCAGGATAGTGGTAGCTCTTTTTTCATCATGTCATCGGGACTTCGCTCTATCCGTGATAAAGTTATTCACTTGTTTGAAGACGAATTGGAAGTTACTCCATGTGATAAACTGTATAAAGTTGCAAGTTTGATTGGGAAGGCTGTAAAACAGTCGCGGGCAGAAGATATGGAGCCATTGTTACAAAGTAAATTCTTTTTCGATGCCCATTTTATAGTAGGTGGACAATGCGCAAAAGACAAGCAATCCACCATTTTTTTAGTATTTCCGGAAGGAAACTGGGTAGAAGCTTCAAATGAATCGCCATATACAATTATAGGAAATACAGGTTTTGGAAAATCAATACTACGCCGGCTGTTACATGAAGATATTTCTTTCGACCTGGCAATTAAAGCAGCCTACCTTTCTTTTGATGCTACATTCAAAAATGCAAGCGATGTTGATTTTCCGGTGGATTTTGCACTGTATAAAAACGGAACTTTCGAAATACAGGAATTGCGGAAATCGGAAGAAGAATTAAAAGAAACTGCAATAAAATGGAACCAAATGTTGATTGATGCAGCAGACAACCTTCCTGATTTTGTACATTTTGACGTTTAAATCTGAATTTTCAATCAATCAATCAATCAATCAATCAATCAATCAAAAAATTAACGCTGAATAAAGGTCTTAACAATTGCAAAACACCGTTTTTCTAAATATAATTATCATTTCTGTAACTTATACTTTCGCAAATCAAATGTGTGTGGATATTCAGGATCGGGTTCTGTTATTTTTGGAGTAATTACAACCTTTTTATTTGTATCGTGTTCCTTTTCAGTGATATATCTTTTTATTTCTTTGCTGATTTCCTCTTTTGGTATGAATGTGCCCTGTGTATGATTTTCATTGTAAAAACGGGAAACGCGTCTTCCCTCGGCTTCAAAACTGTTGACTGGGAAGGTATCGTAAGCACGGCCGCCCGGATGAAAAACATGATAAGTGCATCCAGCTACTGATTTGCCCACCCACAAATCAAAAATATCGAAAACAAGCGGAGTGTCAACACCAAGGTTTGGGTGAAGAGCTGATGGTGGCTGCCATGCACGGTATCGCACCGAAGCTACAAATTCACCTTTTGTCCCTGTATTTGCCATTGGAATCCGCATCCCGTTGCATAAAACTGCATATCTTTCGCCGGTTAAACCTGTTGCTTTTACTTCAATTCGTTCCATCGATGAATCCACAAAACGGGCAGTTCCTGAACTTGACATTTCTTCGCCCAAAACATTCCATGGTTCAATGGCAGTACGCAAACTCAATTCAACATCATTAAATTTTACACGGCCAATGTGTGGAAAACGAAATTCAAAAAACGGTTCAAGCCAATTGATATCAAACGCGTATCCTGCTTCATTAAGTTGACTAACCACATCTTTTAAATCTTCCCGTACAAAATGATGGGTCATAAATTTATCGTGTAATTCGGTACCCCATCTAACTAATTTTCCGTTGTATGGTTTTTCCCAAAACCATGAAACAAGTGTTCGGATTAAAAGCAATTGTACCAAACACATTTGTTTGTTTGGAGGCATATCAAAGCCACGTAATTCAAGAATTCCGAGCCTTCCGGTGGAAGAATCGGGTGAATACAGTTTATCGATGCAAAACTCTGCACGGTGCGTATTTCCGGTAAGGTCAATCAGTAAATTTCTAAATAACCTGTCAACCAACCAGAATGGTACTTCTCCCTCGCCAGGATTTGGAATCTGAGCAAAAGCAATTTCAAGTTCATAAAGCATTTCCTGCCTGCCTTCGTCAACGCGTGGCGCCTGACTGGTTGGCCCAATAAAAGCGGTGGAAAACAAATAGGATAAACCTGGGTGGTGCTGCCAGAAAGCCAGCATACTTCTCAACAAGTCGGGGCGTCGCAACAAAGGTGAATCAGCAGGAGTAACTCCGCCAAGTGTAATATGGTTTCCGCCTCCGGTGCCGGTATGTTTTCCGTCGAGCATAAATTTTTCAGAACCCAAACGACTTTCCAAAGCCGCATCAAAAAGAATATTGTAGTTGTTTACAACTTCCTGCCATGATTTTGCCGGATGTATATTAATTTCAATCACACCGGGATCGGGGGTAACCATCAGTTTTTCAATTCGTTTATCCTTGGGTGGGGCATAACCTTCTACAACTACCGGAATTTGCAATTCTTCAGCCGTCAGTTCAATGGCAGCAAGTAAATCGAGATAATGCTCAATCATTTCAACCGGAGGTAAAAACAAATGGATTTTTCCATCACGAATTTCTGAAACCAGTGCAGTTCTTATGGTAAAAGCCTCATATTCAGGTTTGAATTCTTTTTCCTTCTCTTTATTATCATGAAAAGGTAAATGTTTTGTTTTGTTCTTTTTGTCGTCTTCTTTTGCTTCGGCAACATGTTCTTTTGGTGAAAGCAAATTTCCAGGAATTGAATAGTCAGCATCGGCATTTGATCTTTCCAATACATGCTGATGAAAGTCACCCAGTTGCTGGGTTTCATCAAAAAGGCTGCGTTCGGCGGGTTTCGGACGTTTTGATTCGGGAACGTAAGGAAGCGAATCAAGAGGTAGTCGGTAACCCATTTGCGAATTGCCCGGAATGAGCATCATTTTACCACCCCTAAAATCCCAGATACAACTAATCCATCCTTCTTTTTCGTAAGCCCACTGCAATGGAATTACAAAACCGGCAGGGTCTTCAAGTCCCCTGTCCAGCTGCTGCATCAGTGTTTTTCGCTCAAGCGAATCTTTTAAATCTATTTTTGTCGGATCGATATTTACAGGCAATTTGCGTTCTGTCCATAAGTAGTAAAATATATCTTCATAACCTGAAACGATATTATTTTTATCAACTCCTAGTTTTTTTGTGAGTAGCTCCATAAATTTCGCTGCGTCCTTATAGGTATATCCGTAATTCCTGCTAAAATCGGCAAGCCACTGTTTATTTTTCCATACAGGTTGCCCGTCTTTTCGCCAGTAGAGAGCCATTTGCCAGCGTGGAGTGGGTTCTCCGGGGTACCATTTTCCCTGGCCGTAATGAAACAAACCACCTGCGCCAAATTTCTCACTTAGATTATGCAGTAGTTTATTCGATAATTTCTGCTTTTCCAAACCATCGGCGGCAGTGTTCCATTGTTCCGATTCCATATCATCAATAGAAACAAAAGTAGGTTCACCTCCCATTGTCAATCTGACATCTCCTGTTTCAAATTTAGTATCCACCTGATCGCCAAGAGCCATTATTTCAGCCCATTGCTGATCGCTGTAAGGTTTTGTTACACGTGGGTCTTCGTGAATCCGGATGACTTCGTTTGAATGAAAAAACTCAACCTCACATTGATCGATTGCTCCAGAAATGGGAGCTGCACTTGACGGGGCAGGGGTGCAACACAATGGTATGTGACCTTCTCCGGCCAGTAACCCTGAAGTAGGGTCGAGCCCAATCCACCCGGCGCCTGGCACATAAACCTCGCACCATGCATGTAAATCGGTAAAATCCTGCTCTGTACCAGATGGACCATCAATCGCTTTTTGGTCGGCTTTAAGCTGAACCAGATAACCCGAAACAAAACGGGCGGCCAAACCCAGATGCCGCATGGATTGCACGAGCAGCCAGGCCGAATCACGACAGGAGCCAAACTTTTTTTGCAATGATTCTTCACAGGAAAAAACTCCCGGTTCAAGTCTGACTGTGTAATCCAGTTCCTTATTTACCTCACGGTTTATGGCTACCAAAAAGTCAACGATATTTATGTTTTTATAGTGTTGCAACTTTTTAATCCACTCTGTTAGAAGAGGCCCGTATTCGTCAATCTCAAAATAAGGTGCCAACTCCTTTGTGTCTTGCACTTCATATTGAAATGGGAATTTCTCCGCATATTCTTCTACAAAAAAATCGAATGGATTGATTACTGTCATTTCAGCCAAAACTTCTACTTCAACCTTAAACTCTTTGACTTTTTCATGCATAACCACACGGGCAAGGTAATTCCCAAAAGAGTCCTGTTGCCAGTTTATAAAATGTTCTTTTGGTTCAATATTCAAAGAATATGAGTGAATTTTTGTACGGCTGTGCGGGGCGGGTTTCAGCCTGATAACATGTGGACCCATGTTAATCAATCTATCGTATTTGTATAATGTGTTGTGCTTTAATGCTACTATAATTGCCATAAATTACTTTTTAAACTTATTAATCCAACTGATAAAAAAAGTTCTTTTTATGCAATTTAAATTATATTCCTTATAAAATGAGAGATTAAAGTTATCCGTGGTTATTTCTTATTCATATTTAATACAACTAAACAAATTGGCTATAAAATGACGGCAACATTGATAGAAATCTTAATACAATTTTTACTTACAGGTATTAACAATTTGATATTATTATTATATAAAAAGTTTAGAATTGACATAAAACAACTAGATATAATACTTTTTAAACTTTATTTGTGCTGATTCGTTATTGATGTACCTAGCATAAAGATTGGCACAAGAATCTGATTACAAACAATTTTAATTTAATTAAAGTAAGTTTTAAGTTTTGGTAAATGAGGTTTAAGTCAATTTTAAATGAGGTGTTTAAGAACTCCAATACAAAAATTTTTGTTCTTCTGATCTGTTTATTTCAATTTCCATTTTTCGGCAGTTCGCAGGATATAAATTTTAAACATATCAGTATTAATGACGGGCTTTCTCAAAATGCTGTTTTTGCTATCATAAAAGATACAAAAGGTTATATGTGGTTTGGTACCAAGGATGGCCTGAATAAATATGATGGATATAATTTTGTTATTTATCAACACAATCCGTTCGATACAACAACATTGTCAGCTAATTACATAACCTCACTTTTTGAAGATAAGCGCGGCTTGATTTGGGTTGGAACCTTCGATGGTGGCGTGAATGTTTACGACCGTAAACTTGAAATCTTTTACAGAGTTGATCTGCGAAAGGACAAAATTTTACTGAGAGATGTATTTGAAATAAAAGCAATAACTGAAGATTCGGAGGGGAATATTTGGGTAGGAACCGATGGTGATGGTTTATTCAAAATTGAAGTAAACGAAGAAATCAATCATTTAAGTTTCTCAGCAAAAAGGTTTTTCAACGATCCGGATAATAAAAACAGCATCAGTAGAAACCAGATTTTTTCTGTTTGTTTTGATAAGACGGGGTTATTATGGTTGGGTACAAGCAATGGGTTAAGTCGGATGGATTTAAAAACGAATATTTTTACCCAGTATTTGATTAAAACACGAAATCCGGCTGCCCAGGAAGTTTCTACCTCAAAATCAATCTATTCCATTATTGAATCAAAGAATGGTACATTGTGGGTAAGTACTTTGGGTGGTTTGGTAAAGTTTAACCGTGCAGACGGTAGCTATCTTTATTTTCCGAATAAATATGATGTGTTTCGATATGGTTGGGGAAGTATTTCAGCAATGAGTGAGGATAAAGATGGAAATTTATGGCTTGCCACACCTGCTGAATTAATGAGGTTTGACACTAAAAAAGAAATCTATACTTCGTTCTCACATGACCCTTTTAACTCCAAAACCATCAGTTTCAATACTGTTTCAAGTGTTTTTGTTGACAATACCGATATGCTGTGGGTTGGTACGGCAGGGATGGGAATTGATTATTATGACCCGAAAGCCAACCGTTTTAATGTTATTAATTTTATTCCTGATAAACAATCGAGAACAGGAAGTTTTAGTGTGCGATCAGTGCTGCAAGATAAGTTCGGTGATGTTTGGATAGGGGCTGAGGTTTTGTACAAGTGGGAGCGAAAAACCGGAAAAATTGTCAGTTTTGAAAAAAGTTCGAATGAGCCAACTGCCTTTGGTAACACAATTGTGTTTTCAATGATACAGTGTTATGATGGAGATATCTGGGCCGCCACAACCGAAGGCCTTTTCCGGTATAATATCCAAAAAGGAGAGCAGAAACTTTATAAGCACGCTGAAGGTCAAATAAATGGTTTACCACAACGTGAAGTTTATACTGTTTTTCAGGATTTAGATAGTGCCATATGGATTGCGACAGAAAAATATTTGTGTAAACTTACCGATATCGAAAAGGGAATTTTTCATTCCATAAGCTATCACTCAGCATCAACATTTTATGAACAGGTGAGACCGGTAATTTACCAAAGTGCAAACAGGGAAATGTGGCTGGGTACAAAATACGGGCTTTTTCTGTTCAACCCTGAAACAGAAACCTTCAAATTATTCGAAAACAACCCCGATCAACCCAACAGCTTGAATAACAACATGATTAAATCAATTTGTGCTGATCCTTTGTACCCCGACAGGTATTTGTGGATAGGCACTACCGGTGGATTAAACAGATATGACAGAGAAACAAATACTTTTTTCTATTTTACTGAAGAAAATGGTTTGCCAAACAGCGTTATTTATGGCGTTTTGGCGGATGAACAAAATAATCTTTGGTTAAGCACAAATAAAGGCTTATCGCGGTTTAATCTTCAGTCGGGAGAGTTTCGGAATTTTGATGTAAATGACGGTTTGCAAAGTAATGAATTCAATACAGGCGCTTATTTTAAAAGCAAAACCGGAGAAATATTCTTTGGTGGGATTAAGGGATTAAATTATTTTTATCCTGATCAGATTGAAGAGAATAAAAATATTCCCCCCGTTGTACTAACTAAAATCAAGTTGGCTGATGAAAATTTATCGTTAAAAAAGAATCCCGGGTTACTTGAAAAATCAGTAGAGGAAACCAGAAAAATTGTCCTTTCACATAAAGAAGATATTGTTACGTTCGAATTTGCTGCTCTCGAATATTCGGCTCCGGAAAAAAACCAGTATGCCTACATGCTCGAAAATTTTAATAACAATTGGATTAACACTGATGGTCTCCGTTCTGTAACATACACTCATTTACCTCCCGGTGATTATATTTTTAGGGTGAAGGCATCAAATAATGATGGAGTATGGAATTCAGAAGGTCTTGCCCTTGAATTGGTTATTAAGCCACCGTGGTACAGAACCTGGCTTGCGTTGATTATTTTCGGACTGGGTTTGACTTATATCGTTTTAATGGTGCGCCGTTACGAAATGGCAAGAATTAACCTCAAAAACCAATTGAAATATGAAAAGATTTCAACAGATTCTTTACGGCAGATTAGTCAGATGAAATCGCAGTTTTTTGCAAATATTTCGCATGAATTTAGAACACCTTTAACGCTGATTTTGGGACAAGTGGATAGTGTAATGACTTCAGATATTGACACTATCGAAAAATCAAAATTGCAGGTAGCCAACAGGAATGCCCGTCGTTTGCTGAAGTTAATTAACCAGTTGCTTGATCTTTCGAAACTCGAGACCGGAAATATGGAACTTAATTCGTCACAATACGACATGGTTGGTTTTCTTAAAAGTCTTTTATATTCTTTTGAATCGATGGCCGCTTTCAGGCGAATTACTTTATCATTTAAATCTGTATCTGATAAAATTCCCGTTGTGTTTGATTTGGATAAATTGGAAAAAGTCTTTTACAACCTGATTTTTAACGCTTTAAAATACACAAATGAAAATGGAAAGGTTGAAGTTGAAGTAAAGACAATTGATTCACTTAATGTTGAAATTAGTGTAACTGACAATGGAACCGGAATTCCTGATAAGTACATTCCACATATTTTTGATCGGTTTTTTCAGGTTGAAAGTTCAAGCACCCGGAATTATGAAGGAACAGGAATTGGTTTGGCACTTGTGAAAGAACTGGTGGAGTTGCACAATGGTAGTGTAAAAGTAGCAAGCAGGGAAGGGGAGGGTTCAAGTTTCACTGTTAGACTTCCAATAGGAGAAATAAACAAAGTTGAGCAACCCGGTGAAATGCAAATTCCGAATGTTGAAAATTTTTCAGAAATACTCCAGACTGACGAAATAGTTGAAACTGAAGGACTGATTACCGGAACAGAAAAGCAATATAAGGACAATCGCGAAATTGTTTTGGTTGTGGAAGATAACAAAGATGTTCGGGCATTTATTTGTGATCAGCTTGGAAATCAATACCAGGTTAAACAAGCTGAAAATGGAGAGCAAGGTATGCTTATTGCGTTGGAAACGGTTCCTGATTTAATAGTTACGGATTTAATGATGCCTAAATTGAATGGATTTCAATTGTGTAAAGCAGTACGGGGTGATGAACGTACCAGTCATATCCCAATTATTATGCTTACTGCAAAAGTTGGATTCGATGATAAAATGGAAGGACTTGAAACAGGAGTGGATGATTATATCACAAAACCTTTTAGTTCAAAAGAGTTAGTAGTGAGGGTTAAAAACCTGATTAACCAGCGGAAGTTGCTTCGTTCCCGATTCAAAACTTCAACCGTTATAAAACCTTCTGAAGTAAGCGTTTTATCTATCGATCAGGTTTTTCTGGATAAGATTATACAAATGATTGAAGCTAATTTTGAGAATCAGGATTTTACACCAGATATACTTGCCAATGCTGTAAATATGAGTATATCTCAGCTTAACCGAAAACTGAATGCACTTATTAATCAACCTGCGGGACAGTTGATACGCTCGTTGCGTTTACAGCGTGCTGCCGATCTGTTAAAGCAAAAAGCCGGAACGATTTCCGAAATTTGCTACCAGCTTGATTTTAATGATCCGGCGTATTTTTCACGTGCATTTAAAAAACAGTTTGGTTGCAGCCCTTCTGATTTTATTAAAAATTGATGAGATTCTGAACTTCGTTTTATTTCTCAATTGGTATTGAAACATAGGAACCGTTTAAAATTTTTCAGGCTCCGTCCTCTTTGATTAGGGTGAAATAATCAAAATTATTCGATTGTGGCTTTCCATTTCTGAATAAAACGGCATCGGCTTTTACAAAAGCCAGCATACCTCCCTCCATGAAAATGGTAAACTCAGACACTGGTTCAGAATATTTCTTTGGATTTTCTTTTGATTTAATGTTATCCAAAAAATCTTCAAACGTTGTTGTATAGGTATCCCATTTCCCATTTTTTAATGAAGCACCTCCAATGTTGGCACTTTTACAAAATAATGCCGGCATCGCTTCAACATCGTAGTTGCCTGCAGCTATTAAAAATCTTTCAACCACATTTTTAACAGCATCTTTATCAGACTTAAATTTCAATGAATCATTTTGCTGAGCGGAATTTGACATTGCTGAAGCAACAGCGAACGTTAATAGAATCAATTTTATTATACTAAACATATCAGATTTGTTAAGCAGTTTGAAATACAAATTTCTGACAGGATGTTACTATTTCACATCACTGCTGGTGCGTTAAAAATTAAAACATATTGTTAAATAAATTATACTGTAGTTCTTTGACATTTTGATTGACTTGAGTCATGGTAAGTAAATCTCGGATAGGTGTTTTGTCGAAAGCAGAAACACTTAAAATTTGC